>JBAWCJ010000419.1:0-20817 GCA_049590215.1 Candidatus Sulfotelmatobacter sp. | reverse complement strand
GGCCACGAAGTCTTTCATCCTGGCCTCCCTGGTCGCATTATGCACCTTTTCTCCGGTGCAATGTCTCACCAACAACGTCGAAACCATCGTTACTGATAGCCCTCAGGACCCCGCAACCAACCGTGGTTGTACAACGGCAAAGGGAGTCAACTGCTGCTATCAGTCCATTTGCTTACCTTGGCATCGGTCCCCCGTCTAAGCCAAACAGCGCAGCGGCCAGGCGCAGGTGCCCATCTACGTGCTCGATCAGGATTGCGACTGCGGGATTGCGACTGCATGATTGCGACTGCGCTGTTCGATTCCCACCCGAGAAGAGGAGCTTCCATGCACAGAACTCGTCTGCTTGTTTTGTTATCCGGCCTATTGGCGTTGGCCAGTCTCTGCCAGGCCCAGGGCATCATGCTCGATCTGCCACTGCAGAGCCAGCATGCCGTGATCACACAGCGCCTTGGCCTCACCGACATTACCATCAACTATCATCGCCCGCTGGTGAATGACCGCCAGGTCTGGGGCAAGCTCGTACCTTACGGAGAGGTCTGGCGCGCCGGAGCCAACGAAAATACCACCGTTACATTTACCGATCCGGTCACGATTGAAGGCCAACCGCTCGACAAAGGAACTTACGGTCTACACATGATCCCCGGCCAAGATCAGTGGACGGTGATCTTCTCGAAGATGTCCACCGCGTGGGGAAGTTTCAGCTATAAGCAGGATGAAGATGCGTTGCGGGTCACGGTAAAGCCACAGACCGCCGAATTCCACGATGCCCTGACCTATGACTTTGACGATCTCAAACCTGACTCCACCGTAGTCACCCTGCGCTGGGAAAAGCTCGCCGTGCCCTTCAAAGTTTCGGTCAAGGTAGACGACATCGTCGAAGCCAGCATTAATCGGCAAATACGCGGGCTGAATCAATATTTCTGGGAGAGCTGGGACGAAGCCGCCAACTACTACCTCGCCAATAAGACCAATCTGGACGAGGCACTGAAGGATGAAGACCAGTCCATCCGGGTCGAAGAACGCTACGACAATCTGCTCACCAAGTCGCAGATCCTCGAAGCTATGGGCCGCAAAGACGATGCCACAACGGCTCGCAACCAGGCGCTGGGAAAAGCCAGCGCCCAGCAACTTTATTTCTACGGCCGCCAGCTTCAGGGCGAAAAGAAACAGGAAGAGGCATTCGCTGTCTTCCTCTCAAACGCGAAAAAGTATCCCGACTTTTGGATATCGCACGTCGGTCTGGCCCGCGTTTATAGCGGTCAGGGCGAATTCGACAAAGCCGTCAAAGAATTGCAGAACGCTCTTGCAGGCGTGCCCGATGATGCCAACCGGTCGAACCTGGAGAAATACATAAAACGCGCGCAGTCCAAAGAGGACTTCAACCGCTAACCGTTAACCAAAGACAAAAACGTTGCCAAGAAAATGGGCCAGCCTGACGGTTGGCCTATCTCATTTTGTCGGGATTGTTCATTGCGAGAATGATCTACAGAAATGATCGAATCAATGAGTGCTATGGCGATGTTACGCCAACGAATCGGGTAGAATAGCGCCGCTGAAGGCTTCCAAATGGATGCGAGACACCGCGGCATTCAGATCATGGGCTGGCTATCTGTCGTCGCTGGCTATGGTCTTGCACTCCTGCTCCTTCGAGGAATATTCCTCGGGATCACCCGAGGATTCGGTGCCGGCCGTAGCCAAGCCCTCTGGATCCTTTTAGGATACCTGCTATTTTTTGCTCTTGCTGTCTACCTGTTCAACGCGGGACGCAGCGCGCTTTCGATTGCGAAAGGCTACCCTCGACCGAAGGCCCGTTTCGGATGGGGGAGGATGTTGCTGGGAATGATTTTCCTCTTCAGTTACGCCGCCCAGCACTTCCATCTCATTCCGGCGCGTTTCAACGGTTTGGAGCCTTCTAACCAGACGCAAGCTGTGACCATGAATGTCACAAGCATCGCCATTTGTGCAGGCTGCATTTTATTGGTCATTTCCGGGATTTGGCGAGGTTTTCGACGCCCCCCACCCGAGCCCAGCCTCAGTGCCAATGAGTAATATCGCGATTTTTCGTCAATCACGCTCACCACACCCGGCAAGCGTTCGCCCGCACCATCTTCTGCCCAGCCTTGCAGCCAAAAGCCTGGGCAAATTCGGACATATTCGAAACCACGTTGTCCACGCGGAACATAGGCATCGAGTGCGGATCGGTGGTAACGATCAGACGCGCCACTTCCGGACGCACGGCCGCGCACCACGAATAGGCATAGGAGAGGAAGAAGCGCTGACGATAGGTCCAGCCGTCCGGGCCTTTCTCGTCGAGTGACTTCCCTTGCGTTTTGAGTGCAGCCTCCAGCGCAAGCAGAGCGAGATGCATACCACCATTGTCCGCCGTATCCTCGCCCTGGGTCAGCAAGCCATTCTGTTTCACCCCGGGACCGGCATCAGGAACCTCCTCCGTGTACTGATCGGAGATGCACCTCCCGCGTTCGTCGTATTGTTTAGCGTCTTCCGCGGTCCACCAGTCACGCAGGTTTCCGTGTGCGTCGAACTTGCGTCCCTGATCGTCGAAGCCATGGGTAAGTTCGTGGCCGATGACCATGCCAATGGCGCCGTAATTCACGGAATCGTCCATGCCCTTCTCAAAGAACGGAGGCTGCAAAATGCCCGCCGGGAAGTTGATGGTGTTCAATTGTGGATCGTAATAGGCGTTGATGGTAGGCGGCGTCATGGTCCATTCGCTGCGGTCCACCGGCTTGCCGACCTTGGCCACCCAGCGCTCGAATTCGGCTGCCGACGCCTGTTCCATGTTGCCCAGGTAGCTCTCGCGCGTGACCTTCACGCTCGAATAATCGCGCCAGTGCGAGGGATATCCGATCTTGTCCTCAATCCCCTTCAGCTTCACGATGGCTTGTTCCTTGGTCGCGGGCGTCATCCAGGTAACACTTTCAATGTCGTCATGCATGGCCCGCTCGATGGCGTGCACCATTTCAAGGGTGCGAGCCTTGCTCTCCGGCGGAAAAGCGCGATCGACATAAGCCTGCCCCAGCGCCTCACCCAGGTCGCGGTCGGCAGCCCGCGTGCAACGCCGCCAGCGCGGAAGCTGCTCCTGCTGGCCCGCCAGCATGTGCGCAAAAAAGTCAAAATTTTCATCGGCCATCGCTTTGGTCAAATAAGGAGCAGAGTGGTGAATCACCTGCCAGCGCATGTAGGTCTTCCAATGCTCGAGCGGATGTTCGACCAGCAGTTTTTCCTCGGCGCGGAAGAAAGCAGGCGAAGTCACGATGTAGTGATCGGTGGCCGGGGCCTTCACCGCTTTGAGGTAAACATCCCACTCGATGGAAGGCGTAAGCTCGCGAATCTGCGCCAGGCTCATCTTGTTGTTGACGTTTTTCGGATCGCGGCGCGTGACGTTATCCATTTGCGCCTGAGCCATGGCGGTTTCCAATTCAATCACGGTGCCGGCGTCGTTGCTGGCCTGCGCCTCTGTTTCCCCGGCCAGAACAAACATCTTCTGTAGATGCGCGCGATATTTCTTAAGAGTCTCAACAGACTTGTCGTCGGTTTTGATGTAGAAGTCGCGACTGGGCAGGCTTAGACCTCCCTGATCGATCTGCGCCACTACTTTGGAAGCGTCGTCATAGTCTTGTCCGCCCGTGAAACCGAAAAATGGCGAGTTCGTCTGATTGTCCGACTGCTCCCAGGCGCCGGGAAATAGATGGTGCAGATGCGCAATCTCAAGCGTAATTTCTTTCTTCGACTGTATGGCGGCAATCCGGTCAAGTTCCGGTTGCAGGGGCTTCAAGCCGGCCGCTTCAATGCCGCTCTCATCCATGCAGGCCGCCCAGTAGTCGCCAATCTTCTGCTGCACCGGGCTGCGAGTCGCATCGTTCTTGCTGCTCGCCTCCAAAGTCTCGCGCAGCAGGTTTTCATTCCACAGTTCCAGGCTGCTACCCGTGCTCCAGTACACCTGGTCGGCGGGAATCGGATTCGCCTTGAGCCACTTGTTGCAGGAGTACTTATAAAAATCGTCGCACGGACTCAACGTCTGGTCGGTCAGATTAGGATCAAAGTGTTCGAGCTGGGGAGCTTTTGTCTCCGCCGCGGCGCCGGAAGTTGCCTTGGGAGACACATTTTGCCCCAGCATCGCTAAAGGCAGGATGAGCAGCAACAGCAGACAAACAATGACTCTGGGAGCAAACATTTCAGCCTCTTTCCGGGAGTAGACGAGATGGGAGCGCAAAGGCTCCTTGAAGAGTACGCGCATAGGAACATGAAGGTTCCGCAAACCGCAGGGATAAACGACGCACTCCGGCCCTTCCATGCAGGACAACATAATATATGACGCGCAGCCAGACTCACGGTTAGCGGAGAAACTCAACGACTATCCCGTGTTGTGCAGTCCCGCAGCGATGCCATTGATGGTCGCGCCTAGAGGATATTCGAGGTTCCCGAGATCTTGTCCCTGCTGCTTGCGGCGCAAAAGCTCCACCTGGATCAGGCTCATCGGATCCACATACGGATTGCGCAAATGAATGGAACGCGCCAACACCCGGTTGCGCGCCAGCAACTCCCGTTGGCCGGAGATGTGCAAAATCATCTGCCGCGACCGCAGAAACTCCGCTTCGAGCATGGCGAAGACGCGCGTGCGCAACCCCGTATTCTTCACCAGTTCGGAATAAACGCGGGCAATGTGAAGATCCGCCTTGGCCATGCCGAGCTCGACGTTGTGCGCTAGGTTCGAAAAGAGAGTGAAATGCTTTAACATCTCGCGCAGCAGCCGCTCGTGACCTCTTCCTTTCGCGGCGAAGCTCTGCAATCCCTGCCCTACTCCGTACCACGCGGGCACGGCATGGCGGCTTTGCATCCATCCGAACACCCACGGAATGGCGCGCAGATCTTCCAAATGACGGCCTCTGCTTCGGCGCGATGGCCGCGAGCCAATGCGCGCTGCATCCAGTTCCTGCACCGGCGTGGCCTGCTCAAAGTACTCCAGCAAGTCGGCATTTTCCGCGATGTCGCGGCGATAGACGCGATGAGCGTCCGCCGACATTTCTTCCATAGCCTCTTCCCAGCGCGCCTGATCCTTTGGCTGAGCGCCTGAGCGCGTGAAAGCTTCCAGGCTCGCGGCAATCATTAGTTCCAGGTTCCATTCCGCGAGCACCGCATCGGCATACTTCCAGTTCAGAACTTCTCCTTGCTCGGTGATGCGGATGCGCCCGGAAAAACACCCTTCCGGCTGGGCCAGGATTGCCGCGTGTGTCGGCCCGCCTCCGCGCCCGACCGTACCGCCGCGACCGTGGAACAGCCGCAATTTCACTCCGCATTCTCGCGCCACGCCGTGCAGATCACGATGCGCCTTGTGCAGTTCCCAGGTGCTGGTCAGCATTCCTCCATCTTTATTGGAGTCGGAGTAGCCCAGCATCACTTCCTGCCATCGTCCCCAGGAACCGAGCAGCGGTTCATAATCAGGATGCCGCCACAGTCGCCGCATCGCGCCACCCGCCGCGCGCAGAGAGTCGATCGACTCAAACAGTGGTACCGGCATCAGGCCGGGGTCGCGATCACCGGAAGTACGATCGCCCGAGTCATGATCACCGGAACCAGCCAGCCGCACGCCGCAAGCCTTCGCCAGGCGGACCAGGTTCAGCACATCGTCCTCGGACTCCGCCCCGCTGATGATGTACTGACGGATCGACTGTGCGGGATAAACCTGCTTGAGCCGCTGGATTGTGCGGAGAGTCTCGATTGACTCCTGAGTCTGCGGAGAAAATTCGCTGCTCCCAGAAGAAACAGCCCCTGCCGCCAATTCTGGGGCGGTCCCTCTTAATTGGGTCTTCCTCAGTTTGGTCTTTCTCAGTTCGGTGCTTCCCAGTCCAATCTTGCTCAGGTCGATCGTTCTTGTGCCGATCTCCTCTAGCACTTCCGCGTGCACCCGGGCATGCTGCCGGATATCAAGCACCTGAAGATGGAAGCCGAACGTTCGAAGTTGTCGCAGCAATGGATCAACGTACGCCTCCGCCAGCCGTTGCCCGCGATTCTCCATCAGGCTCGACCGCAGCATGACCAGATCGGATTCGAACTCTGCCGCGTCCTTATACGAACCCTGAACCTCCGGGCCCTCGCGGCTGCGCTGCAACCGGTAAACCACGTAGGAAAGAAAACGGCGATAAAGCTCAGTCGTGTTGCCCGGTCCCCAAAGCATGGCAGCTCCGGGCAGCGATCCTTTATACTTCGCCAGCCGCGACACAATCTCCGCGGAAACTGCCGCCTGGCGCACCGAGGAACTCAGGCAATCGCTCAAGGACTCCACGTCGCGGACATACTCGCGGAGAATCATAGTTCGCGCCTGCTCAAGGGCATCTCTCACGCATTCTGGCTTGACCAGCGGGTTGCCATCGCGGTCGCCACCGATCCATGATCCGAAACTCAGCAGATTTGGCAACTCGGCCACATCCAGAACCATGCCGTAAACCTCGCGCATCGATTCCGCCACTTCTGCGTAAACACGAGGCAGCGTTTCAAAAAGCGAAAGGCGGAAATAACGCAAACCCATGCGGATCTCGTCATCGACAGTCGGCTTAGTCTGCCTGACTTCGTCTGTCTGCCAGAGCGAAGCGATTTCGGCGTGGATCGCCTGTTCACATCGCAAAGCCTCGGCCTCCGTAAGGGGCAGACGGTCCAGCCGCTCCAGTTGTTCGGCGATGCGCCGCCGTTTCAGCAGGACAGTTTGCCGAGCCACTTCCGTGGGATGAGCCGTGAACACAGGAGTTACCATCACCCGGCGAAGCGCCGCCAGTGCCGCTTCCGCGGAGATCCCTGCTTTCTTCATGCGCAACAAAGTCCCGCGGAACGACCCCGGCAGAGTCGCCTCTTGCTGATCCAGTTGGCGGGCGCGACGGCGGCGTTTGCGATGGTTGGTCTCCGCTAGATTGGCCAGCTCGAAATAAATTGCAAAAGCTTTGGTGACTTGATAAGCGCGGGTCAGATCCATTCCTGAAATCGTCTCCTGAGCCCGGGCCATAAGTTCATCCGCGGATTTATTCCCGCGACCCCGCTCGCGATGCTGAATCATCAGCCTCCGCAGCTCTTCGACGGCATCGAACAACTCCTTGCCCGCCTGCTCCACCAGAACTCGCCCCAACAAGGCGCCGAGCGACCGCACATCCCGCCGCAGCGGGCGATCCTTCGCGGAATCGTCCGACCGCGCCGTAAGCTCCGACAAACGGGCCTTCTGCTCGTCCGCATTCCACAGCGGTTTAGATCGGCTCATGAGGTGAAGGTTTGAGACGTGATCAGAAAGGATAAATCAAAAGGCAGTGATCAGTGGCCAGTGGTTAGTGGTCAGCGAAGAACCAAACCTCCAGGCCGGCACAAGAACCGGCCACTGACCACTGACCACTGCTCTCACTTCGGCGTTTCGAAGCGATAACCGATGCCGCGCAGCGTTTTCAAATATCGCGGGTGGCGAGGATCACTCTCGATTTTTTCCCGGAGCCGCCGCACGTAAACATCGATCGAGCGCGGCGTCACAAAAGGAGTCTCTTTCCAAACTGCATCGAGCAACTGGTCGCGCGTGAGCACGCGTCCACAATGCGTAGCTAGATATTCCAACAAGCGAAATTCGCGCACCGTGGTGAGAACTGCTCGTCCTTCCACCTGCACCGTCATCGAAGAAGCGTCGATCTCGAGATCGCCGAGACGAAGCACTTCCGGTTTTACCAGAGGCTGGCGCAATCCTCGAAGGACGCTGCGCACTCGGGCGACGAGTTCACGTGGACTGAAGGGCTTGGTAATGTAATCGTCTCCACCAAGCTCCAGCCCTTTCACCCGGTCGGCTTCGGCCGTCTTGGCGGTCAGAAAAATTACCGGCGTCGAGGAAAGCGTAGGGGTCTGCCGTATCTGGCGGCAAAGATCAAAGCCATCCGCGCCCGGAAGCATCACGTCCAGAAGGAAGAGCGACGGCATCTCCCGCAAAGCTTCAGAAACTACGGAGCCGCCGCTGACAAAGCTCTGCACGTCAAAGCCCGCCGCCTGCAGGTTATGAGAGATCAGCCGTGCAATGTCTTCCTCATCTTCAACCACGAAGATAAGGCTCCGAGACACGGCCGCGACGCCCGCATCGCCGCGCGGTTCATAAGATTCCATGGGAGAGTGCATCGTCACCTGCAGCGGCTTGACCCACAGTAAAAGGTCGGTTCGGCGCCGGATTCTGCATTGAATGTATTTTGGAATTGTTTCGAGAATGTTTCCCACGTGTTAACGAATGATGAATTTCGGAAAGGCAGTGGTCAGTGGCCAGTGACCAGTGGCCAGTGAAAAACCAAACCTTCATCGAAGAAGCTGGCAGCAGCAAGAACTGGCCACTGACCACTGATCACTGACCACTGCTTCTATGTTGCTGCCCGTTTCTTAGGCGCATGCCGCAAACTGCGGCCTTCGATGAGGCTATAAAGATCTTCAGCGAGATTCGTAGTGTGATCCCCGGCGCGCTCCAAAGCCTGGGCCATGAGAAGCACGTCGAAACTCGAGGGATTGCTGTCCGACGCATGTTCGGTCAAGTGCTTCTGGAACAGAGCATGACAGACCCGGTCAATGTCCTTATCCATCTGCAGCACCTTGCGAGCGCACTCCAGATCGAGATCGACGAATCCGCGATAAACCAGGTCAAGCATTTCGCGCAAGCTTGCCGACATTTCCACCAGTTGGCGCACGTCCGAAGCCGCCATCTTCGTGGTCCGGGACTGCACTCGCATCGCCACGCTCATCATCAGATCGCCAATGCGTTCCAGGTCGGTGGTGCATTTCAAGCTGGTCAGCAACTGGCGCGCTCGCGCCTCGTTCACCCGCGTAATCGCTGCCGGCAGCCGCTCATCGATGTAGCGTTCGATGATGTCGAGTTCCTGCTCGCACTCCTTGATGGCGAGGAAGGCCATGCGCGAAGAGTGTGTCAGCAGGTCGCGCACGTTGAAAGCCGCGTCGCGCGCAATGAGAAAGGCTTTCAGCGCCGTCCGCGCCAGATCGTCGAGCGATCCCGATCCTTTCCCGCCGGATTTCTTGCTGCCTTCCTGACTCTGCGCATGGACCGCGCCGGCAGAGTCAGGAGAGCCCGCGTCTTCACTCGTCACTCGCGAGCTTGTAGCTTTGCGGGGCATATTTCAATCGGGTGACCGCAGTTCGGTCACCGCCAATACAAGTATCTCACCATCAACTCAGCCGGAGTCTACTGGAGAAATGTGAAAGGACCATGAATACCAGTTGCGGATCGCTGCATATGCCGATTACAGTGTGAGGCTGCTTCACCATGGAACTGCTCGAACATTTGCGTCGCCAGTTTGTCTACGATGAGTGGGCGAACCGTGAAGTGCTCGCCGGCCTGAAGGCAAGCGCAACTCCGCCGCTGCGGCCACGTCAGCTTCTGGCACACATCCTCTCGGCTGAGCGCCTGTGGCTGGAGCGCCTCAGGAAACAACCGCAGAGCCTGCCTGTGTGGCCGGATTTCACCCTCGAGCAATGCGAAGAGCAAATCGCCGACGTCGCCCGGCTATGGCGCAATTTCCTCAGCCAGCTTTCTCCCGCTGGACTCGCGGAGACGGTCGTCTACAAGAACACCAAAGGTGAGCCGTGGACCAGCTCCGTGGAAGACATTTTGACCCACGTAATTCTGCACTCTGCATATCATCGCGGGCAGATCGCCAGCCTGGCGCGCGCAAGCGGCGAGCAACCCGCCTATACCGACTTCATCCACGCCGTGCGCCAGGGTTTGATCGAATAGCTATTGATGGAATAAGTATTGATGAATAGATTTTATCGAGTGCGCTGAGGGAGAAGAGGAATACATCCATGGAGGGCCGGTCGCTCCAAGTCTTTACTGCCGTGCAAATCGTCGCGATTGCCGCCATTCTCTGGATCGTGTTTTCCATCCCCGGCGCTTGGGATTTACAACGTATCATCGGCTTGGCCCTGATGCTGGTGGGAATTGGCGGGGCCGTCACCGCGCGCTTACAACTGGGCAAATCCTTCGCCATCACGGCCAAGGCCCATCAGTTAGTCACGCACGGAATCTATTCGAAGATTCGAAATCCGATTTACGTTTCGGGAGTGGTCTTGCTCGTTGGATTTGTGCTGGTTCTGCACCGGCCCATGCTTTGGCTGGTCGTTGTGGCTGTGGTCATTATGCAGACGGTGCGCGCGCACCGCGAAGCCAAGGTTCTCGAAGCCGCATTTGGCGATGCCTACCGCGAGTACCGCCGCAAAACCTGGTTCTAAGAAACTCTGGGATCCGTCGTCGAAAACGGGTGCGGTAATATCACTGGAATGAAGAAACCGTCCGCCCTTGTTCTGCTTACGATCTGCGCTGCGATTCTTCTGGGCGCATCGGGCGAACCAAAGTTCCCCTCGATGCCGGCCGCGGTTACAG
The DNA here is from genome assembly GCA_049590215.1 of Candidatus Sulfotelmatobacter sp. Taxonomy (GTDB): domain Bacteria; phylum Acidobacteriota; class Terriglobia; order Terriglobales; family Acidobacteriaceae; genus Sulfotelmatobacter. The sequence continues at coordinate 10,406 of JBAWCJ010000419.1, read as the reverse complement.
GCAACGCGGTCGCGAGCCTCAAACACGGGTTTGAACTTTTCTCCATGATGGGAGTTGGTCCCCGAAAAACCTGGGATGACGTCACCAACCAGGTCTACGTGATGACGCTGGCGAGCGCCAAGTGGCATCTGGGCCGCCCAGTGCCGGGAGTTGGCGGCCGCCTGGGTGCATCGGCGGCTGGGGCCAAGAACCAAATTGTTCTTATGGGCGGGTATGTGCTGGATGCCCAGGGCGACGAAATCACTGTTCCCGATGTAAATGTTTATATCGAAGAACGCAACTGGCATCGCGGCCAGGACATTCCCGTCCCCGTGGACCGGGCGGCCGTGGGAGTGACGCATGATCGTTTCGTCTACCTCATCGGCGGCCGGGCGAAAAATGGTCCGGTCAACAATGTGCAGGTTTACGACGTCGAAAAAGATTCCTGGGCTCAGGCCACGCCTTTCCCAGGCACGCCCGTCTTTGGCCTCGCCGGCGGCATAGCCGGCGAGACTATCGTAATCGTCGATGGCGCCAAGCCGGGTCCGGCGGGCGGTCCGCGCTACGTGGCTTCCGATGAGTGCTGGCTGGGTAAGATCGACAAGAAAGATCCAATCAAGATTGAATGGAGCAAACTGCCGCCGCATCCAGGTCCGGCGCACTTTGGCATCGCCGGCGTCGGAAGCGAACATGAGCACCAGATTTTCTTTTCCGGCGGCACCGCGACTCCTCACGATTACAAAGGCGTCGCCTATGACGGCGAGCCCGCGGAAGCATCCACCTTTACTTTCTCCTACGATCTGCACCACGGCCGTTGGGAAACCATCAGCGAAGAGACCGAGGATCCCCGCGCGGACAGCCATCTTCTCGATACGACGGTCGGGCCCGTGCTCCTGGGCGGGATGGCGAACGATCTGGCTGTCACCTCGCGGGTAACGTTGTTGCCGAAAAAGTAGGGCTTGATCGTATGGCTGTGGATTCCTACCGGAAAATAAAGTTTGTGTGGATGATTCTCGAACGGCGGGGTCGTACGCTTCGAGCCGAAGAATCGGGGTATCCCCCTCCCCCCTCCCCTCACTGGAATCATCACGTTAGCAGGAAATTCCCCGCAAAATCCGGATGTCAAAGAACTTAGATACTAAAATCCGTGAAACAAAGGACTTAGGGGCTCGACGGATTGGCTTCTGCCGACCGTCACTGCCTCGACCATGATCGCGCAAGTGATGGGCTGTGGACAAGGTTGGATGTCACAGAGGGCTTGAGGAAATTTTCACTGGTTGTGGCCCGTCAGCAGTCCCACCCTTTCGCAAAGAACGCGAAAGGATGGGCCACCCGCCTCCTGAATTGCCTACGCCTAGTACTTCTCGTGAGAGACAGCCAAGCGCCATCTGATTGAGCCTTGGCTGTAGGTGTGTTGGTGGTGGTTCTGCGGAGGGAGTGTGTGTCCCTGCGCAATTCCGATTTCATGTCCGCACCCTTCGCACCGATATATACCTGGCCAAGGCGCAGACGTGGACGGTTGCAGAATCTTGTCGAAGGCTTCATCGCTGCTTGCATCGATGAGCTGGCTGTACTTGTAAAGCGCCATAGAGCGGCGGCTCCCCTCCTTGGGGAGATTTGACAGGTTGCGCTACAATAGCGGAGGGTGGGGGGATCGGACCCCGAGTAAAGGAACTGCGGTGTATAGGACCGCTCCTAGTGCCAACTAGTCGCCCTCCGGTCGGGCAGTGTTAAGAGTGCCTCATCACGGCCCGTTCCGCTCCGGCCTAGGAAATCGGAACGGGTCTTAGTATTTTCGCCCAGCCCCACAATGAGGTATAGCAGTGATGAGGGAGGGCTAGTTCTCTGGTCATAAGTCTGTTGCGTGTTTTATTTGAGTGCATGAGCCGCGATCTCATCGTCGTCATCTAGGACGACGACAGGTTCTTCCTTCTGGCGCTTTTTCTGCGGGTACCACTCGGCCAGTCCCCACGCCTTTCCAGCAACGCGTTCAAATTTGTTACCGCGTTTGAGCGCGGTATAGAGAATTGTGACCGCATTTTTCCCCGTCGCAATTCCGCTTTTCTTGAAGGCTTCGAGAATTTCATTTGTGGTCAACGGGTGCCCAGGATTCATCCGTAACAGCTTCTCCGCAGCAGCAGACTGGCTCATGTTGTGGAAGAACCCGACGGGGATATTGTCAATTGAAACGGTGACTCGCGGAGAGCTTTCCGGGTTAGCAGTCTCGCTATCCGTGACCGCTGGAATGATGCCAAGCCTTCTCTCCAGTGCCTTAATGACCAAATTGAGTTCATCTCGTTCTCGCCTGAAATCTTCCAGAAGTTGGAGGGCATTATTTGTGTTATCAGCCATTTGGGTCCGCCTACTTAGATAGTAACCACCCCGGTAATCACAGTCAAGGAAAAGAATCATTGATTGCCGTTTCGGCAATCAAAACCCGCCAGCAGGTTAATCGTAACCGCCTACGTTACCTCGGTGATTCCTAGCTAAGTCTTTAAGATTGACAAGCTTACGATTACTTGTGCTATGCTCAAACCATGATAAGGGAGGGTGAGGACATGGCAGAGCATATTCCGTTTTTTCAATTGCGGGTGCTTGGTGAATTTGATGAAAAATACAAAACGTTCGTAGCCTATTGCTTAGAAACAGGATCCGTCGTGACCGCCGAGGATCCTAAAACCTTGAAGGAGGAAATGAAAGAACTGCTGGAGGATGAGCTATCCTTCGCCTTCGAGACCAAGAATCTTGCCAATTTATTCTCGTCTCCGGCGCCGTTTGACAAATGGACGAAATGGCAAGAGATTAGTGAGAAGGTAAAGCCGGACATTATCGAGTTATTCTTCGAAAAGCCGGGCAGAAAAGGGCAGCAGAGCAGTGAAGTCAAATTGGCACAAGCCGCCGCCGCTTGAGCCGGGTGATCCGATCCCGGAGATGGAAGTGCTCGACTTCCAAAAGTTGATAAAAAATCGCTTCAAGATTCTTTCAGAACGCGTTAGAGATGCGCCAAAATATGTGCGGTTCGTGGGTCCTCCGTATGACCCGAAGGACCCATCGTGCAAATGGGCAGATGCGCAGACGTCGGGAGTTGACCTTACATCGATTAAGGGGCCCGTCATATTACGTGTTCTGGCGAAGTTTGACATAACCGAAGAAGCATTCGCGGAAGCCTACAATGCTCCTAGAGGCTAAGGAATGTGAAGGCAGATAAGGGACAATTCGATGAAGTTCTTCGCAGGATGCTGCAAAAGCCCCCGCAGAAAACCTCAGAAATAAAGGCTCCGAAGAAGCAGCCTAAGCCTTCTCAGAAGTAAGCGCGTCGGAGGTCAACGGCGGCGGGTGACCCGCCCTTCCGTCTCCTGGGCCACCCCGCCAAACAGCAGATTCCTCCTGTCTCGCTTCGCTCGCGCGTCGGAATGACAGCTTCTCTTAGAAGGGCGACCCTACCTTGCCCGCGCTAGCACCAGCGTGATGTCATCCGGCTGCTCGTTGTCGCCGATCCAGTCGTCGACTGCCGATGTGACCGTCTGGCTGATTTGCACCAGTGGCAGGCGGCGGTTGGCGCTCACCAGGTCGATCAGCCGATCTTCTCCGAATTCGCCGAAGTCGTTTTCCGGCTCGGTGACGCCGTCACTGTAGGCCAGAAAGATTTCGCCGGGATGCATCTCGACCGCGCCTTCGTCGTACATCATGTGATCGAAGAGCCCGACGACCGTGCCGCCGGTTTCCAGGCGCCGCACCGCGCCGTCCTTTGCGATCAGGATGGGTGGAAGGTGTCCGCCGTTGCTGTAGGTCAGGCGGTGCGATCGGCCATCGTAAATTCCCAGGAAAAGCGTCGCGTACTTTTCCGGCGGAGTGCTCTCGTAAAGCTGGTGATTGAGCAGGCCGAGCAACGCTCCGGGAGACACTTCGATTCCCTCGGGCCACGCCGCCATGATTCTGCCCGCGCCCGCTACGGCGCCCACCGCGACGGGCTCCCGCATTTGGGGCAGGCTCTCGATGCTGTAAGCGCGCACCGCGGAGTGGATCGTCGCCATGAGCAGCGCCGCGGAAATTCCCTTCCCGCTGATATCGCCCACGGCGAGAATCAGCTTGTGAGAGCTGGCCGTGAGGAAGTCGTAGTAGTCGCCGCTCACGGTGCGCGCCGGCCGGCAGAATCCGTGCACTTCGAGCGACTCCAATTCCGTAACTTGCCGCGGAAACAGTTGCGCCTGCACTTCCTGCGCAATGGCGAGTTCGCCCTCCAGCCGCTGCTTTTCCTTCTGCTCTTGAATCAGCTTCTCGATCGACTCGGTCATCGAATTGAACGACAGCGAAAGCTGCGCGAGCTGGTCCGTGGATTTGACTGGAATGCGATGGCTGAAATCCCCGCGGTCCACATGCTTGGTCGCGTCGTAGAGATGCGCGACCGCGCCCGTGACCGTCCGCGTCATCCGCATACCGATCACGAGAGCAATCAATTCAATTACTCCGAAAAAGATGAGGATGGCGAGAAGCGTATACTCGACCATCTGCACGAATTCCCCGAGCGCCGCGAACAAATGGCCGTAAAGCACCGAGGGACGAGTTCGCACCTGCACCACGACAGACCCAGTCGGCTCGCGCTTTCCGGTTTTCCAATCGAGCACCGGCAGCGGCGCGAGGAACGGAACCTCGCGGTCCAGTCGGCCCATGGCAGGCGGCACCGTTCCCACGGTAAATGTTGGGCTAGGATGTAAATCCACGCGCTGCGGGTTCCTGCGGTCGCTGATTACAATGTTGGCATTGTTTGCCGCGACGTTGTTTGTCGCGACATTGTTCGTTCCTGGATTCGCGGGCGTGATCGCCTGTGGTTCGTCGCCCCGGAACCCCGGGTCTTCGAGCAACGTGATTTCGCCCAGGTCCGCCGCAATCTTCCCAACTAACGCCTTGTCGAAGGGCTCGCTGGTTACGACGGTGAGCGTCTTTGATCCCGTCGAAAGCTCGGTAACCACGCGCAGGTACAGGCCGTCGCGGTCGCGTGTGATCTCGCGCAACTCGCTTTTTGCAAACGTGGGGAGTGAGGGTGCGGGCCCTTTGGATTCGTCACCCAGAGGCAAAAGCTTATCGTCCAGCCAGGCATACATTCGCCGGCGCTTCCAGGCCGCATCGCGCTTCCTGAGCCCGGCCAGAGATTCGGCGGTGGGATTATCGCCGCGCTCGAGGCGCGCCGCCAGTTCATTGCCGACCGCGGCGTTCACCGCTCCCAGACTGCGCAATTGCGAGTTGATTTCTGAAGTCACCACGAACACGGCGAACTGCCCAGCCAGCCCGTAAAGCGTGATGAATGTCATGGCCACCAGCAAAACTGCTGGAATCACGCCGATGAAGACGTAAGTCACGATCAGCCGGTTGCGCAGGCGCCACAGAATTTTTCGTCTCAACCAGCGGAAAGCGACAATGGAAAACAGCAAAGCAGCGTCGAAAAGCAGGAACTTAACCCAGCCCGTAAGGCTCTCGGACGCCGCGCGGGCAAACGGCTTCAATACCATTTCAAGAGCGAACAGCGCTATCGCGAAGCCCAGTGAATAAAGAGCGCCGCGCGCGACCCATCCCTGCGGCCACAAATCAGCGGCCAGCATTCTTGCGCGCAATCTCGAGTAGAACTGCTTCATGATTTTGCCGGCGGAACCGCTAAATTTCCGGATACAGATCGAAGAATGCTTCGAGGCTGGTGCGCAACTGCTTCTCGATCTCTTCCTTGCTGCCTTCGAGCACGTGCATGGTGACGTGCGCCTCGTGTCCGTTGGTGAGCTTCACCGGAGCCTGCCCCACTTCGGCCACATCTTCGGAAGGCAGCAGCCGCATGCCGTAAACCAATGTCAGATTCGCCATGCCCTGAATTCTAATCGAAACCCAGTTCTCAGTTCTCAGTTCCCAGTTCTCAGTTAAAGCCTTGGGTTGCGGGGAACTGGGTCGCCGAGAACTGAGTACTGAGAACTGCCTTTGGGTTATCATTCTGGCGTGCTCTCAAAACTGATCCCCATGTTCGCAGCTTTGCTGCTCGCCCTTCCTGCGGCATCTCAGCAGGCTCCCGAGACGCCTTCGACTGAACCGCAAGTAAAAGTGAACATGCTGAACGTTTGCACGCCATCGGCGGAAGAACAGAAGGAAATCGCAGCTGCACTGGCGCGCGTCCCGAAACAACCGTTGTTCAGCGATGACTTCGAAATCTCTCATGGCCGCTCCACCTTGACGGAGCCTCCCAACTTCCTTCAGCCGGGAAGCGGCGCGAAAATGTCGGATGAACCCTCGGTCGCCAGCTATGTTCGCATTCGCCGTGAATTTGCTGTGCAAGCTCTGTTCGCCAGCGTGCAATACTCTTTCAGCAACGATGGGCAGAACATGATCGAGACTCTGGTACTGCACGTGCGGGATCCTAAAGACCTCATTCAGGTTTCGATGGAAGACAGCGCGTCGGCGATCGGCAGCCCCGAGGCCATGGTCGCCGCCAACACTCCGGCCAACCGCATCCGGCTCGAGCGCTTCGGAAAATCGTCAATCGCGCTGGCCCGCTGCGCCGCTTCGGAAAACGGTCCGGCGCCGGATCAGAGCGCCTACGAACCACTATTCCGCAGCGCCTCCGAAGTGCTCACTGACTATCGCGGCTTGCTCGGCGTCAAGCGCACGGTGCCCGCGGAACTGGCGCAAATTCCCGGGGCAGCACCGAAGGCGACGGCAAAGAAAAAATCGGCCAAGCCCGCCGCCAAGCCGTGATAAGAATTTCTCTGCGTACTCGGCGTCCTCTGCGGTTAGGATCTGGCTTTTGGCTTCCTGGTGGCACTGGCAGCGCAATGCATCGAAATCTGAATCCAGCAATCTAACGTCTATCTCATCATGAGCGAAACTCGCAACGTCGTCATCATCGGTTCCGGCTGCTCCGGACACACAGCCGCCCTTTATACCGCGCGCGCCAATCTGAAACCTCTCGTGGTCGAGGGCCACGAGCCTGGCGGCCAACTCTCTCTTACCACGCTGGTGGAGAACTTCCCCGGCTTTCCTGAAGGCATCATGGGACCGCAGCTGGTCGAGAACATGCGTAAGCAGGCGGAACGTTTCGGCGCCGAATACCGCGTGGGCCATCTCACCAGCGTTGACCTCAGCCAGCGTCCGTTCCTGCTGCATCTCGGCAAGCAACAGGTGCACACCAAAGCGCTCATCATCGCGAGCGGCGCTTCCGCGCGTTGGCTGGGTCTGCCTCACGAGCAGCAACTCATCGGCCACGGCGTATCTTCCTGCGCCACTTGCGACGGCTTTTTCTTTTCAGGAAAGGAAATCGTGGTGATCGGCGGCGGCGATTCCGCCATGGAGGAAGCCATCTTCCTCACTCGCTTTGCCACTAAGGTCACGATCATTCACCGCCGCGACAGTTTCCGCGCTTCCAAGATCATGCTGGAGCGCGCTAGACAGAATCCGAAGATCCAGTTCCTCACCGACACCGTTGTCGAAGATGTCTACGATCACGACAAACAGGAGGTGACCGGCCTCAAGCTGCGCAATGTGAAAACCGGCAAGGTCTGGGACTTCCCCACCAGCGCCCTATTCCTCGGCATCGGGCACGATCCCAACGCAAAAATGTTTGCCGGCCAGCTCGACACTGATGCCGACGGCTACCTCAAGACCCACAACTACGTCCTGACCCGCGTCCACGGTGTCTATGCGTGCGGCGATGTGCAGGACCGCCGCTACCGCCAGGCCATCACCGCCGCCGGAACCGGGTGCATGGCTGCCATCGAGGTCGAGAAATTCCTGGAAGAGCACGCCGGCTGAAGACTCCGCCAGCATCACGTTTTGCGGGACCAAAGCCGCCCTCGCTGCTCAGCATAATTACTTTGGCCTCATTACCCAAGTAATCTACGACCAAAACTAAATCTCTCTTATTCTGAATTGGAACAAATTCTGAGTACGGAATCCCTGCTCCCATGAAAAACCGCATTTCGGCGGCTGTTTTTGTTCTGTTGGCACTAATAGTGTTTGCGCCGTACCACCCCTCTGCCCAGGAAGTTACCGCCGCCAACCGCAAGATTTCAGTCAAGGTGGCTCCGGAATATCCCGCCCTCGCCCGCTCCATGAAGATCCAGGGCGTTGTACGGGCGGACGTCCTGGTTGCTCCGAATGGCAAGGTAACGTCGGTCGAAGTAAAAGGCGGCCATCCCTTGCTCGCGCAAGCTGCCCAGGAGGCGCTGCGCCAGTGGAAGTGGGAAGCCGCTTCGCACGAAACTCACGAGACGGTTGAACTTCACTTCAATCCGTAGCTCCGCAGTCCATCCCAGCCGCAAAACGCATCCCGCTCGACCGCCTGTGGTCGCCGGCAGAGGCCGTGGCACGGCTTCGTTGTGATACAACGTTCTGTGCTCTTTGTCGGTTCATCGCTTCTGGTGGATAATTCTTCAGGTGCGGAATGTTAAGAGCCTTCTTCGTCCGGCTTTCCGAAAATCCATCTTTGCGCACCTTTGCCGAGAGCTCTGCGCTCGGCCGCCGCGTCTCTGGCCGCTTCGTTGCCGGAACTGAGATCGCCGACGCCGTCCGTGCCACGCAAGCCGTCAACCGCGCGAGCATGAGCGTCACCATCGATAACCTCGGCGAAAATGTCGCCAATCCCGAGGAAGCCCGCCACAGCGGCCAGCTTTATCAACAGGTTCTCGACGCCATCGCCGCCCACCAGCTCAACGCGAATATCAGCCTGAAGCTCACTCACATGGGGCTTGATGTAGACGAGCGGCTGGCCCGCGAAATCGTCAGCGGATTAGTCGCCAAGGCTGCGTCTATGGATCCACCATGCTTTGTGCGCGTCGACATGGAAGGCTCGCCCTACACCCAACGCACGCTCGACTTCGTTCACGAACTTCATGCCATCCCCGGAAACGCTAACTCCGTTGGCACCGTGATCCAGTCGTACCTGAGGCGCTCTGAGAGTGACATCGAGAAGCTTCTGGCCGAGCGCATCCGCATCCGCCTCTGCAAAGGCGCATACAAAGAGTCCGCGGAGATCGCCTTCCCGCTCAAGTCCGACGTCGATGCCAACTACGTCAAGCTGATGAAGATCCTGATGAAAAGCGGCATCTATCACGGCCTGGCCACGCACGATGAGAACATCATTCAGCAAGCCCAGGCCTTTGCCATTCGCGAAAAAATTTCCCGCGATTCGTTCGAGTTCCAGATGCTCTACGGCATTCGCCGCGATCTACAGCGCAAACTGGCGCGCGACGGCTGGCGCGTCCGCATCTACATTCCCTTCGGCAGCGAGTGGTATCCCTACTTCATGAGGCGGCTGGGCGAGCGCCCCGCCAACGTCCTGTTCATCGCGAGGAATTTGCTGCGGGCGTGAAGCAGTGGACAGTGGCCAGTGATCAGTGGTCAGTTAAGACCGCAGCCGGTACCGTGACTGACCACTGGACACTGATCACTGCTCGATCACTTCTCTGGCACTGCGGCGCCATCGGCGCGCGCGTCCGACGCTCCATAGTTCACCTTGGTCTTCGAGTCGTGCAGAACGGCCTGCCCGCGCCCCATAGCGGTTGAGTAGGCGTTCCGCACGTCGAGTTCATGCCCCATGGCAGAAAGTTTTTGTCGCACTTCCGGCGGCACGCGCGACTCGATCACAATATGGCACCCACGCTGCGGACTGACCGTGAAGCGCGCATTCTCCATCGCTTCCTGAATATTCATTCCGTAGTCGACCACGTTGGAAACGAATTGTGCGTGAGCCAGTGGCTGGTTCGCTCCTCCCATGATTCCGAAGCCAATGTGCTGGTCCCCGTGTTCCATGAAGGCCGGGATGATCGTATGGAACGGCCGCTTGCGCGGAGCCAGCGCATTCGGCGACGCCGCATCGAGCGAAAACAGCGCACCGCGATCCTGCAGCGCGAATCCCATACCCCGCACCGCGATGCCCGATCCAAACGCCTCGTAATTGCTCTGAATCAGAGAGACGATGTTGCCCTCGCGATCGACCACCGAGAGATAAGTTGTGTCGCTGAAAGGCGGCGTGCCGGCGGCAACCGCACAGTTAGCCTTGCCGGGATCGATCAGCCTGGCGCGCTCCCGCGCATATTCTTTCGAGAGGATTCCCTTCACCGGAATCTTCGCGAAACGCGGATCGCCGTTGTACCGCCCCAGATCGGCGTAAGCCAGCTTCATGGCTTCGATCTTTTTATGCAACTCGACGGCACTCAGAGGTCCATCGGGCGAAGGCGCTGAAGTCTCCATAATGTTCAACATCTCAAGCGCCGCCATTCCCTGTCCGTTGGGAGGAAGTTCGTAGACGGTCCAGTCGCGATAGGTGGTTGAAATCGGCTCAACCCACTCCGGCGAAAAGTCTGCCAGATCGTCCGCCGCCATCGCTCCGCCCGCGCTCTGCGACGTGCTCACAATCGCGCGCGCAATTTCACCTTTATAGAACGCATCAGGAC
>JBAWCJ010000418.1:0-9948 GCA_049590215.1 Candidatus Sulfotelmatobacter sp. | reverse complement strand
GGATAGCCGATCAGGTTGTAGTGTTCGTCAAGCAGGAGCAGGGGGTAGGCGCCCCAGTGGCCCGGCGAAGGCATGTAGTGGAAATAGTAAGTGGCCCCGGCGCCGGCAGTCATCATGGAGCCAACGTAATCGGCCAGCCATAGCGCGCCTTTCACGGTCGAAACTCCTGCTCCGCCTCCGATGTTGCCCTCGGTCATGAAAAAGGGAATGTTCGGGGGCAACCCGTTATCTTTCCAAACCTGCACAATGTGTTTGACGTATTCCGGCTCCGGGTACAGATCAGCCCAAGAGTAGGTGGGCCTGTCCTGGTAGGGATAATGCTCGAAAGAAAAGAAGGTGAAGTCGCTCAAGCGGCCGTGGGCTTTCAGATAATCGACAAATCGTCCGAGCCATGAGACTTTTCCGGCCGCGTCCGGCCACACTTCAACATCATCAAACGTTCCTTCGAAAGGCGGGCCTCCCAGCTTGGCTTCGGGAACGAGCCGGTGAATCGCGGTAGCGAACTGCACGTACAACGCACCGTAGTCTTCGGGAAGTATGTGCTGCCCGTCGGCCTCTTCCCCCATCTCGATCCAGGAGATGGGATAGTGGCGCTTGTATAAATAGGCAATCTCGTTGGCCGCATCCTCCGGAGTGGAATACAGCATGGCAATGGGAACCATGGTAGGAAGCCCGCGGGTAACTCCGCTGGTGAAGAAGAAATCGAATCCGACTTGATCTCCTCTCGACTCGTCCATATCAGAAGCCGCATGCCATGGATCAACCGAAGAAGGCCAAGTCACAGTCTGATTGCGACTGGGGAAATGAGTAACGTAATCGTTGAACTCGCCATCAGCCGAAAGAGCTCCGGCAGAGAGTTCATTGATTGCATATCCCACGCAGTTTCGTTTGTCGGCAGAACCGTGACTATCGCAGGTGTTGGAAGATTCCGTCATCCAGATGCGGAGATAGCGCACCGGGATCATCCAGGAAACCAGCTTCAGCGTAACCGTACCACCCTTGCCTTCGGTGATCGTGCCCAACGGAAAAGTTTGCCAAGTGCCCTTGGTGGTCCCGTCGTAGAAGGGTTCCAGTTCGCCGGTCCAGAACTGAACTGAGTAGCGCTTCGCGTAAGGTTCAGCCCACGCAATCCGAATGGCGTTGAGCGGAACTTTGCTGCCCAGATCGATCATCACCCACTGCGGATGCAACGAATCGTCTTCGCCGGTAAATGCTTTGGTAAGGTACGGATTGCTCTTCCAATACGATTTCGGATCGCCGTCGGTTAGCCGGGACCAGCCGTTTCCGTCGCCGCGGCTGAAACCGCGATGCGGAAGCGGAGCGGCCCACGAATGGCGGATCATCTCCGCAGTCGGTTCCGCATTGCCCACGAAGTAGCCCTGTTGTTTTTCTGCATCGCTCCAGGTGCCGTTCTGGTTCCAATGCCAGGCCTCGACCATCAGCTCTGTGTTCTGGCGATAGGTCACGGTTTGCCATCCGGCGCCGAGAATCTCCTTGAGGACGGGGTCAGTGAGTAAATGGTCCGGGGTTCCAGTCCTCAGCCGGTCGATCGCCGCACCGAGAGAGCGAACGGGGCTGAAGGTGTTGGCGACGTGAGAGGGGGCAGCGTCAACGGTTACCGTCTGCGCGATTGCCGCCTGTGTTGTCCAACTCACCGCGCAAAGAACGATCCCTATCCCGAGACAAGCTCCTATCGCTCGGCCTTTGATGCTCGATGCCATTACTCCCTCCATGGAAATCTTCCAAGTTCTCGCATTAGAACAGAAAGCGCGTCGCGATTTGCATAGCAAGAACGCGTATTTTCATCTGGCAAAACCATTCGCGGCTTTGAAAGTTCTGCGAGTATGGCGCAGACGCTCGCGGCTGGCATTTGAACGACTAAGCCTTTGGAGCTGCGCTGAAAATCTCGACTAGGCGATCCGCGATTATCTTGTCCTCGCCGTCCTTGAGCTGCCAGACAGCAAAGCCAAAACTGTTCGGGTCGCTGGAATGGCCATGATGATCCGGATGGTTGTCACCGGCCGGCGCATCAGGATTGCGCCCGCGCATGCCGCTTGCCCCCGCTCCCATGCTGCCGATACCGACGGGCCGAGTGTCGGCCAGTTTCTGCATGACTTCCTTCCCGGTGATGTTTAGCTTCGAGGGATCGATCTGCCAGCTGTAACGCGGCGTCACGTTTCCCAGAGCTTGCGGGTTGAACTGCCGCGGCAGCGCCGTGACACCGAATTTCTTTACCGCATCTGTGATCACCTGCGCGCGTTCGTCATAAATTTTCAACGAAGCGTCGAGGTCCTGATTGACGAAGATTTCCAGCGCTTTCAGCATGCCGAAGATGGTCTCTTTGCCCACCTTGCAGCAACGGCCGATGCGATCTTCCTGCGGGCTCATGTTCAGCAGGGCGTAATGGATCAGCTTTTCTTTGCCGATCAGGATGCCCGCTGCCTGCGGTCCTCGGATGTCCTTGCCACCGCTGAACGTGACCATGTCGAAGCCGAGTGCCGGGTACTCCCAGAGCCGCTCTTTCGGCGGTACGTCCGCTGCGGCGTCGTTGAACGTATAGAGGTTGTGTGCTCTGGCGATTTCAACCGTCTCATGTCCGCTGACCTGGCCTTTGTCGGACAGAATATTGGTGAAGTGGATCGCCACAGTCTTCGCGTTTATGGCGGCAATCATCTCTTCGCGCGTCTCAACTTCCACCAGCTTCGCGCCCGTCTGCCGGATCTGATGATCAAAAGGATAGCGATGGCTCTTCTGGATGATCACTTCGTTCCGCGGGAAATTACTTACGTCGGGAATGTCGCGCATGCGAGGCTCAAGGTCTTCGGTCATCATTCCCGCGTAACCGACCACCATGGCTGCGGCCGCCCCGCCCGTCACCAGGCCTGTATAGCCAGCTGGCGATTTGCACAAGTTCGCGATGAACTTACCGGCTGCAATCTCGAGCTCATCGATCAGAACGAAGTGCTCGTTGCCTCTCCGGATCAGCTCCATGACTTCCGGCTGCATCACCGACCCACCGATGACGGTTACAGTGCCATTGATGTTGATGAGAGGAGTCACTCCCAGCTCGGCGTAGATGTCGCCGTTGGAACCCAGGCCTGTAGAGATCGGTACGATGGGGCTGCCATCGATCGCGGGCGCAGACAGCTTAGGTTTCTTCCCGAATATGCCCGCAGCGCTCAACCTCGCCGGAGCCAAGAGCGAACTGCTGGCGGCCCCGAGCGCGGCCAGAAACGAACGGCGGTTCCAACTCAATTTCAAGCCCATGAGCAGTCTCCCCTCTATGCCATTCGCAATTTACTTATCCGCAGACGCCGTGGGCGGATTCACTACCAACGCGCTGCCTACGATTTCAATCAGCGAATCTCCCGGAATCCATTCCAGAGCCATGCAGGCACGAGACGGAGCCTTGCCCGGAGAGAAATAGGTCCCGTAGATCTTGTTCAAGGCATCGTACTGGGCTTTGTGGGCACCGAACCGCGCCTTGCCGGTCGGCATCGGGACAGAGTCGGCGAGAGGCAGACAGAGAAAGACCTGGAGATGGATGATGCTGTCCATGGTGCAGCCTGCTCGCTCGACCGATTTCTTGAGCGCGTCCATGGTGCGGGTGACGTGCTTTTCGAAAGGATCCGTTACCAGCACATGATCGTCCTTGGAATAGCCGTCATTGGAACCCGTGCCAGAGAAATAGTAGATGCCATCGTGCGTGTGGTTACCGCCGCCGGAGCGACGAGGTGTATCTCTGCCCGGTGCGACAGCGGGCATAGGCGCGCCACTAGGAGGAGCCTGCTGGATTGCGAAGAGTTTGAGCGCGCCAGTTACTAGCGCCGTCATTGCCGCGATCTTGCCGACGAAGTTGCGTCGAGTGTTGATTTCCACAGAATTCTCCTTCGGGTCTTCGGTTGAGAAAAATCTGACAGCCAGCAATGATAGCGCAGAGACGAGTGGTCTATGGTGGTTTCAGTCTCCCATCTAGGGTTTACACCACGACACCTGGACTTCGCGGTTCCCGAGTGACGCGCCAACTGGCAGCCACGCGGACTCCGACGACGTTTGTCCCGAAGTCGGCTTCGAGGAGATCGCCATTGATCTCCCCTGAGCGATTACCAACCCATTTGGCGCATCCGCTCCAGGATAAGGACGCTGTAGTTATTCATGCGCTCGGGCCGTCGCTTCAGCGGAGCCGGCAGAATCGCGGCGAGCCGCGCCGCCTGTTCCCGGTCGATACTCCGAGCCGCGATTCCGTCGTAGTAACGACACGCCGACTCCGCTCCATAAATACCAGGGCCCCATTCAACTACGTTGAGATAGATCTCCAGAATGCGCCGCTTGCCAAGGACGAATTCGGCCACCGGTACCAACGTGAACTCGGCACCCTTGCGGAGGACCGAGCGGCCCGTTCCGAAAAATAGGTTCTTTACAAGTTGCTGCGTGATGGTGGAAGCTCCGCGGGCGCGACCGCCTTCCAAATCGTCTTCGGCAGCGATTTGGATCTGGTGCCAATCGAACCCGTGGTGCTGGTAGAAGCGCGCGTCCTCCGCGGCGATTACAGCGTGCTGGAGATCGGGCGAGATTTGGCTGAGCGGAATGAACTTGTAGCGTTCGTGATAGGGCGTGTGGTGAATCCAGGCCTGCAATCGGCGCTGCATGTGTACCGCGGTTGTCGGTGGGTCGATCCAGCGGGCGGCGACAAGGATCAGCGCGGCAAACGACCAAACGAGCACTGCGCCGATGGCAAGCCATCGAACAAGCGATCGGAGAAGAGGCTTGCGAAGCGGTGTCTCGCAGGATGTGTCTGGCCTTTCAATCACTCTTAAGAATAATAGCCCGGGCTGACTGGGCGCTGAGGTGTCTGAGCGTCCCGCCTTCAGGCGAGACTACTGGGTCATGGGAGGTCTCGCGACGGGGTAAGAGCGCTTGCCTTTCGCCTACGCCGAGATCCTGCCTGAATACAAGGCCATCCCGACAACGGCGTCCATCCCGAGCGCGTCGAGCTGGTCAATTTCTTGCTGGGTCGTGATGCCGCCCGCGACGGCCAGCCGCCTCGAAGTGGCCAGCCTTATTGCATTCACGGTCCACATCGGAATTCCACCCATCATGCCTTCGGTATCGATGTGCGTGTAAAGAAAAGTACCGCAGAAGGGTTCCAGTGCCCGAATCATGTCGAATGCGGTAACAGAAGTCTGTTGGCGCCAGCCGTCGATCGCAACCCGGCCGCCTCGCGAATCAAGGGCAAAGACGAGCGCCGCGGCGCCGAGCGCGCTTTCGAGTGTAGCCGCGTACTCGGTGTTGACCTTGCCATTCTGCACCAATGCGGAACCAAGAATGACCCGGTGCGCGCCCGCTTCCAAGAGCTCTCGTGCAGTTGAGAGCGTGCGAATCCCGCCACCCACCTGGCAATTGAGCCGTTGCATAATTTGATTCACCAGCGGCCGGTTACTCCCCGTACCCCGAGCGGCGTCAAGGTCAATCACCTGCACCAACGGGTACGTGGAGAAGCGCTCGATCCAATAGCCGAAATTGTCGAACTCAAGCGCTTTCTTCTCGCCCTGAATCAATTGCACAATCTTGCCGCCCATCAGGTCGATCGACGGAATCAGCATGGCCACCTCACCGGTACGCTGGCGTGGTGCAGTTCGTTTTTCAGTTGCGCGACACTCTCGATACCGAAGTGAAAGATCGAAGCGGCCAGAGCCGCGTCTGCGCGGCCTTCGCGAAACACCTGGATGAAGTCGAGCGCGGATCCCGCGCCCCCGGAAGCAATAACAGGGATCGAAACTGCCTCTGCCACTTCGCGCACTAATTCGCAGTCGAATCCCGATTGAGTTCCGTCCCGGTCCATCGAAGTCAGCAGGATCTCGCCCGCTCCGCAAGCGGCCGCTTCCCGCGCCCATTGAATCGCGTCCTGGCCTGTTGGCACGCGTCCACCCGCGGTGAACACTTCATAGCCTCCGTTGGCAGAGCGTGCGTTGACCTTTCTGGCGTCGATGGCGACCACAACTGCTTGCGAACCGAAGCGTCCTGCGATCTTGCCAATCAACGTGGGGTCGCGAACTGCGGCCGAGTTGATCGCGATCTTGTCTGCACCCGCATCGAAGACCGCGGCTGCATCGTCGAGCTGTCGAATTCCGCCTCCTACGGTGAACGGAACAAACAGCGAGCGCGCAGCCTCGCGGACCACTTCCAGCAGAGTGTGCCGGTTCCCGCTGGTCGCGGTAATGTCGAGCAGCACGATTTCATCCGCACCGCTACGTGCGTGGGCCGCGGCACACTCTGCGGGATCGCCGGCGTCCCGTAGATTCCTGAAACGCACGCCCTTCACGACGCGGCCACCATCCACGTCGAGGCAGGCGATGATGCGCTTGGTCAACACATCAGACCTCGCAGAAATTCTTCAGGATCGCAAGCCCCACGTCTCCTGATTTCTCGGGGTGAAACTGCACTCCGAAAATGTTCGATTGCTCGACGGCGGCGGTGAACCGCAGCCCGTATTCACTCGCCGCACTGGTTGCGGCAAGCACTGGCGCATAAAAGGAGTGTGTGTAGTAGACAAACGAATCTTGCGCGATGCCTCGCAGCAGCCGCGAACCCTCCTGCACCGTCAGAGAATTCCAGCCAACATGCGGGGACTTTACCGAGGACGGAAACTGCCGGCATTTACCAGGGAAAATGCCTGCGCCCGCAAGCTCATCGCACTCCTCACTGCCGTCGAAAAGCCACTGCATCCCCAAACAAATCCCAAGAAAAGGTTTATCCGCGAAAACGGCTTGCAGCAGGCTCTCGCGCAGGCCCACGCGGTTCAAAGCTCGCAGAGAAGAAAAATGTCCCACTCCGGGCAGTATGATCTTGTCTGCCGCCATCACGGTCTGAGACTGGTCTGTCACCACGACATCAGCCCCGAGGTAGTGAAACGCCTTCTTCACCGAATTCAGGTTGCCGGCGCCATAATCCACGATGGCGATCACAGAAGTCCTTTGGTGCTCGGGAGCATTCGGCCCAGGCGACGATCGCGGGAGCATGCCACTCGCAGCGCTCTTGCGAATGCTTTGAAGAGCGCTTCGATCTTGTGGTGGCTGGAGCGTCCGTAGAGTACCCGGGCGTGAACATTGGCGCGAGCTCCGCGAGCAAAGCCTTCGAAGAAATCGCATACCAGTTCCACTTGTAGATCTCCGACTCGCGCCGCACGCACTCTGGTATCGACCACTGCCGCCGCCCTTCCACCGAAATCGACAGCTGCCAGGCCGAGAGTCTCGTCCATGGGCATGACAAAGTATCCAGCCCGCAAAATGCCGCGACGATTTCCCAACGCAAGGTCGAAGACCTCGCCCAGCGCAATCCCTACGTCTTCGACGGTGTGGTGCTGATCCACCTCCAGGTCGCCCACGGCGTTGAGCTTGAGATCGAATCCGCCGTGCCGTGCAAACAACTCCAGCATGTGGTCCAGAAAGTGGATTCCAGTAGAAACGTCGTACTTTCCACGTCCCTCGATGGTGAGCGCGATCCGAATCTCAGTTTCGGCGGTCGCGCGATGCAGCCTGGCTTTTCTCACACGTTCACCTCACGGTGTGCCCTGAGTTTTTCGACCACTTCGCGCAGGGCGACGATCAAAGTCTGAGTATGTTCGAGAGATCCGACGGTCAGGCGCACGCAGCCATTGCACGCTGGATCATTGTTCCGGTCACGGACAAGGATTCCGTGGGTACGCAAAGCTCGAATGAATTCTGCATAGGCGGGACCGACACGCACCAGAACGAAGTTGGCGCGGCTCGGCCAGTAACGCAGGTGAAGAGCTTTCAGCTCCTGCTGCAATAGTTCGCGGCCGCGCTGCACCTCGTTGACATAACGTTCGACATACTCCTGATCTCGAAGCGCCTCGGGCAACACCGCCAGCGCAACCGCATTGACGTTGTACGGCGAAGCCACGCGGCGCACCATTGCCATCTGGTCCGCATCGCCGGCGAGAATACCCATGCGAAGACCCGCTAGTCCATAAGCCTTCGAGAATGTGCGCGCCACGAAGAGATTCGCCGGCCGTGCCGTGTGGTGAAGGATGGTCTCTCCGTGAAACTCAAAGTAGGCTTCGTCCACCAGAACCGCGGCATGGGGCGCGGCGCGAGCGACTCGCAGCAGTACGTTGCACGGGACGGCCGTTCCTGTCGGATTGTTAGGATTCGCCAGAGCAATCAGCCTGGTGCGTTGGTTGATCCGCGAGATCAGATCTCCCAGAGGAAAGCTGAAGGTCTCGCTGGAAGGAACTTCGACCACGCGAGCGCCCTCAGCTTGAGCGAAGATCGCATACATCGCAAAAGTTGGCACAACGATGATCGCTTCGTCCCCGGGCTCGAGATAGGTTGAGCAAAGCAGATGAATGGCTTCATCGACACCATTCGTGAGCAGGGCCTGAGACGCATCGAGTCCGAGAAAACCTGCGACTTCGGCTTCGACCGGTTCGCGCTCCGGATAGCGGGCCAGCGCTTCGGAATCCAGCGAACGCAACCGCGCCAATACACGCGGCGAACAACCGATCGTGCACTCGTTGAAATCGAGGCGCAATCCTTGACGGCCAGCTAGAGGGGGCCGATAAGCATGCAAATTCTTGACCGCGGCGCGGGCCTCAAGCATTCGCGCACCTCACCCGCAAGGATTCGGCGTGTCCACGCAAACCCTCGGCTTCGGCAAGCACAATGGCCGCTGGGGCGATTCGATGAATGCCTTCGCGGGAGACTTCCTGGCACGAGATGATGCGAACATAATCCAGAACATTCAGGCCGCCGCGCACGCGTGCCATAGTTCCAGTCGGCAACACGTGATTCGGACCCGAGATGTAATCACCCGCTGACTGGGGGGTGAAGTCGTTCAGGAAAATCGAGCCGGCGTTTTGCACCGACGGTGCCAGAGCTGCGGGAAGCGTGAGATGCTCCGGCGCAATACAGTTCGCGGTCTCGACTGCCTGATCGAGAGAAGCGACCAACAGGATCGCCCCGCGACGGGAAAGTGATTGCGCAGCAATTGGATTCGCCCGCGTGCGCACCTGCACCTCGGTCTGCACAGCTTTGGCTAATCCGCGCGAACTTGTGATCAAGACGCACAGCGCATCGGGATCATGCTCCGCTTGCGCGACCAGGTCACATCCGATGAAAACTGGGTCGCCCTCCTCGCTGATGAACACGGCTTCGGTAGGACCGGCCAGGAACTCAATGGCACATTCGAACGCAACCATCTTCTTGGCCGCGGTCACATACCGGTTGCCCGGACCGACGATCTTGTTGACACGCGGGATGCTCTCCGTTCCATAAGCCAGAGCAGCAATCGCCTGCGCTCCACCCACGCGATAAAATTCGCGCACGCCGAGAAATGCCGCAGCGGCCAAAGTCGCCTGGGCCGGACGCGGTGACATCACACGAATCTGCGGCACGCCTGCAACCTGCGCCGGAATCACGGTCATCAGCAATGTGGAAGGCAAGGGATAACGTCCGCCGGGAACATAGCAACCCACCGATTCCAAAGGCCGCACCAACTGCCCCACACAAACTCCAGGATGAATTTCGCGGCGCCACTCCCGCGGTTTCTGCCACTCGCAATAGCGGCGAATATTATCAGCGGCCTGAGTGATGGCTTCCCTCAACTCCGAAGGGGTTCTTTGCCAGGCTTCAAGCAGATCAGCCTCGGGCACGCGCACAGGTTCGTCCCTACCGAGCCCGTCCCACCGCGCCGCATAGCGTCGCAAAGCTCGATCGCGGTTGCGCCGGACATTACTCACGATGCGCCGAACTACCGGCTCAACCGCAGCCAGATCGCTCGCGCCCCGCTGCTCCAACGCGCGCACGAACCGGTCTTTCTTAGCTCCTTCAAGAATGCGCATCACATTGCGCGGCACGGCGCTCATCACATCACCACCTTGTTCAGCGGATACTCGACGATCCCTTGTGCATTCGCTTCCTTGAGCTT
>JBAWCJ010000417.1:0-2900 GCA_049590215.1 Candidatus Sulfotelmatobacter sp. | reverse complement strand
TCGCTGAGAACCTGCGTTACAGCGCGAGCCACCTTCTCATCGGGACAGAATAAGAGCGCTTGATAACCCATACTAAGGTCATCGTAGGTACACTCGTAAGCCTCATCAAGTTACGGTGGTAATTCCGGATTAGCCCGTTCTTCCGGGCCAGAAAGACCTTTGGCCCATTGCGATTCCGGGCTTGCGGCCTGCGCATACAATACCGTCTCATGCGCATCCCACTCTGGCTGAAGCTGCTGTGGACCGCGTGGGTGATCGCCTGGGTGCCGGTTTACTGGCGACAGTATGGTCTGCAGAATTTTCTTTTCTTCTGCGATCTCGGAAACTTATTTATTACCGCTGGCCTCTGGCTTGAAAGCCCGCTCATCTTTTCGTGGCAGGCAATCAGCGTGCTGCTCTTCCAAACTCTATACACCATCGACTTGGCCGGCACTCTTCTAACTGGACGCCACTGGATCGGCGGAACCGAATTCATGTTCGATCCGCATGTCGCACTCTGGATTCGCCTGCTGAGTTTGTTTCACGCGGTCGCGCCGCTCCTGCTGCTGTGGGCGATCTGGCGTTTAGGCTACGACTGGCGAGGTTGGAAATATCAGACGCTGACCGCGTGGATCGTAGTCCCCATCAATTATTTCTGGCGTCCGCAATACGATGTGAACTGGGCCCGCGGCCCGTTCTTTCATGAACAGCACGTCATCCCCGGATTCTTGTACCTGCTGCTGTACCTGATCACCGTTCCGGCCGTCGTTTATTTTCCAACGCACTTGTTTCTGGTCTGGCTCACGCGGCGGTGGCACGCCAGCTCCTAATCAGCCTTCCCCGTATTCCGCTGCCGGTTCGGCGCCGCCGAGTCTGGCAGTTGACGATCAGCCGGCTCCGCGACCGTGGAAGTCGCCGCCTTGATTGCGGCATCGATCTTGTCCTTCGCACCCGGATCGCCGCCCAGATAAAGCGTCTGCGAGGCGGAGGCGAGATTGGTTCCGGATTCTTCCACAAACTTCATGATGCGCAGCAGCAATTGTTCGCGTGCGGTAGCGAATTCGTCGAACTCCCTCGTCAGAACGTAACAAAAAAGTTCCACGTTGATGGCACTCGGAGTTACCTCAGTAAGCCGCACGCGAGCGGTGCTGGCCTCAATCTTAGGTTGTTTGGTGAGCACGCTTCGGATTTCCGCAAGCACAGCGCGCACCTGGTCCGGCGCGGTTTCCGGATGCAATCCCAGCACCGTCTTGAACAGCATCTTGTCCCGCCGGCTCAGGTTCTCAACATTGATGGTTGCAACCGTGCCATTCGGAATCGCCAGCAAGGTCCGTTCTTCCGTCCGCACCCGGGTCGAGCGGAGCCCAATATCTTCGACCGTTCCCGTGCGGTCGCCGAACTTGCAAACGTCCCCCACGCGAATCACTTCATCGCCCAAAACCGAGACGCCGCCAAACAAATTCGCAATGGTCTGCTGCGCCCCAAAGCCCACGGCCAGCGTGCCAATTCCCACCCCCGCCAGCGCTGTGCTCAGATTGAAGCCCAGCACGCCCAGGATGAAAAAAATCGCCATCACGACAACGATTGCCTTGATGATCCGTTCGCCCAGCAGCATCAGCGAACCTGTCCCCGAGTGACCGCGAGCCAGGGCCCGGTTGCGCACGCCCTGCAGGAACCAGCGGATCATCCGCCACAGAATCCAGTTCGCGCCGATGATGACCGCAACCGTCGTGACCTGCACGTAGTAATGCCGCTGCAGCAGCGGCATGCCGAGGTAGCGGGCCAGGATCCGGTGAATTGCCGTGCCCACCAGCAGCCACGCCGGCCCGGAAACCGAATACCATGGCCCTAATCCAGGGTGCGCTTTCCTCTGCGCCCACCACCGCAGCGGGATTTCAAACACCGCCAACAGCAGCCAGCCCGCGGCCGCTGCCACCGGAATGATCAGCAGCAAGGCCAGCCATTGCCACAGCGGCATTCCCGCCAACTGGTGCTTCACCACCCACGGCGGCAATCGCGTCTCCACCTGCCGCGCCTCGACCTGATCGTAAAGTTCCGGAATCTTCTCGAGCGTGTCAGAAGAGATCAGCCAGATTTTTCCCACGCTCGGGTCGGAAACGCGCACCAGTTCCAGGTCCGTCTCCACGTCGCCGGAAGATATTGTCCCCAGCTTCTGCCGGCCCGGTGGAACGCCTTCCTGCAGCATGCCTTCAGGCTGCGTGCTTACATTCTTCAGGCTCCCGGCGTACGCGCGGTCCATCACCAGCTTCAGATTCCTCGCCAGCGTCTCGCCTTCGCTCTGCCGGCGCGCCGGGCTTAACTGCAGATATTGCGCCGCAATGCTGTAGTTGCCCGCTTGCGCCGCCTGTAGAAATCCGAAGACAGTTCCGTAAGGCGTACCGCGCCCGAGCGCGTCCGTCGGAGTGTTGGCGGCGGTGCTCGAGGCGGTCGTGGGTTGCAGAATCTGAGTCAGCGGGCTCTGTGCCGCCAGTGGAAAGCAGGACGCAAGACTGAAAACAAGAAGGGCAATTCTTTCGGAAAAACTCGACATGGGTTTCTTCCCAATTAGACGCGCTTGGGGCGATATACGTCTGTGCTGGTGCCAAAGAAAACTTCCGCGGCTTCCATCACAGTTTCTGAAAGCGTGGGATGCGGATGGATCGTCATCGCCACATCGCGGGCCAGCGCGGCCATTTCAACCGCCAGCACTCCCTCGGCAATCAGTTCGCCGGCGCCCACGCCCACAATCCCCACGCCCAGCACGCGCTCGGTCCGCGGGTCGATGAGCAGTTTAGTCATTCCCTCCGGACGGTCAAGCGTAACCGCGCGTCCCGACGCACCCCAGGGAAATTTTGCAACCTTGATCTCGCGATTTTCTTTCTCCGCCTGAGTTTCAGTCAGCCCGCACCATGCAACTTCAG
>JBAWCJ010000416.1:0-3532 GCA_049590215.1 Candidatus Sulfotelmatobacter sp. | reverse complement strand
TGCCAACCTTCTTGCCCAGAATCCCGGTAACTCGAGTTGCCATATTGTCTTCTCTCTTAACCCAGCTTGGCTTACGCCAGCGGCTGAGGCTCCTCAGCGATAAGCTGAGAGCTGAAGGCTGACAGCTTATTTATGCTCTTTCCCGAACGCCTTAATCTCCACATCCACGCCCGCAGGTAAATCAAGTTTCATCAGCGCGTCCACCGTCTGCTGCGTAGGCTCGAGAATGTCGAGCAGCCGTTTATGTGTGCGGATCTCAAACTGTTCCCGCGACTTCTTGTCCACGTGCGGCGAACGCAGCACCGTGTATTTATTCTTCATCGTGGGCAAAGGAATCGGCCCCGCAATCTGTGCCCCGGTGCGCCGCGCGGTTTCCACAATCTCGCCCGTCGACTGATCCAGAATGCGGTAGTCGTAAGCCTTCAACCGAATTCGAATTCTTTCTTTTCCAATCACGTTTCACTCTCTCTAACCCCTCCCTGCATCTCCGGAAGGAAAGAACCAGCGGCAAGCCGCAAGCCGCATCATTTAAGTTGTCATCCTGAGCGAGACGCTTTTTGTCTCGCGAAGGACCCAGGCGCGCCGCGCGATCATCTCGCGTTCTTTGCGAGAATGTAAACTCGCGCGTTCGGCGCGCTTCCTTACTGCACAATCTCCGAAATCGTCCCGGCTCCAACCGTGTGCCCGCCTTCGCGAATGGCAAACCGCAACCCCTTTTCCATCGCCACCGGCGTGATCAATTCAATCACCAGCGAGACGTTATCCCCAGGCATCACCATCTCGGTTCCTGCCGGAAGTTCCGCAACACCAGTCACGTCGGTCGTCCGCAAATAAAACTGCGGACGATATCCCTTGAAGAACGGCGTATGCCGTCCACCTTCTTCCTTCGTCAGGATGTAAACCTCCGCCTTGAACTTGGTGTGAGGGGTAATCGACCCACCCTTCGCCAGCACCATCCCGCGCTCCACATCCTCTTTCGCAATGCCGCGCAGCAACAGGCCAGCGTTGTCGCCCGCCATGCCTTCGTCCAATTGCTTCTTGAACATCTCGACGCCAGTGACGACAGTCTTGCGCGTGTCGCGGAAGCCGACAATCTCAACTTCCTCGCCGACTTTCACTTTTCCGCGCTCGATTCGGCCGGTAACAACGGTGCCCCGACCCTGAATCGAAAAAATATCCTCAATCGGCATCAGGAACGGCTTGTCCAACTCGCGCGCCGGCTGCGGCACACTCTTGTCCACTGCGTCCATCAGCGCGTCAATCTGCTTCTCCCACTTTTCTTCTCCGTTCAAAGCGCCAAGAGCCGACAGACGAATCACCGGCACATCGTCGCCAGGAAACTTGTAGCTCTTCAGCAGTTCGCGCACTTCGAGCTCGACCAGATCCAGCAGCTCCGGATCATCAACAGCATCGCACTTGTTCAAAGCCACAACGATGTAAGGCACGCCCACCTGCCGCGCCAATAGCACGTGCTCGCGCGTCTGCGGCATTGGACCGTCAGTCGCAGCCACAACCAAAATTGCGCCATCCATCTGCGCCGCGCCCGTGATCATGTTCTTGATGTAATCCGCGTGCCCCGGGCAATCGACGTGCGCGTAGTGCCGGTTCGCCGTCTCATACTCGACGTGTGCGGTCGCAATCGTGATTCCGCGAGCTTTTTCTTCCGGAGCGTTGTCAATGCTGTCGAAAGACCGGAACACAATCTTCGGATTATGTTTCTGCAACACCTTGGTGATGGCCGCCGTCAACGTAGTCTTGCCATGATCAATGTGACCAATCGTCCCCACGTTGCAGTGCGGCTTATTTCGATCAAATTTCTCTTTCGCCATATTCGTTCCTCAACTTTTAACTTGTCATCCTGAGGCGCCGTTCTTTGGCGCCGAAGGACCTATGCAATTTTCGCGGCGGCAATCTGCCGCTACTACTTCGTAGTCCCCTGCACCTTCGCGATGATTTCCTCCGCCACCGATCGCGGAGCTTCCTCATAACGCGCAAAATGCATCGAGTACTCAGCCCGCCCTTGCGTCGACGACCGCATGTGCGTCGCATAACCAAACATCTCCGCCAGCGGAACGATCGCCTTGATCACCTGCGACCCGGCGCGATGCTCCATGCCTTCAATGCGTCCGCGGCGCGAACTCAGGTCGCCCATGATCACGCCGGCGTAGTCTTCTGGAGTCACCACTTCAACCGCCATCACCGGCTCCAGCAGCACCGGAGAAGCCTTCCGCGCAGCTTCCTTGAACGCCATCGAGCCGGCAATCTTAAACGCCATTTCGTTCGAATCGACGTCGTGGTAGCTGCCGTCGTACAGCGTAGCCTTCACATCGACCATCGGATAGCCCGCAAGAATTCCGCCTTCGAGCGCTTCCTGAATTCCCTGGTCGATCGGCTTGATAAATTCCTTCGGCACCGAACCGCCCACAATGTCATTGACGAATTCGTACCCGGTACCCGCAGGTTGCGGATCGAGCTTGATCTTGGCGTGTCCATACTGCCCGCGTCCGCCAGTCTGCCGAATGTACTTGCCTTCCGCCTCCGAGTGCTTGCGAATCGTCTCGCGATAAGCCACCTGGGGCTTGCCGACATTGGCCTCAACTTTGTATTCGCGCATCATGCGGTCGACGATGATTTCCAGATGCAACTCGCCCATGCCGCTGATGATGGTCTGCCCACTGTCGGGATCGGTATGAACTTTAAAGGTAGGATCTTCCTGCGCCAGCCGTCCCAGCGCCATCCCCATTTTTTCTTGATCGGCCTTGGTCTTGGGTTCAACCGCAACTGAAATCACGGGAACCGCAAACGTAATCGATTCCAGCGCAATCGGATGATCTTCGCTGCAAATCGTATCGCCCGTGCTGACGCCCTTCAGCCCAACCGCAGCGCAAATGTCCCCTGCGAGAATCTCGCTGATTTCTTCCCGCTTGTTGGCGTGCATCTTGAGCAACCGGCCAATGCGCTCACTCCGGCGCCGGCCCGTGTTCAGCACGGAGTCCCCAGTCTTAAGCTGCCCGGAATAAACGCGAATAAACGTCAGCTGCCCAACAAACGGATCGGCCATAATCTTGAACGCCAGAGCCGAAAACGGTTCTTTGTCATCCGCTTTGCGGAAAATCTGTTCCCCGTTGTCGGGATTCAGTCCATGCGTTTCCGGCACATCAAGTGGCGACGGCAGATAATCCACCACCGCATCCAGTAAGGGCTGCACACCCTTATTCTTGAACGCCGTTCCCACCACGACCGGAAACACTTTCAAAGCAATCGTCGATTTGCGCAGCGACGCTCGCAGTTCATCCGCGGTAATCTCTTCACCCTCTAAAAATTTGTGCAGGATTTCGTCGTCGTTCTCGGCAATGCTCTCAACCAGCTGAGCGTGAAACGCTTCGGCTTTCTTCTTCAGTTCGGCGGGAATTTCTTCAGTGAGGTACTCGGCGCCCATCGTGTCGTCCTGCCACACAATCGCCTTCATGTTAATCAGATCGATGACGCCCTTGAACTTGTCTTCCTGCCCGATCGGAATCTGAATCGCAAC
>JBAWCJ010000415.1:0-12931 GCA_049590215.1 Candidatus Sulfotelmatobacter sp. | reverse complement strand
AAAGTTTCTGCGATCCATGCTGTGATCCATGCAATTAAAGCAGCGTTCGCCAGTTACAGTTACCCGCTCAGAAATTAAAACGATAACCCAGAATCATCTTGGCAATCAGGTGGTCGGTCGCGCCCGTCAGTCCCACGCCGAGGCCGAAGTTGATCTCCCACTGCGGGGCAATACTTAAGTCGATGGCGGGGAAAATCTGGTGTTGTTGTTGCGAGAGCGCATCGAATCCGGTTACAGGACCCACCGAACCGTAATATTCCAGACCTCCCGCGACCTTCGGCGTAAAATCGTAGCTGAATTTGAAGTTTGGCGAAAATACGACTCCCTGGTTCACGCTCTCGCCATGAAACGAGCGGTCGAGGGTCGGGTTCAAGGCCCAATACCAGCGGCCGAATTTTTGGTCCACGATGGGACGGATCTCCCACGTCCAGGTGTCCACCGAATATTGCCGCCTCTGGTAGGCGATTTCATTGGAAAGGCTCAGGCCCACCGGCCAGTGCCACTTCGCCGGAACAGCAACGCGCGGCCGGATGTGATCTCCTACCCACTGCCAGCCCTGACCATCAGTAATCGAAGTAAAAATGTAAAAACCGCATTCGAACCAATCATTGAAGCCATGCGTGATCTCAACGGTTTCATGCTCGGCGTGATTGGTAGGATAAACGCCGTCTACGACGGCCTTCGAGCCGTCGAGTGTGAAGTTGCTGTGAAGTTCAACCATGGTGTGGCCGGGATCGACCAGATCGGAGCCGTACACCTGGATTTCATAATTATCCTGAGCGCAGACAAAAGGGGCGGCCAAGATTAGCGTGAGCAGTGGGAGCACCAGAAGGAACAGAGGCAATCCTTGCGCGATGCGGAGTTCAGTGGGTTTTGCCGGAATCATCGTCTAGCGCCTTGTCGAATCCGTAATCCAGACACCTTTCCTGGTCTTGGCGCCCTCATCCGAGAATACGGGCAGGATTTTGTCTGCCGGTCATTTGCCTGCCGATTCGTCGCCAGTTCCGATCGTCTCCCCACGTTTCAACGTCCGGCCAAAGAAACCGGCGGTTGCAGTGTAGGCGCGCACCCAGCTTCGCCACATCAAGAACCCGTGGATCTCATCCGGCAGGATCAGTTGTTCGAAGGGCACGTGCTGCGCTCGCAGGCGCTGCACCAGATCTACAGTTTGGCTGAAGGGCACGTTGCGATCATCGTCGCCGTGGATGAGCAATACCGGCGATTTCCAAGTGCTGACGTAGGCATCGGGCGAGGAATCCCATGCCAGCTTTATCGCCGCTTCGGTATCGGGCGGGCGAAGCGCGAGATTGCCGAAGTAGGGACGCTCCGTGAGGAAAACGCTCCAGTCGTGCACGCCGTGGAAATCTACTCCTGCTTTGAAGAGATCTGAATTGCGCGCCAGACCCATGGCCGTCAGAAATCCGCCGTAGGAACCACCCCACAACCCAATCTTCTCGGCGTCAACTTCGGGAAGCGATTGCAGATAATGTCCTGCCGCGACAACATCCTTGTATTCCGCTGCTCCGCGCCAGACGGTGTTCGGAGCTTCGCGAAATGCGCGTCCGTACATAACGCCAAGCCGGTAGTTCACTGACAGCACCGCATATCCGCGGCTGGTCAGATATTGATTCTCGGCGTAGGCGTTGTGGTAGTAGTCCATGTAGTGGAAACCGAGCAGCATCTGGCGGATGGGACCGCCGTGCATGAAGACCAACCCGGGGATCTTCCCCTTTACGTTGGACGGAAGAAAAAGTTGGCCGTGCAGCGTGACTCCATCGTCACTCTTGAAGATGACCTGCTTGGGCGTAATCAGCGACGCCGAAGGAAAGTCAGACGGCAGGGCTTGCCCGGCAATCATTTCGCGGCCCTTCGCGGTGACCTCATACGGCATGGCCGGTGAGGTTGCCGTCGAACCGAGGCAAAGAATGCTCTTGCCGTCACCGGTCTGAACCGGAGACCACTCGATCGTCTCGCCGCTGGTGAGCGCTTGCTGCGGCGTGCCTCCCGTACTAGCAACTCGCCACAAGTGCCGCCGGTCGACATCATCCTGGTTCGAGGAATAAATTATCCACGTTTTATCCGCACTGAGCATTACGTCTTCCACATCAAAATCGCCGGGCGTGAGCAGTGTGGCTGGGCCCCCGCCTGCAGAAATTGAGTACAAATGATTGCGGCCGTCCTGTTCGGAAGCAAACACCACCCGGCCATCGGCAGCCACGTTGAGGGAGCTATCTTCAGTAAGCTCAGGCAAAGAATCCTCGAGCTTGCTGCCGCTGCGCCATATGACATGTCCCGTGCCCGTGGCGGCGTCGGCGATCCACAGCGACCAGGGCTCAGGACGCACCGGAATCAGCGGCAGCTTCTGTTCGTCCCCGGCGGTGCGCACAAAGACAATCCACTTTCCATCCGGTGACCAGCGCGGCATCGAATCCTTGTCGACACTCGGTGCTACATAACGAATTGAACTGCCGCCGAAGTCGTAGATGGCGACGAAGCTATGGCTGTCACGATGGCTGACGAAAGCTATGTGCTTGCCGTCGGGTGACCATTTTGGCTGATCCGACGATCCGTGCACTGAAGCAAGTTCCTTGGCTTGCTGTTTTCCATCAACACTCGCCAGCCACAATTTCTTTTTTGCAGACCACACTGCCCATTGGCCATCGGGCGAAATCTGAATGTCTTCGCAGTCCTCTTCGGGGCAACCCATCTCGCCCAGCATGCGAGGCGCGATGTCTTTAGCTTTCTCGTCCACATCCAGCGCAAAGACTTGCTGCTTCGCGCCTTTGATCCAACTCTCAGGGTTCGCGCTTTCTTGCTCGCCGTTCAGTTCGCTGCCCACGACAAAAACTACGGTCTTGCCGTCCGGAGTGAGTCGCAAGCTGGCAATTGGCTGGCCATCGTCGGCGTCGTAATGAGTGACGGGGCGCGCGGTATGAGCGAAGTCTGGGCCGTCGGCGATCCACACGTTGCGGACTCCCTTGGCATCAAACACCCATGCCACGCGGCTGCTGTGCGCGGCAGCCACAAGGTTGGTAGGAAAGGGTGAACTCAGGACCTGCTCTACAGTGAACGGAGCCTGGGCCCAGGCAGCCTCGGGAGAGCCCAGCATCGAAGGAATAAAGATCGAAGCAGTAAAGATCAACCCAATAATGATCGAACCGGGAGCGACCTGGAAGCGAAGTTTGGAAAGTGCCATAGGCCGCTAGGGTAAGCGAAAGCCAGCCTGCTTGCCAATAGCAGCGCCCGGGTTCAAATCTGCTCGGGGACACCGACCTTGCTTTCCAAATTATGTGGGAGGAGTTCGCGGCAGAGCGCGGCGCCTCCAGCGATACCTGCATCGGAGCCGTAGTGGGCCGTCACTAG
Organism: Candidatus Sulfotelmatobacter sp.; assembly: GCA_049590215.1. Classification (GTDB taxonomy): domain Bacteria; phylum Acidobacteriota; class Terriglobia; order Terriglobales; family Acidobacteriaceae; genus Sulfotelmatobacter. Next base: position 9,568 of record JBAWCJ010000415.1, on the reverse strand, counting down.
AGGGATTTCCCGGCAACGCGAATTGACGCTCCAACTGGACAGCCGGTCGCGTATTTCTCCAAAGAAGGGTTGCAGCATGGAAGCTGCGCCGCCACCGATAATCATGATGTCGGGTTCGAGCAGATCGACGATATTTCCCAGCCACACGGTGAGGAACATCGCAGTCTCTTCTAAAACCTCTTTGGCCAGGGAATCGCCTGCGCAGTAGGCTCTACCTACCATCTCGCTGGTGATCTGGTCAATACGGCCTCCGGCCAGTTCGAGGATGGAAGAGCGGCGGCCGGCAGCGACCTTCTCCGAAGCCCGCCGGGCAATCGCCGGGCCGGAAGCCAGGGCTTCGATGCAGCCCAGCTTGCCGCATCCGCAGCGCGGGCCACGATAGTCGATGGTGTTGTGACCGCCCTCGGCCGCGGCTCCGGTGCGGCCATAATAAATGTGGCCGTCGAACACAATGCCGGTGCCGATTCCGGTGCCGATGGTGGCGCAGAATACGTTTCGATAACCGCGCCCAGCACCCCATATGGCTTCCGCCAGAGCCGCCGCGTTCCCGTCATTATCGATTCGAACCGGCAAGCGATAAGCTTTAGACACCAACTCAGCGAGAGGGAAATTGCGCCAGCCCGGAAGATTCGGAGGGTTGATGACCATGCCGGTTTGTGGATCGAGCGGACCAGGAGCGCAGATGCCGATGCCGGCAATTAAATCTTTCAACTCCGTTTTGCGATCGACCGCGGACCGGACCGAGTCAATCGCAGAGGTCACGGCCGCCAAGCCGGCGGCTGCATCGGTTGCCACCATCGGAATGCGGGTCTGGTGTGTGATTTCGCCGGTGGAGTCCACCAAGCCGCACGCCACTTTCGTGCCGCCAACGTCCACGCCGATAAAGCATGGGTCTGGAACTTTCATCATGCACTTCGCGTAGAGTCTCTAGCGGCGCAAGCGGGTAGTACGCGCTTCTCGGCCGCGAAACCCAGAACTCCTAGAAGAATATACAGGGGAAGTCGTTCCCGCGTACCTTTTGATTCTCAAGCCGTAGAGAGAGCTTTTCAGGCCTCGGCTAACACTTTCGCGTTGGCTCGGTCCAATAAATGGAGGGATGAGAGGCCTTGGACATCAAGGAAGTTTTACAGCAGACAGCCACGTCGATGGCGGCTCACAGACTGCGGAGCTTCCTGACGATGTTCGGGATCATCTGGGGTATCACGTCCGTCATTCTGCTGGTAGGCCTCGGAAAAGGATTCAGCCGAGACCAGAAAGAACGCCTGAAGACGATTGGTGTCGATCTCGCCATTATCTGGGGCGGACGAACCAGTGAACAAGCAGGGGGATACGCCGCTGGGCGTCCCGTTCGACTCTCGATCAATGATGCTTATCTGATCAAGCAGGAAGCATATCTGATCAAGACTGTCAGCCCGGAGCTGAGGCGAAGCGTCGCCGAAGTGAGCCGGTATAACGCTGCGTCGCGTCCCGTACGCGGTGTGTGGTCCGATTACCAGCGCTTCCGCTCGCTTAAGGTGCAGGAAGGCCGGTTGATGACGGAAGATGACGATCGGGAAGCCCGGCGGGTGGTTATTCTCGGGGTCGAGTCGCGTGACCAGCTGTTTCCCGGCAGGCCCGCCATCGGCGAAACTTTGATGATGAACGGCTCACCTTACAGCGTGATCGGTGTGCTCGAAAAGAAGAAGCAAAATGGCAGTTACGGAAGCGGTCCCGACAATACTCAACTCTTCGTTCCCTACGCAGCCATGGCACGCGATTTTCCGCCCGAGGAACGGCCCGGTATCTTCAAAGGATGGATCAACAACCTGGTGGTTGAAGTTGCCGATCCGGACCATCACGAAGAGGCGATCGATCAGCTTTATCAAATTCTGGGGCGTGAGCACCACTTCGATGCCAGCGACAAAGACGCCCTTTTCATCTGGGATACTTTGGAGGGGTCGAAGCTGGTGGAGCGAATCTTCGACATTATGACCATCTTCTTCGGAGCAGTGGCTCTGATGACGCTCACGCTCGGCGGCATCGGCGTGATGAATGTCATGCTGGTCGTGGTGACGGAACGGACTCGCGAGATCGGTGTCCGCAAATCTTTGGGGGCCACAGCGGGCGACATTCGCAACCAGTTCTTCGCCGAATCATCCGCGCTGATGATGATCAGCGGAGCCCTCGGCCTCGGCATCGGCGTTGGGACTTGCATAGCGATGAACCAACTGCCGCTGCCAGACTTTGTTCCGCATCCCGTGATCTCTCCGCTGGCGATTATCGTGTCGCTGTTGGTGCTGGGATTGATCACCGTGGGTGCAGGAATGTATCCGGCGCAGCGCGCCGCAGCGCTCAGTCCGATTGAATGCCTGCGCCAGGAGTAGCAGAATCAGGAGTAGCTGAATGCAGATTAAAGAACTGATCCTGCAAAGCTGGGATGCCCTGACCCGCAACCGTCTCCGGTCGATCCTCACCATGATGGGCATCGTGTGGGGCCTGACCACGGTGGTGCTGCTGCTCGGCTACGGCGAAAGCGTAAGCCAGGGCGTGCTGAATGCGTTTCTCGGCATCGGAAACAGTGTGATTATGGTTTGGGAGGGTCAGACCAGTATGCAGGCCGGCGGTGAACGCGCCGGCAAGCGCATTCACTTCAAGTATGAAGACGTACAGGCCATCCGCGACGAAGCTCCGCTGGTTCGTCTGGTGAGTGCGGAGTGGGATGATCCGTTCGCTTACAAGTACGGCGACAAAGTGATTTCTGTCCAGACAAAGGCGGTGCAATATCCCTATCGCGAGCTGCGCAAGCTGAATATTGCGGAAGGCCGCTACTTCGAAGAAAGCGACTTCAGCGAACACCGTCATGTTCTCATCTTTGGGCCCAATGCCGCCAAGAAGGTATTCGGCGGCCGTGATCCGGTGGGCGACCACGTGACCATCAACGGGGAAACCTGGGACGTGATCGGCCTGCTGCAACTTAAGATCCAGGACTCGTCCAACAACGGTCCGGACAACGAGAACGTCTTCATGCCTTTCGAAAGCATGAGGGATGTGAATGATGAGCGCGATCCCCACATGATTGTGTTCCAAGCGGTCACGCCGCTGCTGCATAAGGCGGCGCTGGCGCAGGTGCGGGAAGTGCTGGCCCGACGGCATGATTTTAATCCCAAGGATGACAAGTCGACTCCCGAGTGGGATACGGTGGATGACACCAAGGACATTGAACAATTCGGAATCGCGCTTCGTTTGATTCTGGGGTTCGTGGGCGCATTGACGCTTGGAGTCGGCGGCGTCGGCGTGATGAACATCATGCTGGTCAGCGTAACCGAACGCACCAAGGAGGTGGGTTTACGCAAAGCGCTCGGGGCGCGTAACCGCGATATCGCATTGCAGTTCCTGGTAGAGGCGCTGGTGCTTACCTTCGTTGCCGGTGCGGTAGGGATGCTGGTTTCTGTCGTGTTGGCGCACACGATCCCGCCCATGCCGCTCTACTCCGACATGTATAAGACAGCCAATCACGAGGGCGACATCTTCTTGAGGACAAATTTCAGCGTGATGGTGACTGCATTCCTGATTCTTACCTTCGTCGGCATAATATCAGGCATGTGGCCCGCGTTGAAAGCCGCCGGCATGGAGCCGGTGGAGGCGCTGAGGTACGAGTAGAGCGTAGCAAGTCTTCCGAGAAATGCTCGCGCGGAACGATAGTTGTATCATTCAGCCATCGTCATGCAGCGTCATTCGCCCGCTTCCGATCTCCACGCCAAAGCCCTTTCGGTCAAAGATCAGCAACTGATTCAGATCGTGGACTCCGCGCTGGCTGAAGCGGCGCACGGCAGCGGCGGGTGGCTGGTCTGTCGCCCCGGGTGTACGCAATGCTGCATCGGAGCTTTTCCCATCAATCAGCTTGATGCTCTACGGTTGCGACGAGGACTCGCCGATCTGGAATTGCGCGCAAGCGAGCGTGCCAAGGGCGTTCGCAGTCGCGCTCGCGAGTCGGTTGCGCGACTGTCGAGAGATTTTCCCGGCGATCCGGTGAGCGGTATTTTGGACGAGGGAGACGGCGCGGCTCAACGTTTCTCTGATTTTGCGAACGACGAGCCTTGCCCCGTGCTCGATCCTGAAACGGGGAATTGTGAACTCTACGAATCCCGCCCTATGACCTGTCGTGTTTTTGGGCCCCCGGTTCGATCCGAGGATGGTTTGGGCATCTGCGAACTCTGTTATCACGGGGCTTCCGACGAGGAAATTGAGGCCTGCGAGATGAAGCCCGATCCCGACGATCTGGAATCTGCCCTGGTCAAAATGGTTGAAGCGAATACGGGAGCGCGCGGAAACACGATCATTGCCTTTTGCCTGGCTTCGTGACTAGTCAATTCTTCTTTTTCTCCAGCTCAGCCCAGCGGGCGTAAAGCTGATCCACTTTTTCCTGAGCCGATTCCATCTCTGCGTGTGCACTGACCAAACGTGGAGCGTCGCTGACAATCTCGGGATCTTCCAGTTGCTCGCGCTTGGCCTGCAGTTCGAGCTCGGCGTCGGTTACGCGCAGCTCGATGGAATCATATTCGCGCGCTTCCAGGTATGACAGTTTCCTTTTTCCGGGAGACTGCCGGATGCTCTCGGCCGATGCAGGAGAGCGCGTCGTAGCTCGCGCATTGCTCCCCGCCGTTTGCTCGTTCTCTTCCAGCCATGACTCCCACTGGGAATAGTCGGCGAAAAGCCCTGCGCTTCCCTGCCCGTCCAGCCCGAGAACCACGGTGGATACACGGTCCAGCATGTAGCGATCGTGCGTCACCAGAACGAGTGAGCCGCGAAACTCCAGCAGGCTTTCTTCGAGTATGTCGAGCGTCGGGATGTCGAGATCGTTGGTGGGCTCATCGAGCAGAAGAACGTCGGCGGGCTGCAGCATGAGCTGGGCGATCAAAACCCGCGCCCGTTCGCCACCGGAAAGCTTGCCCACCGGTTGATTCAGCTGTTCACCCGCAAACAGGAACTTTGCCGCCCACGAGGCCACGTGGACCTGGCGGTCTTGATACACGACGGAATCGCCTTCCGGAGCCAGTGCGCGGCGCAGTGTGATATCGGGGTCGAGCTCGCGGCTCTGGTCGAAATAAACAATGCGCAGCCAGTCGGCGCGCCGAATCTGGCCGCCTGCTGGGGCTGATTCTCCGCGCAAGATTCGAAGCAAGCTGGTTTTTCCGCTGCCGTTTGGCCCGACTAGTCCCACCCTCATTCCGGCGGTAATCACAAAGTTCAGTCCTGCAAACAAAGTGCGGCCCGCAATCTCGCAGGAGACGTCTTCGAGTTCGATCAGGCGCTTCGTCTTTCGATCGGTGGCCGAGAAGTCAATTAGCGCAGTTGCGCTGCGGCGCCGAAAATTCAAGTCTGCGAGTTCACCCATCAGCTCGCCTGCCTTATTGATTCGCGCCTTGGATTTTCTTGTTCTTGCTTTAGCACCACGGCGCAGCCACTCGATCTCCCGGTGTACCAGGTTCTCCAAGGCTTCCTGGCGCTTGGACTGCGCGTGCAGAAATTCTTCTTTTTTCTCCAGGAACCGGCTATAGCTTCCGGAAACGCGCAGGAGCCCGTCGGGATAAGTCCGGTTCAGCTCCGCCATTTCGGTGGCGACGTTCTCCAGAAAATAGCGATCATGACTGACAACCACACAGGCGAAAGATGCGGCCTCGAGCAAGGCTTCGAGCCACTCGATTCCCGCCAGGTCCAGATGATTCGTAGGTTCATCGAGCAGGAGGATGTCGGGAGCCTGAACGAGCGCCTCGACAATCGCGAGCCGTTTCTGCCAGCCGCCCGATAGTGCAGAGGCATCGACTTCCAGGTCCTCAAACCCAGCCCGGCCCAGAGTTTCGGCGAAGCGAGTGCCCCGCTCTGACTCCGGCATCCCGGCTCGCTCCATTGCGCTCTGGGCGACGGAACGGACCGTCGATCCGGGCTCGAATTGCGAGTCCTGCTCTACATAACTGAGGCGAATGCGTTTTCGCACGGCGATTTCGCCGCTGTCGGGAGTCACATCGCCCGCGAGAATCCGCAGCAGCGTGGACTTGCCTGAGCCGTTCGGGCCGATCAGACCTATGCGGTCACCCTCCGAAACCGTGAAGCAGATGTTCTGAAACAGCGGATTGGCTCCAAAGACCTTCGAAATTTCCTGCGCATTGATGATCGGCGGCAACGACTTAGGCTCTCCTCGTACCTGAACTGAGATTATCAGGAAAGGCGGAGTTGCACGGCATGCCCTAACCTGCTACGACCATTGGAGATGCTGCCTGCGCCCGCCATCGCGGCTAAAATAGAGTGCGAAGTCTACGCGGGGGCGCCAGCAATGGAAGATAGCGACCGGGATCGCTCTTTCCGCGAGGAGCAGCGGCCGGAACGAAGGGTGCACCCGCGCGTCAGAGTGAAGGTTCCGGTAGAGTTGTTTGCCCCGGGCAGCGATGTTCCCCAGCGTGGCGCAACCTCCGACCTCAGCGAAGCTGGTTGCTATATCGAAACCATGTTTCCGTTTCCTGTCGGAACCACTCTCGAAATGAGCCTCCAGCTTGAAGGCACGCTGCTGGCGGTGGGCACGGTGGTCACCTGCGACCCCCAGGTTGGGAACGGGATCGAGTTCGCCAGAATGCTGCCTGAAGATTTGGAAGAACTGCGGGCGTTCGTGATGGCCGCACAGGAAGCCGAGTGACCTGACCTCGGCCAGGGTTGCACCCCTTCGGCGACAAACTCCCGGCGACCGTTCATAATATCCACATGCCTCCCGATAAGACCATCCGCCGCCTGAAGACCTATGCCGGCGGTCAAGGGTACGTCTACCAGTATTACTTCGTGGGTCAGCGTGTGGCGCTGACCAGCGATCCTGAGGCGCCAGCGATCGAATTCGTTTTCGATGTCACTTCCGATCGCAAGCTGACCTATGCGGTCAGCGTATTCCTTCCTGCATTGGCCGTGACTGCCTGGTCTGCAAACCACCGGCGTCCGCTCACGGATTCCGAACAGTACGCCGCCGCCAAGCTGCGGCTGTTCCGCGCCTTCGATGAAGTACAAGACGTGAAAGCCGACGGCCGCCGGCTTGTGATTGACGCCATCCTGCTCGAAGAAGCGCTCGCTAGTCTGGGGGTAGAGTAGCGTCCTGGAGTCGATTTGCTTGACTCTTGATCGTCGGAACTCGAGAGAGGAGTTCTAAGAGTGAGAAGACTCAAATACAGCTTCATGACGACAGCGCTGATCGCGGTTGCCTGGTGTACCAGTGCGGCATCGTCGCAAACGACAAGGTGGTCAGAGCAAAAGGCGAACGCTTGGTACGCTCAACAGCCCTGGCTGGTTGGAAGCAACTACATTCCCAAGTCGGCGATTAACCAGCTGGAGATGTGGCAGGAGCCAACCTTCGATCCCGCTGAGATCGACAAGGAGTTAACCTGGGCCGAAGCGATGGGCATGAACACCATGCGTGTGTTTCTGCACGATCTGCTCTGGCAGCAGGATGCCGCTGGCTTTCGAAAACGGATTGGCCGATTCCTGACCATCGCTTCGCAGCATCATATCCGTCCGATGTTCGTGCTCTTTGATTCTTGCTGGGATCCGTCGCCGCATCTCGGCCCGCAGCATCCGCCCATTCCCGGAGTTCACAACTCGGGCTGGGTGCAGAGTCCCGGCGCAGCGGCGCTTGCGGACCCGAACCAGTATCCGCGGCTCAAAGCGTACGTACTGGGGGTGGTGGGAGCGTTCGCGAACGACGACCGCATCCTCGCTTGGGACCTCTGGAATGAACCCGGGGGCGTTAGCAGCGAAACCTACCCCACTGAAGAGCTGAAGGAAAAGGACAAAATCGCTCGCGTAACGGCGCTTCTGCCGCAGGTATTCGCGTGGGCACGGGAGGCGAGTCCCACGCAGCCTCTCACCAGCGGCGTGTGGACCGTCGACACTTCATCCGAAAGTGGAAACCTTGGCGAGATCCAGGAAATCCAACTGCGCGAGTCCGACATTATCAGCTTCCATAACTACGACTGGCCGGAGTCTTTTAAGCGAGAGATAGTATGGCTCAGACAGAAATACCACCGGCCAGTGATTTGCACTGAATACATGGCGCGTTCGGAGGGCAGCACGTTTGATACGGTATTGCCGATCGCCAAGCAGGAGGGAGTCGGGGCGATCAACTGGGGTTTCGTCGCGGGCAAGACGCAGACTTACTTGCCTTGGGATTCGTGGCAACGTCCCTACGTTGTGGAGCAGCCGTCAATATGGTTCCACGAGGTGCTGCGGTCCGACGGAACACCGTACCGGCAGGCTGAAGTGGACCTGATACGGCAGCTCACGGGCAAGCATTAGTTGGGCGCTGTGATCCAGATCACATCCGCCGGTGACCCTTGCCGCTTCAGCCTGTTCGTTCTCGCTGCAGAATATAATGCGTGAAAGGGATAGGGCCCCCTGGTTGGCCTGTACTTGCCGTACTTGCATTAAGCTCAGCGGACTCTGATACTTACCTAGCCTATGCCATTAGTTTGGTTGCGCTTCGCGCTGGCTTGCTACTTCATTGGGTTGATCTACGCCTTCTTTGCGCTCAGCCGCACCAGCGATCTTTTCAGTCGCATCGCGTTTCACGCCGCCAGCTTGGGCATGGTCTTTCACTTCGTTTCCCTGGTCGAGTTGTTTCTTTCCGATCACGTGGTCTGGGCCTCGGTGCATAACGGCGAATCACTGCTGGCTTTCTTTTCGATGACCTTTTTCATGATCATCTATGCCATTTACCACACCACTTCGCCGGGCGTAGTTGTTTTCCCCATTGTATTTTTCCTCACCTTTGTGGCGGCCCTTGATGAACAACCCGTCCTGCAGACGTCTTTTGTTCAGCACAAGGGATGGCTCATTGCGCACATCGTCCTCATCTTTACGGGATACGCCGCACTGGTGCTGAGTTTCGGCGCCAGCCTGCTTTACCTTTTGCAGGAGCGCCGCTTGAAAGCCAAGAAGCCAAGCAGCCTGATTTCCTTTTTGCCTGCGCTTGAAGTGATCGACCAGATTGGGTATCGATCGTTGCTGCTCGGCTTTCCTTTCATGACACTCGGGCTGATTACCGGATCAGTTGTGGCGATGTCCGCCTACGGGCACGTCGACTTTGAGGACCCCAAGATTCTGTTATCGATTTTGATGTGGGCCGTGTACATGGTTATGGTCGTCACCCGGTGGAACTCGGGATGGCGTGGCCGCCGCGCCGCTGTACTGGCGACCTGCGCGTTTGTGGCTGCGATTGTTGCCTGGGCCGCCAATTACTTTTCGACCATTCACAGGTTTGCCGCCTCATGAGATATCAGCTCATTGGCGTGAATCATCGAAGCGCGCCGCTCGAAGTGCGTGAGCGGCTGGCGATTCCAGAGTCGCGGCTGGCCGATGCTTGCCGCGATCTCGCAGCCCATCCCGGAATCGAAGAAGGCATGATCATTTCCACCTGCAACCGGGTGGAAGTGGTCACGCACACGACCAACGGTGCCGCCGATCTGCGCGGCTTTCTGCACGAACATTTTCATCTAAAGTCGGAAGATCTCGATCCCCACCTCTATGAGTTCCACGAGAAGGATGCCGTGCGGCATGT
>JBAWCJ010000414.1:0-2531 GCA_049590215.1 Candidatus Sulfotelmatobacter sp. | reverse complement strand
GCGCAGGATTTTCATGATTCTCACAAGTGATTGAATCTAATGGAAAACTATCCCGCCATCTCATTTTGAGTCAAGGGAAATGGGTGGGCGGGTGCCTTAGTGTGAAATCCCGAGAAAAACGTGGGGGATGGATCTCACTGTGAGAATTGATTGTATGCAAAAGCGAAGATGAGACAAGGCTAATCGTGAGACGCGATCAAGAACGAGGCCCATTCGTTGGAGTAAGTCTTGGTTTTTCAGACATATCCGTAGAGTTACCTTGGTTTTTTCGGAAACCGAGCCGTGGCCCCGGCGTTGCTCCAATGGGGTCACCACGATTATTGCCAGGGAGGAACTGTGTCTTTTCGTAGGGCAGGGGTGCTGGTTGCCGCGATGGCGATCGGGGTGGGAGCTGGACTGACCGAGCTGCGAGCCCAAGATGTGTCAAGCGAGATCGTGCGCCGGGCCAAGGTCAAAGTAGCGCCCGTGTATCCCGACCTGGCGCGGAAGATGAACATCACCGGCACGGTGAAGATTCAGGTGGTAGTGGCGCCAAACGGCACGGTGAAGGATGCAAAGGTGGTGGGCGGACATCCGGTGCTGGCTGGCGCCGCCCTGGACGCAGTCAGGAAGTGGCGCTTTGAGCCCGCGGCGGTAGAAAGCTCGGGCGTGGTGGAAATCAAGTTCGAACCGCATCAGTAGGCAAACGGTAAACAGGGGCCGGGGGAAAACGGCATGACGATCGGCAAAAAGCTCTACAAGAACTTCGGGATCATCCTCAGCATGGTGGTGGTGCTGTTCATCGTGAACCTTGTGGCCGTGCTGAGGGAGCACGCCGCGAAGGATGCGGCCAAGGTCTCGCTCGACCTGGCCGGCGCTACCAACGATGTGCGCTCTCAGATGATGCAGAACGGCCTCTACCTGAGTAATTACCTGCTCAGCGGCGACACCCGCGAAGTAGAGCGGATGAATGCAGGCCTGCGCACGCTCAATGAAAAACTGCAGCTGGGCCTGTCGCTGGCTAACTCCGAAAAGGAACGCACGGCTTTGAGCAAGGTGGGAGAACTGGAGCAGGCCTGGGGCAAGGAGTTCGCTCAGCCTCTGATCGACAAACGCAAGGACGTTGACTCCGGCAACGCCACCGTCGCCGAATTACAGATTTACTACCTTCAGAAAGACGCTTCCTCGTGGGTGAAGAATTTGACGGACGCGCTCGACGTGGCCGATGAGGAAAACCACAAGCTGGTCGAAGCCCGCGCCGCTTCGGATAAGACGGCGAGTACGCTGACCATTTTGTTCTCCTCCATAACCCTGGTGGTCGCGCTGGTGGTGGGCATCTGGGTCGCCATCACTACCGCCAAATCGATTACCGAACCGCTGACCAACCTGATGAAGGTCTCGCGGCAGATCGGCGATACCGGCGATCTTGAGCACAACATCGACGTCACCCGCGAAGACGAGATCGGAGAACTGGCCCGTACCTTCGCCAAGATGGTCACTTATCTCAAAGAGATGGCGGGAGTTTCCGAATCGATTGCCGGAGGAGATTTAACAGTTCAAGTAAAGCCGCGCTCCCCGCACGACACTCTGGGTAACGCCTTCGCGAAGATGGTGGAAGGGTTGGGCCGGCTGGTGCGCAGCGTGCGCGATGCTTCCTCGCAAGTCGCGAGCGCCAGTGGACAGGTGGCCAACGCCTCCGATGACTCCGCCAAGATCGGGTTGCAGGCGTCCTCTGCCATTGATGAGGTCACCAGCACCATGCACGAGATGAGCGTGAACGTGCAGAACATGGTGAAGAGCACGCAGGTGCAGGCTTCGAGCGTAAGCGAAACATCAGCTTCCATCGACCAGATGGTGGCTTCCATCCAGCGCGTGGCCGATACCGCCAAGGTGCTGCTCGACATTTCGAACCGCTCGCGCGAAGAAGTGCACAGCGGCATCGCCACCATGGAAAAAGCCACCGACGGACTGAACCGCATCAACACCACCATCACCTCCTCGGGCGAAATCATCGGGGCCCTGGGCCAGCGCGCCGACGACATCGGAAAAATCATCGAAGTCATCGACGATCTCGCGGAACAGACCAACCTGCTGGCGCTGAACGCTGCCATCGAAGCGGCGCGGGCCGGCGAGCACGGACTGGGCTTCGCCGTAGTTGCCGATGAAGTCCGCAAGCTGGCGGAAAAGTCAGCGCAATCCACCAAGGAGATTTCCGAACTGATTCAGAGCATCCAGAAGGAAGCGCGCAAGGCCGTCGAAAACATGGATCGCTCCACCGGAATCGTTAACGAAGGCCTGGATCTCGGCGGCGAACTGAACGCGGCGCTGCGCAAGATCTCGAACGTAGTCACGGAAGTTTACAAGTTCGCCCAGGAAATCGGAGCGGCCACCAACGAACAATCTCATGGCTCCTCGCAGATCGCGCGGGCGACTACGCGGCTGAACGAAATCACCCACGAAATCAATTCAGCGGTGGAAGAACAGGCCTCCGGAGCGCAAGCCGTGGTGAAAGCCATGGAGCGGATGCGCGAACTGGTGCAGCAGTCGACCTC
>JBAWCJ010000413.1:0-1617 GCA_049590215.1 Candidatus Sulfotelmatobacter sp. | reverse complement strand
GAGTTATTGAGAGCTGGCGGGTGGGATCGATCCAGAGAGAGGTTCCGGTGTAGCCGAGGTGGCCGAAGGATTGGGGCGAGAAATATTTTCCGGATTGCGATTGGGGTGAGGGGGTGTCCCAGCCTAGGGCTCGCGATGTGCCTGGGGGGGTGGATTGGCGGCGGGTGAAGAGGGCTACGGTTTCGGGGCGGAGGATGGGGCTTCCCTGATTCAGCATGGCTTGGGCGAATTTGGCCAAGTCTTCGGCGGTGGAGAAAAGTCCGGCGTGGGGGGCTACGCCGCCGAGGACACTGGCGTTTTCGTCCTGCACTTCGCCCTGGACGATTCTTCTTCTGAAAGTTTGATCGTCGGCGGTGGGGGGAATCTTTGCGCGGATCTCCTGCGGGGGATTGAAAGTGGTGTGGGTCATGGCTAGCGGGGCGAAGATTTCTCGCTGGCAGAAGCGGTCTAGGGATTCGTCGGAGAGGCGTTCGAGGGCGACGCCTAGTATTATGAATCCGACGTCGCTGTATTCGGCGTGGGTGGCGGGGTCGACGGCTAACGGGGTGGTGAAGGCGGCTTCGAGGAGTTCGGCGCGGGTGCGGGCTTTCAGGAAAAACTTTTCATGGGCCGGGAGGCCGGACGAGTGGGCTAGCAACATGCGGAGGGTTGCTTCGTGACGGCGGGGATCTTTCGCTGCGTCGGTGGTGAATTCGGGGACTATCGCGGAGATTGGGGCTTCGAGATCGAGCAGGCCGCGCTCGTAGAGGAGCATGGCTGCGGTTGTGGTGGCTACTACTTTGGTTAGAGAGGCTAGATCGAAGAGGGTCGTGGGGTGGACTGCAAAGTCAAAGTCCCCACCCTCTCGCAAAGAACGCGAGGAGGATGGGGCACCCGCTTCATATGTGGAGCTTCCCAGGGCTTTCAGGGCTACCAGGCTTCCGGCGTGGGTTACGGTTATGGAGGCTGCGGGGAAGGCTTGCTGGTTGATTGCTTCTTGCAGAATGGCGAAGGCTGGGGCGAAGACTTTGTCTTGATCCTTGAAGGCTTCGAGCAGAGTGGATGAGAGGCGTGGCGGCGTCATCGATGAATTCATGATATGGCATAAGTGGCACTCCCTTACTTGAGTTTCTTGAGTCATACCGCCTGAGTTGTGTAGAGTCACAGCATCCTTCCTTTTGAATCAAACTCGCGGGGTAAAGCGCGCGGAGTGGTGTTCGCTCTGAGCTTGGTGCTGGGGTGCGTTCTCAGTGCTGCTGGGCAGGGCGCCGTTGGTGCGGCTGGTCGGAAGTCCGGGCTTAGCCCGGGACAGCCGAGGACGGCTGTCCCCACACGTGCCGTTGCACTTCCGACTGTGGATGCAGCGATTGAGCAAGCTATTCAGGAGAAGCAGGTTCCTGGAGCTGTTCTCATCGTCGGTCACGATGGGGCGGTGATCTACCGGAAGGCTTATGGGTCGCGGGCTTTGGAGCCGCGGCGCGAGGCGATGACTTTGGATACGATTTTTGATTTGGCTTCGCTGACCAAGGTGATTGCTACTACTACGGCCGTGATGCAACTGGTGGAGCGCGGGGAAGTGCGGCTGAATGATCCGGTGGCGAAGTATTTGCCGGAGTTTGCGCAGAATGGGAAAGATGA
>JBAWCJ010000412.1:0-40648 GCA_049590215.1 Candidatus Sulfotelmatobacter sp. | reverse complement strand
GGTTGGAGTTCACATCGGCGTCGGGAAAAAAATTCCAGTGGATGCCAATGGCGCGGGATTCTTCGGCGGTAATGCGGCCGAAGGCCTCGGCGTCTTCTACTTTGCCATCCCCACCGAAAGCCATGGCGTGCGGGAAGACCGTGGTTCCTGTCAGTCGCATCGAGACGCCGCGCTCAAAATCCGCGGCAAACAGCAGTGGCAACTTCGACTCGCTTTGCAGCCGGTTGAGAATTTCGGCGGCTTCGTAGGGCTCGCTGCGCAGAAGAAACGGGCCGTCCACATGGACCGTCATGGCGAATGAGCCCACGTGATATTTCTGGATCTCTTCAAGCCACTGAAGATTCTCCGGGCTTTCCACGTTGAGAAAACTGGCGCGGCACCAGATCATGAAAACCTGCCCCACTTTCTCTTCGAGGGTCAGCTTTCGGAGAGTCTTCTCCGCCCACTTCTCGCCATCGTGGGTAAGATGAACCGGGCCGGGGCGCTGATATTTGTCTTTCGCGAGTACTGCCGAGGAAAGCGTGAGGAGGAACAGCAGGATTGCCAGTTTGCGGAGCATGCCAGAACGATAGCAGAAATGAATGGCATCCGCGCCCAGTTGGTTCATCCGCGACGATCGGTGAAATCCGTGGCGAGTGCGGTTTCGATACGAGTCACGGCTTCGTTTTGAATCTGCACATCGTTGCCGAAACCACGCAGCCAATGGACCTCCGGCTCGCGGCGAAACCACGTCATTTGCCGCTTGGCATAGTTGCGGTGGGCCTGCTGCGCGGCCTGGAGCGCCTGCTCGCGCGTCAGTTCTCCGCGAAGAAATTGCAGAGCCTGCTTGTAGCCCAGTGCAGAGAGTGGCCCGGCAGTGTCACCATACTTCTCAACCAGCCGCTGCGTCTCTTCAATCAGACCGGCATCGAACATCTGCTGCGCGCGGCGGTTGATTCGGTCATAGAGCGCCTGCCGCTCGGGATCGAGACCGAGGCGCAGAATGCGGAAGCCGCGCAAGGGGTCGCGCCCACGCTGCCACAATTCCGTCATCTTCTGTCTCGACGCCAGGCATACCTCGATCGCGCGGATCAGCTTGGGCGTATCGTTGGCGTGAATCTTTTCAGCAGCGGCGCCATCCAGGCGGCACAGAATGCGATGAAGGTAATCCGAGCCGCGTCCGGCAGCAAGCTCTCTCAATCGCTCGCGCAGTTCTTCAGAGCGCTGCGGGCCGGGGAAAAGTCCTTCGAGTAGAGCGCGTAGGTAGAGTCCGGTTCCCCCCACCAAAATCGGCAAATGGCCACGCACTTTGATCTCATCAAGCACTTGCCGTGCCTGGCGGGCATATTCGCCAGCGGTGATATGGCTGGTGGGGGCGACGCAATCAAGCAAGTGATGCGGAGCGCGGGCTCGTTCGGAGGCCGTAGACTTCGCGGTCCCAAGATCAAACTCTCGGTACATGGCGACGGAATCGCAGTTCACGATCTCGCCGTGGAAGCGCTCCGCAAGCGCCAGAGAAAGCGAGGTCTTGCCGCTCGCGGTGGGACCGAGCACCACCACCAGCAGCGGTTCAGGCTGCAACAAAGC
Source organism: Candidatus Sulfotelmatobacter sp. (assembly GCA_049590215.1). Classification (GTDB taxonomy): domain Bacteria; phylum Acidobacteriota; class Terriglobia; order Terriglobales; family Acidobacteriaceae; genus Sulfotelmatobacter. Next base: position 39,082 of record JBAWCJ010000412.1, on the reverse strand, counting down.
CACCGTCAGCGCACGCTCCAGTGAATGGCGTGCCAGTAGCGTATCAGCGTGAGGACAAGCAACAGGAAGGCGATCAGCAGCAGGCCGGAAGTTTCCGTGGCATAAATCGCGTGCCGGCGGTGCTTGCCGGAGGAATCGTTCTGGCGCTGGGCGTCAGGCACACGAATATTGTACGCCCGGCAGGAAGCATCGCTGTTGGTGCTACACTACGCGTCGTCGGTCGCCCATCGTCATGCCCGCTTTCCAAGGCAACTCCAGCAGAATAGCGCGTTTTGGAGTCTTCGAGCTCGACCTCGCCGCCGGTGAACTGCGCAAGAACGGCGCCAAGCTTCGCCTGCAGGAGCAGCCGTTTCAGGTTCTGGCCTTGCTGCTGGATCGAGCTGGCGACGTGGTGACGCGCGAGGAACTGCGCCAGAAACTTTGGCCTGCTGACACCTTCGTGGATTTCGACCATAGCCTCAACACCGCGGTGAACAAGCTTCGGGAAGTGTTGGGCGATTCGGCATCCAGTCCACGTTATATCCAGACGCTGGCCCGTCGTGGATATCGGTTTATTGCACCGGTACAGAATAGTGTCGCGCCGCCCTCCGCCCAAAACTCCACGCAAAGCTCCCCAAGCGCCCTGCATCCTGAGCTCGAAGTGCCGATCCCGCGGCGCAGGCTGACGCGGGGATTATTCGCCTTGGCCCAAGTGATGTACCTCATCTTCTACGTAGTCGCGCTTTCCCGACTGCATGCGATCCAGGGAATCGCAGATTCTTTCCTGCCGGCGTTTGGCGCAACCACGCTGGCGGCCGTGGTGATGGTGACTGCTGGCGCGGGAATTCCGCTGCGGTGCTATCTGCTCTCCGCCGTCGGATTCGACTATCAGCGCCTCGGCGAAAAATTCCAGCACATGTTTCCTTTTATTCTCGCTCTCGATCAGCTTTGGGCCGTCGCTCCATTTCTGCTGATCGGCAAGATCGGGCTGGGCGCGGCTTTCGCAGCCAGCGCGGGATTACTCTATGTACCGTTCTCAGAACGAACTCTGATTCGCATGGCGTATGTGAAACGGCAAGTGCAGAGTAGCGTGCGCGAATAAGATCTAATCCGCCTGACCCGAGGCAAGCCTCTCGCCCTTGACGCGAAGCTTTATACTCTTAGGTTCGATTTCAGCACGATCATTTTGCCTCAGGCGTGTCTTCACCAGGCAAACGGAAGAGGGTCACTCACAATGGCAATCCTGCGCGGCTTTATTTCCATCCCCGTCATCGTCGTTACATTTGTAGCCGCGTCGCTGCTTCCTTTGGCGAGCGCCCAGCAACCCGTGAGCGGCCCCCAGTCGAAGCCCGAACCCGCGCTGGATGTGACTTCCATGGATCGCAGCGTCGATCCGTGCGTGGATTTCTTCAAGTACTCCTGCGGCGGATGGATCAAGAACAACCCGATTCCTCCCGACCAGTCTTCCTGGTCCACCTACTCGAAGATGCAGGACGAGAATCGGGTCCGGCTGCGCGGAATTCTCGAGGCCGCCGCTGTGCCTGACCCCGCGCGCAACGCCGCCACGCAGAAGATTGGCGACTACTATTCCTCCTGCATCGACGAGAAAGCAATCGAGGCCAGAGGAACGGACCCGCTGAAGCCGGGGTTGGAGCGAATCGCGAAGATCGACTCCAAGGCGGAAATCGCCGACGTTGCCGCGACGATGATCGACGACAATGTCCTGTTTCGTTTCAATTCCAACCAGGATTTCAAAGACGCCAGTCAAGTGATCGCGTATGCCGACCAGGGCGGACTCGGCCTGCCGGACCGCGATTACTACGTGAAAGAAGACGCCAAGTCGGTCGATCTGCGCAAGGCTTACGTGGCGCACGTGCAGAAAATGTTCGAACTGCTGGGCGATCAGCCGGAGGTTGCTGCTGCGGAAGCGCAGACCGTGATGCGCATCGAAACCGCTCTGGCCAAGAGCTCGATGACCCGGGTAGAGCGGCGCGAACCGAAGAACCTCGACCACAAGATGACCACAGGCGAGCTGGAGAAAATCAGTCCCGATTTTCGGTGGCAGGTGTACTTCACCAAAGTGGGACTGCCGTCCCTCGCCTCGCTCAACGTGGTCGCCCCCGGCTTCTTCAAGGCCATGAATGAAGAGCTCAACAAAGAAAGCCTCGCGGACTGGAAGGTTTATCTGCGCTGGCACCTGGTCCACGCTGACGCCCCGTTTCTTTCCTCACCATTGCTGAACGAGAACTTCGCTTTCTATGGAAAAACTTTGCGGGGCCAGCAAGAACTGCAGCCACGCTGGAAGCGTTGCACGGAAAACGTAGACGACGACCTGGGAGAAGCGCTGGGTCAGGTGTACGTGGAGAAATATTTCAGCCCGCAGGCGAAGCAGGAGGCCTTGAAAATGGTGAAGGAAATCGAGGCTGCCATGCAACAGGACATCAACTCATTGCCCTGGATGTCCGCGGCCACCAAGCAGCAGGCGCTGATCAAGCTGCATGGCATGGCCAACAAGATCGGCTATCCCGACAAATGGCGCGACTACAGCAAGCTCGAGATCGTTCGCGGAGATGAACTCGGCAACGTGGAGCGGGCGCGCAGATTTGAATTCGACCGCGAACTGGCTAAGATCGGCAAGCCCGTCGACCGTGGCGAATGGGGAATGACGCCGCCCACGGTGAATGCCTACTACGATCCTCAGATGAACGACATTAACTTTCCCGCGGGCGTGCTGCAGCCGCCGGCCTTCGATCCTAACTCCGATGCCGCTCCCAACTACGGCGACACCGGAGGCACCATCGGCCATGAACTCACCCACGGCTTCGACGACGAGGGCCGCCAGTTCGACGCGCACGGCAACCTGCGCGACTGGTGGACCGCCGAAGATGGCAAAGAGTTCGTGAAGCGCGCCAGCTGCATTTCGGATCAGTATTCCACTTACACCATCGTTGACAACATCAAGATCAACGGCAAGCTCACGCTCGGCGAGGACACCGCCGACCTCGGCGGCCTCATCCTCGCATACATGGCCTGGAAGGAAGACACCAAGGGACAGAATCTGCAACCGCTCGACGATCTCACTCCCGACCAGAGATTCTTCGTGGGCTACGGACAAAGCTGGTGCGGCGAAACTCGTGACGAGACCAAACGGCTGCGGGCCACGGTGGACCCGCATTCCCCCGACAAGTACCGCACCAACGGCGTGGTCTCGAACATGCCGGAATTCCAGGAGGCATTTCACTGCAAGGCGGGATCGCCAATGGTCAATCAGAACCGCTGCCGCGTCTGGTAGAGGAAAAGTTGGCTTAGTCGTTATCGGGGGCTTCCGTAATTCGAAAGGGACTAATCCAGTCCTTCGCTCTCTTCTTTGGTGGGATTGTAAAAGAACTTGAAGCGCAGAGCGAGATATTGTCCGCCAAATTCAGCGGGCAACGCCGGAAATGGGTTTGACGCGCTGATGCCCGCCCAGGCCGCGCGATCGAGCGGAATATCTCCAGACGGGGTGACCAGCTTCATGCCCGCGATATTTCCATCTTTCATAATCGCGAACTCGATAATCAGGCTTCCGTGCTTCATCTCGGCGGATTCCGGAATCGCGTTGTACCAATTCTGACGAACGTCATGCAGCACTCGCTGAAGATAGGGGCCGAAATCCACACCTTGCGTGTCGCTGAGAACTTCAAGGCCGCCAACCTGGCGGCCATGCGCCCCGGTGCCTAATCCGAAATCGCCGTTGTCACCCTGCCCGCCAGCCCCGCGTCTGGCCGCGGCGGCACGAGCAGCGTCCTGAATCGCCGAACCCGCCGACATGGAACCACCGTACTTTTGGAACTCACTGGCGACATTCGGCGCGACCGGCGTTTGCAATTGCGCGATCTGCGGATTCGGCGCCTGCTGGGGCTGAGGCGCGGGCTGGTTCTGCGCAAGCCCAGCAGATGACGGAGGCGGCGGCTGTGGTGCACCGCTCGACCCGGGCGCTCCCGGCGGTGGGGTTGCCAGAATCTTGCGCAGCTCTTTCACGTCCAGTTCAGGATGACGTGTCGTGGCTATTCGGTTCTTGTCAGAAAGAATATTCGTGTTCGGTTTCTGCGGCACTTTTTGCAAATCCGAAGGAAGCTCCAGGAAGGTCAAATCCTTCCCGTTCGTCAGATTCTTCGCCACCACAGCCGAGTGCCACGGCCAGTATTTTTCAAGTCTCTCAATGTTGAAGATGGCAATGAGGAGAATCAAATGGACGATAACGGAAATCCATGCAGCCTCTCGGCGCCGCGAGCGCTCCAGATCGTCCTGCAACTGGATGAGCAGATGCGGCACCCGGGCATCGTCATCGAGAGCGCGGTAAGCCGTTTCCCATCCCTGGCTGTCGTACAACCCAAGCTGTTCCGCTTGCGGCTTCTCGGGAGGAGCCACCGGATCCTGGAATGGAATTTGCGTGATGGGCATGAACTAAGTTTGTCTGAGCTGGGCGTATCTAAGCCAGGGCCTGTCCGTTAGACACAAATCCCCCCTGCCACGTTGCATCCCGCTTACCGCAGGATGACGCAACGAGCCAGCACAGCCAAGCTCCTTTTATTTTCGCATCTTTCGGTGGATTCTGCCCATTCCCAAAATTAGGAGGGACTTACCTGTGTAAACATTTGTCATCGCGGTCAGGTCTGCGGCTCGCGAACCCGTGGTTACCGCCCCCGCCGGATAATTTATTGGGCTTTAGCGCGCACTACGGCTATGGGCCGTTCGTTCGCAGGACTTGCGGCTTCATCCGGCACGACCTCGGCTGCGACCTGGAGCGTAACCCGGGAAGTTCCGTTCGATCCCTGTTCATCGCGTCGCGTGACCTTCTTGATCGAAACTGGCTGATTCGGGGCGGGGTCAACTTCCAGATGAAAAATGTCGAACCGATTGTAGTGTCCGACGATGTCGTGCATCATCTTCAGATCGATGCTCTCGGCGAGATCGATGTCGGCCACGACCATGCCTTCCCCTCCTGTGACAGGATCGGCCAGCGCTTCGCCATCGGGGCCGACGATAATCGACACCGGCGCCGGCGTCGCGCGTAACAATTCCTTCATCTTGGAATCCCCCTGCGAGAGTTGCTCAATAGCATCGGCATCGAGCGCGCAGGAGGCGACGATGTTGAAGACCTTCCCTTCGAACGCATGCGCAGCCGAGCGCAGGCGGATGGCCTCAGCCAGATTGTAGTTACGAGCGCCACTGCCGGGGCGATGGAACGGCCAAGCCGGCGGATAGGTTGCAATATGCACTTGTTCGCCTTGCGCGAGCAGCGCGAAACGCGCCAGAGTATTGGTGTTCTCTCCGCAGATGAGCGTCCCCACCCGGCCGATTTCGGTCTCCTCGGGACGCAGATACGCCGCGTCTCCATTGGCCCAAGTGAGCTTCTCGGCCCAGGTGGGGACGAGCTTGCGATGGCGGTTCAGCAGCGTCCCCTCGCGATCGAACAGAAGATTGGTGTTGAAAAGCGTTCCCATGCTAAGCGGGCCCTTTTCCGTGACGCCGACCGAGAGGAACACGCGGTGGCGCTTGGCAATCTCACTGAGCCTTCTTGTGTGGGGTCCCGGAACCTGGACCGCGTTGTCAAACATTCGGCGGCAGAATCCGTGCTGGTCCATCGGAGCATAGATCAGGTTCCACACCGGAAACGCCGGAATGAAAGATTCTCCAAACACGATCAGGTCGGCGCCGGCATCCACGGCCTTCTGCACCAGCGTCTCCAGCTTATCGATGGTCGCGTCTCGGTCCAAAAACACTGGTGCCGCTTGCACCGCCGCCGCTCGGAACTTCGGATACGTGTCGCCTGGCATGATGAATTTTTTCCTCGCTTCTAGGCCTGCATTGCCTCAATCAGCATGAAGATCGCGGCCCCGGGTCTCCGGCATGTAGCGCATACCGATGAGAAAGCTGAGAGCAGCCACGATCACCGGATACCAAAGGCCGTAATAGATGTTGCCCGTCGCAACCACAATGCTGAAGGCAATCGTTGGCAGCAATCCTCCAACCCAACCCACTCCTGCATGGTAAGGAACCGACAAGGCAGTGTAGCGAATTCGCGTGGGAAACATTTCCACTAGAGCCGCTGCCAGCGGTGCGTAGCTCAGCGTCACCAACGCAATCAGCGCTGTCAGCAACACAAGGAGCATGCCGACGTTCATCTGAGCTGGATCGGCGCGAGCCGGATAATTGGCCGCCACCAGTGCCCCTTGAATCGCCTTGGTATCAAATCCCGTGATCGCGCCGGAACCCACTTTGATCTGAATCGCCCACCCAGCCGGCAAGGTCGAGTTAGTGTAAGGAACGCCCATTTTCGAGAGCAAAGCTTTGACCTTGTCGCAATCGCTGGAGTTTTTTCTCTGGTCGACCAGGTCGAATTGGAATCTGCAAGTGTGAGGATCCGTGGCCACGACCACGGGGTTCGCGCGCGCGGCCGCCGCCAGCTGCGGATTGGCATAACGCGTCAATCCCTTGAACATCGGAATCAGAGTCACAGCCGCCAGCAGCATCCCCGCCATCATTACTGGCTTTCTTCCGATCCGGTCGGAAAGCCGTCCGCTGAGAATAAAGAAAGGACTGCCCAGCACCAAAGCCGCGCCGATAAGGAGATTTGCGGTCATCGGATCCACGCGCAAAGACTGAATCAGGAAATACAGCGCGTAGAACTGCGCCGTGTACCACACCACGGTCATCCCTGAGACCATGCCGCCAAAAGCTATGAGCAGCTTGCGAAGATTCTCCTTCTTCCCGAAAACTTCCTGCAGCGGGGCGCGAGAGAGTTTGCCTTCCGTCTTGGCCTGCAGGAAAGCCCTCGATTCCTTCATGGAAAGGCGAATCCACAGTGATACACCCAACAAGACTGAGGAAAAGCAAAACGGAATTCGCCAGCCCCACACGTCAAACGCTGACTTGGTGGCGAGGCGGCAGCACAAGATCACTACCAGAGAAAGCAACAAACCAAGCGACGCGGTGGCTTGAATCCAACTCGTGCAATAACCCCGCTGATTGGCTGGCGCCTGCTCGGCCACATAAACGGCTGCTCCGCCATACTCGCCGCCCAGAGCAAGCCCTTGCAAAAGCCGCAGGCTGATCAACAAGATCGGCGCGGCCATGCCGATGCGGGCATATCCCGGCAGCAATCCCACTGAGAGCGTAGCCAGTCCCATCAGAAACATCGTCATCAGAAAGGTGTGCTTGCGCCCGATCAGATCTCCTAGGCGACCGAAGAAGGCCGCGCCAAAAGGGCGGACGATGAAGCCCGCCGCGAACGCCAGAAGGGCGAACATGAATCCGGTAGTCTCGTCCACGCCGGAAAAGAATTGCTTGGAGATGGTTACCGCCAGGGAACCATACAGGAAAAAGTCGTACCACTCGAAGATCGTTCCCAGCGCTGCGGCTAAGATCAGCCTCCGGTCCTCGGTGAGCAGTTTTGGAAATGACCCCGTGGCGACGAATGGGACTGAACGCGTTTCCACAGTCCACTCCTTAGTTTGCTACCGGGTGCAGGATCTGCAGCTCGCCGCTTTTGGATCGGAACCCCGGGGGCGGCTCTGTTCAGGCGCCCAACAATACTCGCGACCGCGCGGAAAAAGCAACTTATTTCGCCCCGGATATAACTCCGTCGAGTTGATTAGGAGAGCTAAAGCGGGCGGACGACGCGAAGTTATGCGCCCACATTAAGCGTTTGCATACGGCTGCCTAGCCTTTCGCCTTGGCAATCCCAGCAAGCCCAACTTTCTTCCCATGCTCGCGAATCTCAGCCACAATGTCGAGCGCCAGCGCCAGCGCGCGGCGCCCATCTTCGAGCGGCACCAACGGCGTGGAGCGTTGCCGCACCGCCTGCAGAAACGACTTCAACTCAGCGTGCAAAGGCTCTTCCGAAGTCACAGGAGGCTTGGCCACTTTTATCTGCGGATTGACAGTGGGAGCGCCCGGCGCGCCATCGGCACCAACGGTGAACACAAGCACTTCCTGCCGCCCGTAGTCGATGGAAACATACTGCTGGGGCTGAAAAAAGCGCAGCTTGCGCACCCGCTCAGTCGAAACCCGGCTGGCCGTGAAATTAGCCGCGCATCCCGATTCGAACTCAAGCCGCACATTCGCAATATCAGCCTTGCCTGAAAGAATCGGCAGCCCGACGGCGCGCACCTCTTTCACCGCAGAATTGGCAAACGAAAGCACGATGTCCAGATCGTGGATCATCAAGTCCAGCACCACGTCAACGTCAAGTGAGCGCGGAGTAAAGACGCTGAGCCGATGCACTTCGAAAAACATGGGCTGCGTGAGCAGGGGAATCGTGGCCCGCACCGCCGGATTAAAGCGCTCAAGGTGCCCCGCCTGGGCAATGCGCTTGTGCGCGGCAGCCAGTTGCACCAGTTCGTTCGCCTCATCCAGCGAAGCGGCTACCGGCTTCTCGATCAGCACGTCAACTCCGGCTTCCATCAGGGCGCGAGCTACTGCCAGGTGATGCACTGTAGGCGCGGCCACCGACGCTGCGCGGACCTCGCTGTGCGTGGTCAACATCTGCGCGACCGAGCCAAAAGCGCGGCAGCCAAACTCCCGCGCCACCGCGTCGGCGCGATCCAGATTAGGATCGACCACGCCCACCAGCCGCACCGGCTCGCCCTGCTGCTCCAGTTCGTGGTAGACCCGCGCGTGGTTGCGTCCGAAAACGCCCACACCCACCACCGCAACGGAAATCGCACTGTCAGCTTGCAGGAAGGAACTCTCGCCTGGCTGGTTGCCAGCAGGAACAACAAATTGTAAACGTAAAACTGGGAAAGAGCATCTGGAATAGACTGGCGGGTCCAACGCCACGAAAGGAGAGCCACTTCATCTCATGCGAACCATTGCCCTGCTTACCGTTTCCAACATCTTCATGACCTTCGCCTGGTATGGTCACCTGAAATATCGCGAGGTCCCACTGTTCAAGGTAATCGTGATTAGCTGGTTGATCGCCTTCTTCGAGTATTGCTTCCAGGTGCCGGCGAACCGCATCGGTTCTTATGAGTTCAGCGTCGCGCAACTGAAAACCATTCAGGAGGTCATCACGCTGGTCGTGTTCTCGGTGTTCTCAGTGCTCTACCTGAAGCAGCCGGTGCGCTGGAATCACGCCGTCGGATTCGGCCTGATTGTGGTCGCCGTGGGAGTGATCTTCAAACAATGGTAGGTGAGCAGATTAAGGGCGACTCAACTCTGCGATTTCGCGGCATGCCCCTGCACTTTCTTCAGGATCGCAATCTGCCCCGCATGATAAAGCGCGTGTTGCGCCACGCCGTGCAGCATGAAGTAGAAATCATATCTCTTGCCGGGAACCCGCTCGCGCAGCCGCGACTCGGGCAACGCCGCAACCATATTCACCAGCACAGCGTGCGTGTGCTTCGCGCCAGCGACGGCCTCGCGCCAGGCAGTTTGGGTAGGCTTGGGAACGACAGGAAAATTCGCCGAACCCGTGAGCTGCACTTTCTCCCCGTCCAGCCGGCGGCTGGCCGCATCGTCCCAGGCGGAAACGTGCAGCACCAGCTCCCAGATGCTATGAACATCAGGCAGAGGCTGAGCGGCAGCGGTGACAGCATCCATCTCCCGCAGCAATTCCAGCAGAGCCGGACCATGCCAGGCATCGCCATCAAATGCGCGGCGAAGCTGTTCGGCGATCAGGACAGGTTCAGAACTCGGAGTGGTCATAATCCTTTGGCTTCCTTCCAGGGGATCAACAGGCGACTCGCGAATAAAGTAAATCTGATCAGGCCGAGTCAGCCACAAGCGCCATCCCCGCCACATTGGCCGCGTCGAGAATTTTCTCGCCATCAAGCAGCAGACATTTTCCAGCATCGAGCGCAAGGCAGGTAGCGCCTGCCGCCTGCATAACGTCGATCGTCTTAACTCCGATCACGGGAACATCAAACCGCATGTCCTGATTCGGTTTCGCGATCTTCACCACCGTAAGGGCGCGGCTCAGCGTAGAAGCATCTCCGCGCAGCGAACCCATGATATGCCCGGCACGCTCGATAGCGGCGTCAGTGCCCTCCATGGCTTCTACCGCCACGCAAGCCGATTCCGCAATCACCACCGTCTGCCCAATGTCATACTGCGCCAGCTGCCGAGCCACGGCGCGGCCGTAGTCGATGTTCTTCCGTTCCTGTTCGCTCGGTGCGCGGCGCGTGAGCACTCCGGCCTTCACCAGCAGAGGCTCCAGCAATCCGGTCGAACTCTCGAGCGTGATGCCTTCTTCCGCGAGAACCTTGGCTACGGCGCCGAGCAGGCTATCCGTATTGCGTGTGGTAAGCGACAGCAAAAGCTTAGCCAGCCGCCAGTCCGGCCGGATCGCAGAGAAGATTTGCTTATGCTTCACCTGCCCGGCCATGATGGCACGCCGCACGCCCTCTCGCTGGAAAGTCTCAATCAGCTTCGAAAGTTCTCCCAGCGAAACCCAGTGAACCGAAGCCGCGCCGCGATCCTCAATCTCAGCCGAAGCCTCTTCTTTGATCGCGACCACAACCACTTCAAATCCCTGAGCGCGAGCGGCGGCCAATATGAGGACGGGAAACGTGCCGTTGCCAGCAATAAGGCCGATTTTGTCAGTTTTGGAGGGCATGAGGCGCGAGACCCCAACAGAAAGATGCGGAGTCAGTCTAGCACCGAGCCATCATTGAGTACCCCAGCCTTCGTTGGTTGCGGAGCCCTAACGGCTGATTTAATCAAACCCACCAACGGTGCAGCGCAAAGAAGAGCCAGACAGCAAGTGCGCCAAGCACGATCGCACCTGCAAAACGCACAAAGCGGCGATACTGCGCCCCGGGTTCCGTTTGTCTAAGGGCAGACCTTACGAGAGTAAAGGAACCCCAAGCTGGTACAGCTGACGCCAAGTCAACTACAAAACTCCGTACCAGCCGCCACACGAAGTCATACATACGCCCATCATTGCCTGTGCTCGATCCAAGTCGAAACTAAATAGTTAGACGCGATAAACTAAAGTGACTCCGACGCGAAGGCCGCCACCTTTCCGATCGATGCCTGCCAAGTTGGCAAAGTATCGCCCTAGCGCTCATTGAGCCCCCAGGCCTTCCCGACGGAGGGTCGGAACTGACTCCTACTTAATTACTCCCCGCTCAGACGCTTCGATGAACCGAATTAGCATATCGACATCTTCTCCGCGATCAGGCTCGGACTTCAGCTTCTGCAATGCCTGCGAAGTATTCATCTTCGACGCCAGCAGTGTCTTGTAAGCGTGATGAATCTTGGTGATGCGTTCCTTCGAAAAGCCGCGGCGCTCGAGTCCAACTTTATTCATCCCGTAGGCGTGAGTGTTGCGGGCCGCGGAAGTCATCGAAAACGGCAGCACATCCTGCGTGATGGTTGTGCCCCCGCCAACATAGGAGTGAGCACCGATGCGCACAAATTGGTGGACAGGGCAAAGCGCGCCCACCACCGCCCACTCCTCCACGGTCACGTGCCCGCCCAGCGTCGCTCCGTTCACCAGCATGCAGTGGTCGCCGATCACGCTGTCGTGTCCAATGTGCGCGTAGGCCATGATCAGCGTGTGGCTGCCCACGCGCGTGAGGCCGCCGCCCTTGACGGTGCCGCGGCTGATGGTGACGCACTCGCGAATCTCGTTGTGGTCGCCAATCTCCAGCCGCGTCGGCTCGCCTTTGTAGGTAACGTCCTGCGGAGCCATGCCGACCGCGCAGAAAGGAAAAAACGCGTTGTCGTCGCCAATCTTCGTCGGGCCTTCGAGCGCAACGTGTGAGACCAAACGGCAGCCCTCGCCGAGTTCGACCTCAGCCCCGATCACGCAATAAGGGCCGACCGTGCATGATGCTGGCACTTTAGCCCGGGGATCGACAATCGCCGTGGGATGAACATTCATGATTTCGTTATTGCATCGTCAGGAGATCTACCGATGGCGGACCCAGTCGCACTCTTCTTCACTCGGCATCCGCGCCATCACGAGTCACTTCCGCCCCGTCCCCGCGCGCGCGCGAGTTGTCAATCAGCTGGCACGACACCGTCGCCTCCGCCACGCGCTTGCCCGCGACAAACGCGACACCGTGCATCTTGGCGGCGATCATGCGGGGGATGACGCGCCAGCCCTGCACTTCCACCTCGATCCGCAACTGGTCGCCGGGACTCACGGGGCGGCGAAACTTGGCGCGATCGATTCCGGTGAAAACCATCAGCTTGTTGCTGCGGTCTTCCAGTTCGGTCAGCAACAGCGCTCCTCCGGCCTGCGCAATGGCTTCCACAATCAGCACGCCGGGCATGATGGGCAATCCGGGAAAATGCCCGTTGAAGAAAGGTTCGTTGATGGTGACGTTCTTGATGGCTACGATGCGCTCTTTGCGCTTCAGCTCCAGCACTCGATCAATCAGCAGAAACGGATAGCGGTGCGGCAAAATCTTCAGGATCTCGTGAATGTCGAATCCCGTCTTGGATGCGACATCCGTCACGAGTGGAGTGCTTTCAGTCATGCTTCGCCCTCAATCCGTTCGCCCGAATCAGCCTGAAGATTATACTGTACCGCGTCGCATTCACAGCGCACTGCACCACCACCAGCCCGCGAAAGGAATTGTGCCAGCATGAAAGCAGGAAAATCGGCAGCGGCCCGGACTCAGCCCGCAGGGGCCGATCGCCTGCGCTATTTCTCGCAACATCAGGACCAAATCGTCGACACCATTCGCGATCTCGTCGAAATCGAATCCCCCAGCGATAACAAGCCAGCGGTCGACCGCATTGCTGCTTTCCTCGCCTCCAAGTTCGAAGCGCTCGGAGGACGCACTCGTCTCCATCGCAGCGCCGACTTCGGCGACAATTTGCAAATCGACTTCCCCGCCGAAGAAACTCGCAAGCCGGTTCTGCTCCTCGGCCACTACGATACGGTTTATCCACTGGGCACGCTGGCCAGCATGCCCTGCAAAGTCGAGAACGGCCGCTTGCGCGGACCCGGCGTTCTAGACATGAAGTCAGGTATCGCGCTCATGCTGCATGCCGTCGCAGCGCTACAAGCCTGGCACGGCAAGCTGCCGCGGCCGGTCAGGGTGTTCCTGGTTTCCGATGAAGAAATCGGCAGCCATTCTTCGCGAAAGATCACAGAGGCGTTGGCAAAAGAGTCCGCCGGAGTGCTGGTGCTCGAACCCGCCGCCGGTCTTCGGGGCGCGGTAAAAACCGCGCGCAAAGGTGTGGGCGAATACACGCTGCGCGTAAAAGGCGTCGCCGCCCATGCCGGACTCGATCCCGGCAAGGGACACAGCGCCATCCTCGAACTAGCCCGCCAGATCACGGTGGTCTCGAAATTGAATAATCTGCGGCAAGGCGTTTCGGTAAACCCTGGCGTGGTGCAAGGCGGAACGCGCACCAATGTGATCGCGGCCGAGGCTTCGGTGGGCATCGATGTCCGCATCAAGAGCGCGAAACAAGCTTCCGGCCTCGACCGCAAGCTGCGCTCCCTCAAACCATTCGACAGGCACTGCAGACTGGAAATGACCGGCGGCATCAACCGTCTCCCCATGGAGCGCACTGCAGGAGTAGAAGCGCTTTACAAACAAGCTCAGGAGATCGCCCGCCAGATCGACTGGAGACTGGAAGAAGCAGCCGTAGGCGGCGGCTCCGACGGCAACTTCACCGCGGGCATGGGCATTCCCACGCTCGACGGCTTAGGCGGCGTAGGCGACGGCGCACACGCGGTCCACGAATTCATCGTCATTCCCGAACTGCCGCGAAGAGCCCTGCTGCTCGCCGGAATGATCGAAAGTGTTTGAACCACTACCCCGCCGGAACCAGCACCAGGAAATAATCCATCCTGTCGCCCTTAACAAAGTCATACTGCTCCAGCAACCGGTAGCCCGCCCGCGTGGCTTCATGCAGGACTACGTCGCGGCCCACCCCGTGCTCCTCGCCATTTCCATTTCGATCAATGATTCCAACCTTGGCGTCGGGACGCAGCGCCGCTCGCAGGTTTCGTAACAGCACGACCGGCTCGGCAACTTCGTGATAAGTCTTCAAGAGCAGAACAGCATCCACCGACCCTGCAGGTAGCAGCGGATCGTCAGGTTTGCTAAGGATGGTCTTTATGTTGTGCAACTGCTCCTTCCGCGCGCGACCGTCGATATAGCGGATCGCTTCCGGGTTGATGTCCACGGCATAAACCGCGCCGCGTTCGCCCACGCGCCGCGCCGCCCGCACCGTGAACCAGCCCGAACCCGCTCCAATGTCTGCCACCGTCCTTCCCGGCGTGATGCCCAGAATGTCCATCACGCGATTCACTTGCAGCCGCTCATCCCGCCCGGGAGAATCGAAAATAGAAAGATCGCCCGTATAGGGTTCGCTGGTTTTGCGATGCTCGCTAGGCGCAGTGACCGGGGCCTGCGCCGCCCCTTGACCGTAACTATGAGAAACCGTCTGGCACGAAATAAGCAGCGCCAGCATCAGCATGCAACGTTTAAAAGTCACCGCCAACCTCCCGAAACACCCTCTAGAATAGACTTTGCAAGGGCAACTCGGTGAGCGTGGATCCAGCGTCGCGAAACAAAAGCCACGCCGCATTCTTTGACTCTGCAGTTAGCATAGCCTAGACTTTTTACAGGCAGTTCCACTGATCTGCCCCGTGTTCGGAACGCCTGAAGCACCCTTGGAGGAGTTATGGGTGAGTTTTCGCCCTGGCATTGGTTACTGATTATCGCCATCGCTCTTCTGCTCTTCGGCCCCGCAAAATTTGCCGCCGTCGGCAAAGGCATCGGCGAAGGCATCCGTAACTTCAAAGCTTCCATGAAAGAAGGGGCCGAACCGAAAAAAGAAAAAGAGGAAGAGAAGAAATCCTAGCCGAAGATTTGTAGCAGCAATTCAAAGCGCTCCCCGCTCCCGCAGCATGCGATACACCAGTGCCACCGGCAACCCCACCACGTTGCTGTAATCCCCTTCAATGCGCGGGATCCAGCGCGAAGCGATGCCCTGGATCGCATACCCGCCCGCCTTGTCCATAGGCTCCCCGGTGGCCACATAATCGCGAATCTCATCGTCAGACAACTCGCAAAAAGTCACCATCGTGATTTCGGAAGCAGTCCGCGTGTGTGCGTTACCAGCCCCTGGCCCAAGCACACACACTCCGGTGATCACGGCGTGCGTGCGTCCCGACAACATTCGCAACATACGCACGGCATCGTCCGCGTCGCGAGGCTTTCCCAGGATTGCGCCATCGACCACAACGATGGTATCCGCGCCGAGAACACAATCCCCAGCCCGGCCCTGAAACACCGACAGCGCCTTCTCCCGCGCCAGCCGCTCCGCACAGTCCCGTGGAGCCTCACCCACAAGCGGAGTTTCATTGATGTCAGCGGGCTGCACCGTAAATGCAATCCCGGCATTGCGCAGCAATTCCTGGCGCCGAGGTGAGGCAGAGGCAAGAACAATCATGCGACCTGAATCTTAACTGAAAAGTACCGAGCACCGAGTTTGCGAGAATGAGTGCAGGCCACAGCGAAAGCTAAAACTCGGGACTCGGGACTCGGGACTCGGAACTAGGGACTGGGCACTAGATACCAGCGACTACCTGCTCCCAACCACCCCGCGCACCGATTCAATCAGCTTCGCCGAATCGTAGCCGACTCCGTCCTTGAACACAGTCTCCACATTCTCGATTTCCTCGATCTTCTTCGAAGGGTCGCCCTTGATCACGACCATATCTGCCTGCTTCCCCGGAGCGATCGTGCCAATGCGGTCCAGTTCTCCGAGATATTGCGCCCCGTTCTCGGTAGCGATATGAATCGCCTCCACTGGAGTAAATCCCGCCTCCACCAGCAGTTCGACTTCGCGCTGATCTCCGAAACCCGCAATCACCCCTCCCATGCCCGTGGGATCCAACCCGGCCAGGAGCAAACCTCCGGCCTGCACGAAGGCACGCTCGAACTCCATTTCCTTGTTGAAAGCGGCCGCCCACGGCGAAGCGTCGCTGTGGTAGCGCTGCCGGATCAACCCGTTATCGCCGGCACGCACCTTGTTGTTGAGCACTGCGCTGCGAGCGTCAGGCGACAAAGCATCGAGAATACGCTGCTGAATCGTCGGCCGTCCGGGCACTAACATTTCAAACACGGGCAGCGTCGAGGTGACCGCAACGTGGCGTTGAACGAGATCGACGATCGTATCGTGCAGCGGCCCGCTCTGCACATCCAGCTTCGAAATGAACTCATAGTCAAGTTTTTCCGGGCACTCGCCCGACTTCTTCCAAGGAAAAAACTCCGTGTCTACAAGCAACCCGTGTTCCAGATCATCAATTCCGATCGCGGCCGCTTCCCGAAAGCCGATGGAGCAAAGATGTCCAGTAACCTTGGCTCCGCGCTTGTGAGCCGCCGCTACCGCAGCGGAAAGTTCGGCCGGAGTAATGAACATGTACGCCTTAAAATTGTCGACGCCCTGGTCCAACCAGAAATTAACCGTCTTCGTCGCGTCATCAGGACCGGTGAGCTGATGCATCTGCAGCGCCCAGCTGCCGGCTCCTTCCAGATAAGGCCCAGTGACGTGAATCTTCGGTCCCGGTGTTTCGCCCTTGTCGATTTCCTTCTTGAGTTCGAGATCGGTATAAGGCTCAAGCGCACCCGTCGTGCGGATGGTCGTCACCCCGCCTGCGAGGTACAAGCGCGGAAAGCTGAACCCCATCTCCCCGAATATGCCATTGCCCACGGGATAAAACATGTGATCGTGCATCCCCACGAGTCCGGGAATAACTGTGTATCCGTGAAGGTCAAGCACCTGGGCATCTTTAGGAACGTTCGCCGCCGCAGCGTCAGAAACCGACTCGATCTTCCCTTTTGAGATCACGATCGTCTCGTCGTCCCGCGCCGCCGCGCCCGTGCCGTCGATCACGCGCACATGAGTCAGCGCCACCACAGGTGCGTCCACTTTCACGAATCCGCGCACCTGCGGCGAAAGAGTTTGAGCCATTAAAGCGACCGAACAGGCAATCACAAGGAAGCCAGCACCGAAAAATTTGCTCATGATTCCTCCTCCGCGAAGACAAGGCAGGATTCTACCGAAGAAAGCCCGAGTCTGCGCAAAGGAAAGTCCAAGCCCAGTGTCCCCTGTGTTAACGATTTTAGGGATCTATCGAATCCCGGGCTCGCAAGAATGGAACTGCCCTCGAAAACTGAGACTCCACCCAGCCTGCTAAAATCAAAGATTAGCCGCAGCCTCGCAAGAGTGAGTTGCCCGGAGCTGGTTCCAGATCGATATTGATCCGGTTTACTGGCAACTGACAACTGGCCACTGAACTATGGACGCCGCTTTCCTCCGCAACTTTGCGATCATCGCGCATATCGACCATGGTAAATCCACGCTGGCGGACCGCCTGCTGGAGCTGACCGGATCGCTCACCATGCGCGAGATGCAGGCCCAGGTGCTCGACACCATGGATCTCGAGCGCGAGCGCGGCATCACCATCAAGGCTCACGCCGTCCGCATGATGTATACCGCCCACGACGGGAACACATACCAGCTCAACCTGATCGATACTCCCGGCCACGTCGATTTCTCCTACGAGGTCTCGCGCTCGCTGGCCTCCTGCGAAGGCGCGCTGCTAGTGGTCGATGCATCCCAAGGCGTCGAAGCCCAAACCCTCGCCAACTCTTATCTCGCTATCAATCACGGCCTCGAAATTATTCCTGTCATCAACAAAATCGATCTGCAAAGCGCCGACATCCCCCGCACCAAAGAAATGATCGAAAGCGCCGTCGGCCTCGATGCCTCCGATGCCGTACTCATCAGCGCGAAAACCGGGCAGGGCGTGCCCGACGTGCTCGAAGCCATCGTGAAGCGCATCCCGCCGCCCAAAGGCAATCCTGACAGCCGCCTGCAAGCGCTGATCTTCGACTCCTGGTTCGACGCTTATCGCGGTGTAGTGATCCTCACCCGGGTTTTTCAAGGCACGCTGCGCAAGGGCCAGAGAATTCGCCTGTGGTCGAACGGCACAACTTTCGACGCCGAAACTCTCGGCGTGCTAACCCCCAAGCCCGTAGAGATCGAAGAACTAAAAGCCGGCGAAGTCGGATTCCTCATCGCCAACATCAAAAACGTAGCCGACACAAAAATCGGTGACACCATCACCGACGACGCCAACCCTGCCTTCGACGCGCTCCCAGGCTTCGAAGAAATCAAGCCCATGGTCTTCGCCGGACTCTACACCGTCGACGCGCACGAGCACACCCGCCTGCGCGAAGCGCTCGAAAAACTCCGCCTCAACGATTCGTCATTCTTCTTCGAGCCCGAAAGCTCAGTAGCATTAGGTTTCGGTTTCCGTTGCGGTTTCCTCGGCCTCCTCCACATGGAAATCATCCAGGAGCGCCTGGAGCGCGAGTTCGCTCTCGAACTCATCACCACCGCTCCCGGCGTGCGTTACAAAATCACCAAGACCGACGGCGACTTGATCGAAGTCGATAATCCTTCGCGCTGGCCCGAGACCAGCGAGATCGCAAAGGTCGAAGAGCCGGTAATCCTCGCCACAATCCTGACCAACGAAGAATACGTCGGCGGCATTCTCAAGCTCGTCGAAGACAAGCGCGGCAAGCAGAAAACTTTTGAGTACGTCAGCTCCTCGCGCGTGATGTTGCACTATGAGTTACCTCTAAACGAAATCGTCCTCGATTTCTACGATCGCCTCAAGTCCGTCTCGCGCGGCTACGCTTCCCTCGACTATCACCTCGCCGATTACTGGGAGTCGCCCATGGTCAAGCTCGACATCCTGGTCGCCGGCGAACCGGTAGACGCGCTCTCCATCATCGTGCATCGCGATTTCGCCTACGAGCGCGGCAAACTGCTGGTCTCAAAAATGCGCCAGCTCATACCCCGGCAAATGTTCGAAGTAGCCATCCAGGCTTCTATCGGCGCCAAAATCATAGCCCGGGAAACCGTATCGGCGATCCGCAAGAACGTCATCGCCAAGTGCTACGGCGGCGATATTTCCCGCAAACGCAAGCTGCTGGAGAAGCAAAAAGAAGGTAAGAAACGCATGAAGCGCATCGGCCGCGTTGACATCCCGCAAGAAGCTTTCCTGGCCGTCCTCAAGGTCGGCGAAGACAGCAATTAAGCTGTTTTGTCTTCCACTCCGGGATACCGATCAAGACCCGGAATCGAAACGTCAGGAACCATGAAATGTGCAAATCTCCAAAGCAGGAATATGCTGGCTTTTCACGGGCCTTCCCGATGTTAATGCCGAGTGAATTGCCTAACTGGTTACTATTCAGAGCCTTAGGAGCTGAAAATCGGTCGCTCCAAATCGCCTGACAAATCTTTACCCGCAGCCATTTTGCTCATCGCCATCAATTCCACAAGCTTTTCCACAGCACACCCGCTCCGCGCAACTCGAATCCCCTAAGGTACTTACCACCGCAAAACTACAGTCCTTCCTGCACCCGGTCGGCTCCGCGGAAACCCCAAACAAAAGGCGTTTGTCATTCCGAACGAAGTGAGGAATCTGCTTCCCGCCGCCGCCACCATCGCCCTCAATACCTCGGAAACCCTTGCAGCGCCGTGGAAGAGCGGCGCTTCAGCGCCGCGTATAGCTCCAGGAATGGACACAGGCTTTAGCCCCCGGAGTCGCATGTTCGTCCGCCATCACTCCTCCGGCGCCATCCCGCCTTCCGCCATCATCTCAAACCGGGTGCAGTTCTTGCGGAAGGCCAGCACCAGCTTGCCCGTGGGCCCATTCCGCTGCTTCGAAATGATGATCTCCGCCTTGCCCTGCAGGTCCGGATCATCCTGCCGGTAAACCTCTTCGCGAAAGATGAACATCACCAGATCAGCATCCTGCTCAATCGATCCCGACTCGCGCAGATCAGAAAGCTGCGGACGATGATCCCCGCCTCGGCTCTCCGGCGCTCGGCTCAACTGCGAGAGCGCAACCACCGGCACGCTCATTTCCTTGGCCAGTCCCTTCAGTCCCCGCGAAATCGCCGACACTTCCTGCGTGCGATTCTCATACCGCTTGCTCCCGCCCGACATGAGCTGCAGATAGTCGACGATGATCAAGTCAAGCCTGCCCTGCGCCTGCTTCAGCCTCCGCGCCTTGGCCCGCATCTCGCTCAACGAAATCCCAGGCGTGTCATCAATAAAAATCGGGGCATGCGCCAGATGCTCCATCGCCCGCACCAGCTTCTTGGTGTCATCCTGCCACAGGGAACCGGTGCGCATCTTGTGCGCATCCACTTCCGCCGTCGAACACAGCAACCGCAGCAGCAGCGCCTCGCGCGACATCTCCAGCGAAAACACTCCCACCACCTGCTGATCTTTGATGGCGGCATTCTCGGCGATGTTCATGGCAAACGCAGTCTTCCCCATCGAAGGCCGCGCCGCAATGATCACCAGATCCGAGCGCTGCAGTCCGCTCGTCATCTCGTCAAGATTTTCGTAATGAGTGGCCAGGCCGGTAATGCGCTGCCCGCGCTGCAGCAAAGCATCCACCGAGCCAAACGATTCGCGGACGATCTCCTGCACGCCCATGAACCCGCGCCCAATGCGCTTCTCCGACAGCTGAAAGATTGCAGCCTCAGCGTCGCTGAGCACTTCCTCGGCGGCATCCGATTGATCACCCGCCCGCGCAATCGCCGTATTCGCAGCATGAATCAGCCCGCGCAGCAGCGCCTTGTCGCGCACAATCTTGACGTAATGCTCAATGCTCGGCCGGTCCGGAACCCCATCCAGCAAACTCGACACATAGCCCACATCGCCAATCGCCTGCAGATCCTTGTGACGGTCCAGCTCGTCGATCAGCGTAATCATGTCGATCGGCCGCGACGACTCCGCCAGATCGACCATCCGCCCATAAATCCGCCGGTGCGAATCCAGCGAAAAATCCTCGATCCGCAAATGTTCAGCCGCCTGGTTGTAAGCAAAGTTGTCCAGCAGAATCGCCCCCAGAATCGAGCGCTCCGCTTCCACGTTCGCGGGAAGAGTGCTGATGTTGTAATCAGTAGTCGCCAAGATATTTATGTTTCCCCCACGCTCTCGCACACCATCGGCACACTAACCCGATGTGGGTTGTGAATGCGAGGCGCATCCTTTGGAAAACCAAGCTCAATCGCAATAAAGTCAGCGGGCAGTACCGCCCGCGGACTGACGGAATCGTAGTAACTAGGCGTAGGAGAACAAACGGCGAAGAAGAAGTCAAGCCGCAAGAATAAATGCGGCGCAGGGCCAGCCACCCCGCGCCGCATCGCTCGTGGATCTCTCGCCCTGCCTTCCCGCCGCTAGGAGCAGCGAGCCGACGGTACTGGTCCGACAGCGCTCGCCAAAAAGGAAGAGTGCCGCATTTACCAGTACTGGCCGCAGAGCATGATTCCGGAATATGATTCGCAGAATCGCTTCTCTGCAACCCCTGCGTTGGCCAGCGGCCCAGCCCGCTCAAGGAGCAGACTGTAGAGGAGGCCGCAATGCCCGGGCAACCGATTCGCGCTCGCGCGCGTTTCCAATTTCCCCCAGCAATTCACCCTCGAGAATTGCCAGCTGCCACCGGCGTCACCGCAATCATCATCCGGCAAGCTTTGAGAATTCCACGTTTGCGCTGCACTCACTCTCGTTCACAATGTCGCGACCCGCAACCGAAAAATATTTCCCCCTTGTGCAGAAACTGTGGACGATAGGACTTCCCTGTGGATGCCTGAGGAAAACTTAGAATGAATCCCAGCCTCATTCAATCCAGTCGGAGGAGAACTCTTCCGCGCAACTTTGGATGTCGTCGATGTGACCGGTCACCGGGTTCGCATTGAGATCGCGCCCCAACAACTCCCATGCTTCTCTGTACTTTTCGTACTTCGAATGGCTGCACTTCGTATGCAGCGAGACCGACTTCATTCCCAGAATCTCCTCCTCTGGAATGATGTACCATGCATCCTCGAAAACAACATAAGCCGCCAGAAAGTCGAATGATTCGGGTGGATACGGATTGCCGCTGCTGCAGACGGTGCACATCCAGCCCTCTTCCAACTCAAAGATGGTGGATTTAACCTGCACCGCCACAAAGTGACGAGGCCGTCCAACCACAAAATCGTAACTTCTGGAGTCTCCCCAAGGCTTGCTCACCTGCAAACCATGTTCGGTGGCGCGCAGCATGAAAATCATCTCCGCCCACTCACCCCGAAGTTTCTTGCCAATAATGATCGGTTTCCGCTTCCCCATTGAACCAACCTCAGAACGAAAAAGGGCGGCATTTCGTGAAGATTCGCGAATGTCGCCCGATCTTTCCATTGAGCCGGAAAAGCAATCGGAAGGCAAGGTCATCCCGCCGAAAATTTGTGGGCGATTTCCACAAGGGCCTCAGTGCTCAGCGCTGGATACCCTATACGATGTGATATCATATAGGATGTGCTAAAAGTGGTAGTGGATACCTCCATCGTCGTCGCCGGGCTACGGACGCGGTTGGGAGCTGGCAATGCGGTTTTGCGTTTGCTGGCTGAGAGGCGGATAAGGCTGCTAGCAACTCCTCCGCTCTTCTTGGAATATGAGGATGTATTGAAGCGTCCTGAGCATCGGCTGGCTCACGGCCTAACGTTGCCTCAGATTGACGAGTTCCTGGCAGAACTAGCTGGCTTGGTCGAGCCCGTCGAAGTTCATTTTCTATGGCGGCCACAGACGCGGGACCCGAATGACGAAATGGTGCTGGAGGCTGCGATCAACGGCGAAGCAGACGCCATCGTTACATACAACGTAGCCGACTTTGCCGAGGCGGGCGAGCGGTTTGCGATTTCCATCATGCGCCCGGCGGAATTACTGAAGAAGGTGAAATTATGAGTAGGGCAACTTATCCGTTAAAGCTTCCTGTCTCGATAAAGAAGGCTGCGCAGCGCCTCGCGAAGGAAGATGGAGTCTCCTTGAATCAATGGATCGCCTCTGCGGTTGCGCAGAAGGTGGGAGTCGTGGAAACCGCGGCCGACTTCTTCCGGAAGCGGGCTGGGAAGGCAACCGGGGCGGCCCTGATGAAGTTTCTGCGGAATGCGCCGAAAGCTGCGCCTGAGCCGGAAGACGAAATCCGGTGAGCTTGCGAGGAACTGCTAAACGAATGCACAACCCACCCCATCCGGGCTCGGTTCTCCGCGAATATCTGGGAGACTTGGCGGTGACCGCGGCAGCAGCCCATTTGCGGATTACGCGCGTGACGCTCTCGCGCCTGCTTAACGGCAAGGCCGCAATCTCCGCCGCCATGGCCATCCGGCTGGCGGCCGCCCTGGGCAACACGCCAGAGCTGTGGATGAACATGCAGTCGCAGTACGATTTGTGGAGGGCCCGGCAGGGACGGCAGCCGGCGGTGAGTAGGTTTGCGCACGCCGCGGAGACCTGATTTCTTCAAGAAGCTGGCCGGAAGGCTACCCGGGGCGGGAGCTAGTCCCCAACTCCCATCTATAGACACGTCCAACCCCTGCGACCCAGGCCTATGATTTTTTCAGCCAGTGAATTTTGATTTCCTTTTCGAGGGGTCTGAATTCGGGGTCGCCGGTGACGAGTTCAGTCTTCCTTTCCTTTGCCAGCGCGGCGGCAAAGGCGTCGGCCAAACTCAATTTGAAGCGCGCCTTGAAGTCGGCTGCAGTGTCGGCCAGAGCGCGGGTCGTGGAATGAAAATCAATCGGCAGGCCCTCGAGGACCTTCGCGGCCTCCGCCCACGCCTGTGCCCCGTCTTTTCTGACGATCGAGTACTTCACCTCGGCGTAGTTCACATCGGTCATGAGGAGTGGGCTGTCCTTCTTGCCGGCGGCGACGAGCATATCTTCCATCGTTTCCGAGCCGGGCTCGTCGCGGAAGTAGGCGATCAGTGCGAAGCTATCGAGCACCTTAGCCTGCATGGCGCCCCTCGAGGGCCCGTTCCTGCTTCTTGTGCTCGGCCCAGTCCTCGGTCAGCGGTTTGCCTCCGGGCACGCGCTTGAGAATGCCGCGCCCGCGCTTGATCAGCGCCGCAGTCATGGGCTTAAGAAGAATTCCCTCTGGTGTGGCTTGGACCACGGCCTTTGTCCCGTCCTCGATGTCGAATTGCTTGCGCAGGCGAAGCGGTATGACGACCTGCCCCTTCGTGGTGAACCATACGGTTTCGAGCTTCTCGGTTGTACTCATACGTTGTAGTATGACATAGCTTGCAGAGTCCGTCAACATGTTATAAGTAGGATTTCTGATTTGAAGGAGGAGTCTGGCGGAAACACCAGACGCTATTTGCGAGAGCGGAACTCCACGGACGGGAGGGGCATCCCATCTTCGCGCCGCCACGAATCGGGCACCCCGAGCGCAAAAGCAAAAGCCCCGAGGGTCACTCGGGGCCTGCGAGGTACTAAACGACGCCTGTCAACCTAATCGTAACAAACCTCGAAAGCATGTCAAGCGTCAATTCGAGGCTCGAGTGACATTAGAGGGCGAGGGAATCGAACCCTAGTGGCTGAAGCCACTCGAACGCGTGACAGGCGCCGTCCAGTACCCACTGGAACCACCCTCCAAACGACCCTGTTGCGTTGTCGATTGTAATTTGGAGCTTGAATGTACTTGACGGCCCAAGAGGAATTATTTCGATAGCAGATGCCAATCTGGGAAAGAAAAAGGCACGGCCGAAGCCGTGCCCTCCAGAAAGGATCTCTCCGGGACTCTGTGTCTCGGTGGTGAAGGATCTTAGTCTCTGACTCCATCCATAAACGCCCGCAGCTTGCGCGAGCGCGACGGATGCCGCAACTTCCGCAGCGCCTTGGCTTCGATCTGGCGGATGCGTTCGCGGGTTACGGCGAAACTCTGCCCGACTTCTTCCAGGGTGTGCTCGCTGCCGTCTTCGAGGCCGAAGCGCATTTTGATTACTTTTTCTTCCCGTGGCGTCAGCGTGCGCAGGACCTGGCCGGTCTGGTCCTTGAGATTGACGTTGATCACGGCTTCGGCCGGAGAGACTACGGCGCGGTCTTCGATGAAGTCGCCGAGATGTGAATCTTCCTCTTCGCCGATCGGGGTTTCGAGAGAGATCGGTTCCTGCGCGATCTTCAGGACTTTCCGCACTTTGGCGACGGGAATGTCCATTCTTTTAGCGATTTCTTCCGACGTGGGTTCGCGGCCCAGTTCCTGCACCAGCTGCCGCGAAGTGCGGATCAGCTTGTTGATGGTCTCGATCATGTGCACCGGGATGCGGATGGTGCGCGCCTGATCGGCGATGGCCCGGGTAATCGCCTGCCGGATCCACCACGTGGCGTACGTAGAAAATTTGTATCCGCGGCGGTATTCAAACTTGTCGACCGCTTTCATCAGGCCGATGTTGCCTTCCTGAATCAGGTCGAGGAACTGCAGGCCACGGTTGGTGTACTTTTTCGCGATCGAAACCACGAGGCGCAGGTTGGCCTCGATGAGTTCGCGCTTGGCCTGTTCAGCGTCCATGTCGCCCTGGATGATCTCGCGCTGCGTGCGCTTGATCTCCTGGAACAGGAGGCCGGCTTCGACTTCCAGCTTTTCAATCTCGCTGCGTACGGCGCGGGCCTGGCGGCGGTATTCTTTTTTCTGATCCTCGCTGCGCGTGGCGTCGGCTTTGCGCTCAAGATTTCCAGCCTGGCGGTCGAGTGAACGCATGCTGTCGACCGTTTTGTTGACCCGGTCGATCAGGCGCTTGCGCTCGGCGTTGGTGAAACCGAGCTTGCGGACGGCGAGCGAAACCCGCACGATGCCGCGAGCCAGGTTGCGGCGGGCGCGACGATGGTCCTTGGGCCGCTTTTTCTGCGACATCGCAACGTATTTTTCCTGAAGAATGCCGGCCTTTTTGTACAGCTTGGCCATGGCGTCGATCTTGCCGGTGAATTCGTTCAAGCGGTTCTGCAGAATCTCGTCGGTGATCTCTTCTTCGTCGAAGGTGACGACTTCTTTGATGGAGCGCACGCCCTTCTTCAAATCCTCGCCCATGGCTAGGAGTTCATGGATGACGATGGGAGAGCGGGAGAGCGCCTTGAGCACGCGCAACTGGCCGCGCTCGATGCGCTTGGCGATTTCTACTTCGCCCTCGCGCGTGAGCAGGGGAACGGTTCCCATCTCGCGCAGGTACATGCGGACGGGGTCGTTGGTTTTTTCGAGAGCGCCGGGAGTGAGATCGAGTTCAACGTCCTCGCCCTCTTCGCCTTCTTCGAACTTCTTATCGAGCGCGGCGGAAGGCAGTTTGGGGCCTTCCAGCACGTCAATGCCTTGCGTGCCGATCGTAGTGAGCAGGTCGTCCAGGTCGTCGGGACTGACCACGTCCTGAGGGATTAACTCGTTTACCTGGTCGTAAGTGAGATAGCCCTTCTCTTTGCCGGCATCGACCAGCTTTTTTATGTCATCGTACTTGTCTTCAAGAGCCAAGAGGTGTTCCTCAAATTCTTCAATTCGCCCGCGAGGAGCGTGTGATACGGCCTGTTCAGGTGGGAATCTGGGGTAGCGCGGAGTTGTGCGCCTAGCACAAACTTATGGATTTTAGCACATAAGTACTGGCCGGTCTATCACTTGCCCCGAAAGCTCCCCGCCGTTCGCCGCTATCTATAACTCCGCTAAATAGTTAGATGATTTTAATGGTCGTTTTGTTTCATGCACTTTTCTTATTTCCTGGGGCGTTTCTCAGTCCGTGCTCAGCCAAGCTGGGATCCCTCAGTGCCCGGCTCAGGCGATCTTTTTCGAGCAGCAATTCGTTCCTGATGACCTTATCGTCACTAACGCCTGGCTTGGTTAGTTCGCGCTGGACCTGCTCCAGGCGGCGGCGCAGGTGAATGCGGCGCAGGGCTCGGACCGCGCCCTCCAGACGCTCGGCGCTGAGTTCCTCGTCCTCTTTCAACAGGATGGAAGCCAGCATCCGGCGCTCGGTTTCGGAGCATGGCACCTCCATTACATCGGCAACTTCGGCCCCGGCGTTGAGTAGGGCCTCGACCAGCGATTCGGTCGCCAGGCCGCGATGCAGGCCTTCGCTCTGAAATGCGTACTGCGCCTGGCGAGCGGGATCAAACTCTTCGTCCTTTACAACCTCACGTTTTATAACCTCATGAGCGCCGTCGCGGGCGGAGACGTGCTCGCCCGGCTGGATCTGGCGGGCCGAGGCCAGCGCGCGGATCAGAATTCGCTCGGCATCGGTGGCTTGCGCCTCGACTGGTGCTTTCACTGCGGTCGCAGAACGTTCCGAAGCCACATGCCGCAACTCCTGGCGCAAGACGGACGAATCGATACCCAGCTTCTGGGCGATCTCCTGGCTTAATTCGTCGCGGACGATGCGGCTGGGGACGCGCTGGATGTGGGGCAGCAGGTAGTTCACCGCTTTCTGTTTGCTCTCCCCGGTGCGCCCTGGAAAATGGCTTCGCGCGCGGTCGATGAGATAGTCGAAGTATCGTTGCGAATGGCGCAGAGCTTCGCCGTAAGCGTCTTTGCCCTTGCGGCGAATGAAGAGATCGGGGTCGAACCCCTGCTCGAGGGTCAGCACCTTGATCTGGAATTCTTCTTCGACCAGCAAGCCTAGCGTGCGCTCGGTGGCCTTGGCTCCCGCCGTGTCGGGATCGAAATTGACCACCGCGTTCTTGCTGAAGCGGCCGAGCAGCTTGGCCTGGATCTCGGTGAACGCGGTGCCCGAGCTGGCGATCACGTTGTGGAACCCGGCAGCGTAGACGGAAATGCAATCCATCTGACCTTCGACCAGGATGGCGTAATCCAGCTTGCGAATCGCTTCTTTGGCTTTGTCGAGGTTGAACAGAACTCGGCTCTTCGAGTAGATGCCGGTCTCCGGTGAATTCAAATACTTTGGGCCCGACTTCTCGTCGGTGGCCAGGGTTCGTCCGGTGAAGGCGATGATTCTTCCCGCATCGTTGGTGATGGGGAACATCACGCGGTTGCGGAACTTGGAATACATGGCGGATGCGAGCTTCGGAGCCGGCTCCGAATCAAAATCCCCGTCCTGTCCGTCCAAAGAACGGACGGACGAGGACGGGGCACCCTCTTTCCATGAGAACAGTCCGCTCTCGCGCAGCACCTCTTCGCTGAATTCGCCCGCCAGGCGGTCGCGGAGGAGGAAGCCGGAATCCGGGGCGTAGCCGATGCGAAAACGCGCAACCGTTTCTTCGTCCAGCCCGCGCCCTTGCAGATACTCGCGAGCTCTTGCTCCCTCGGGACGTTTCAGGCATTCCTGGAGAAACGCGGCGGCTCGCTCCTGAATGTCGAGCAACTGCGCGCGCAGTTTGGCTTCCTTCGCTTCTGCCGGACTTGAATACGTCGTCTTCGGCAGCGCAATTCCCAGCTTCTGCGCCACCAGACGGACTGCTTCAGGGAAGGTGATATTTTCGATTTTCTGGACGAAGCTGAAGACGTCTCCTGAAACGCCGCAGCCGAAGCAGTGATAAAACTGGCGCGTGGCATGCACCGAAAACGACGGCGTCTTCTCCCCGTGAAAGGGACACAGTCCGGAATAGTTCTGCGCCCCAGCTTTTTTCAGCTTGATGTAGTCGCCGATGATGCGGACGATGTCCGCCTGCTGCTTCACCGTCTCTTTGAAGTCTTCTGTGGGCATGATTGACGCGTTCGGGGATCGAGACCCTTCTCCCTTTACGATTGTCAGCGGGAAAGCTGCTGGTTGGAATATAGCTGAAATGGATTGCTGTGGAGAAGCTGTGGGAAACGAGTGTTAGTGGTTGAAGGGGATTGGAAAACGCCGGGCCGAACCATCCCGGTCCGGCAGAACACGAATCTTCAGCATGTTCGAGGCGACTTCAAACGGACTTGGGCTGCAACACGTCAATATTCCGTTGCCGTCCCAATTGAAAACCCGACGGCTGGTTAGGTAAATTTCGTATTCTCCCGGAGAGAGTTTCAGAGGAGTCTTGGGTCGGCGCGTAAACGGTTCATCATCAAGACCGACCAGACGAGAGTCGCAGCAGACGATTCCCGTTGTGCTAAGAGGCCTCTTTTCACCATTCGAAATGTGCAGTTCATCCGATGCGGCCGATATGCTCGCCCCATCTGCTGCATCCGCCTTGTACATGTGCGGTGCTGCACTGGAGAAGCGCACAACCAGCAAAATGGCTTCGGTCTCCCGGTATTCGCGGCGACCGTCAGAGGTTTCAATTTCAATTTCTAGCCACCGCGGGTTCCGCATCACGGCGCGTGCCTGTTCCCGCTCAAACTCTGTTTTTGGGCGGATCAAATACGAAAACCCAAGAAACGCAGAAGCCATAACTGCAAGCGAAACTATGGCTACAACAACGACACGCCGCTGATCAGGTCCGAACATTTCCACAGACCGTTATTCGACACCGATGACCAGCAGAACGCCAGTATCGTCGGTAACAAAGCTAAGAATGTTCAAATAGGAATGTTTCGACTGCGCTCAAGATGGCTCCTGTGACGGTGACAGAGCTACACCCGCAACTCCACCACGGTCGCACCGCCACCGCCTTCATTCTGCGGGGGCTCGGCTACTGATTCCACGTGAGGATGCTGCTGCAAGGCCTGCCGCAGCGCCTTGCGCAGGATGCCCATGCCGCTCCCGTGGACTATGCGCACGCGGGGCAAGCCGGCGAGGAATGCGTGGTCGACGAATTTCTCGACTGCCCGAGTCGCGTCGTCCACGTTAAAGCCAATGACGTTGATCTCCGACGCCGGATTTTGAGTTTCGTTCTCGTTATTTAGCGACACGGAAATCCCTCGCGCCCGCGCCGCCTTCACCGGAGAATCCGCTGCTTTGCTCAAGACTTCGGCAATATCGTCGCGCGCGATCTTCATCTTCATCGCGCCCACTTCCACTTCAAAGTGGTTGTCGTCGAGCTTGCGCGAAATCCTGGCCGCACGGCCGGTTGATTTCAGCTTGACGCTGTCGCCTTCGGAGACGTGCTTGACGATCTGGGGCTGCGCGTGTAGATCACCCTTGTCGGCTCCGCTGGCGTGCGCCACCACAGTGGAATCGAACTGCTCGCGAAATTCGCGGCGCAATTTGGCGATGCGCCGCTCCGCGTCTTTCGATAGCTTCTGCGCCGCGGCCCGCTCCTGGATGGCATTTACCGCCTCGCGGGCGTGGTATTCGAAATCGCGCAGAACGCTCTCGAGTTTCTTCTCCATCTCGCGGAGCTTTGTCTGCTGGTCTTTTTTTCCTTCGGCCGCCAGGCGCGTCTTCTCGCGTTCCAGATCCTGTTCGCGGGTTTGCAGGCGCAGCCGTTCGCCTTCCGCGTCGCGCAAGCTGGCATGAAGCTTGTCGAGAAATTCGCCGACATCGCGAGCCTGCGAGCCCAGGCGCGCCCGCGCCGCTTCGATAATCGCCGGATTCAACCCCAGCCGGTGCGCGATGTTGATTCCCGCCGACGCTCCGGGCACTCCCATCTTCAATTCATAAGTAGGTTGCAGAGTGGTCTCGTTGAAGCCCACCGAAGCGTTGATCACACCTGGGGTATTCGCGCCGTAGACTTTCAACGACGTGTGATGCGTGGAAATTACCGTCATGCAGCCGATGCGGCCAAAGTATCCTGCAATCGCAACCGCCAGCGCTGCGCCCTCCTCGGGGTCGGTGGCTGAGCCCAGTTCATCGAGCAGGACGAGAGAGTCAGTGGTTGCGGTGCGCGAAATGAAATCGATGTTGGTGACGTGCGCTGAAAAAGTCGAGAGATTCTGCTCGATCGATTGGTAGTCGCCAATATCGGCCAGCACCGCATCGAACACCGGCATTTCCGCGCGGTCGGCGGGAACTGGACTTCCCGATTGCGCCATCAAGGCCAACAGGCCGACCGTCTTGAGGGTTACTGTTTTCCCACCTGTATTCGGACCGGTGATCACGAGTTGCCGGCGGGCGCCTTCGAGTTCGACGCTGATTGGGACTACCGCCGCGCCTTTGAGCTTTAAGTTGCGCTCGAGCAGCGGGTGGCGGGCGTTGTGCAGGAGGAGGCGAGCTGCGCTCGCGGACCCTTCGGCTTCGCTCAGGGCAGGCAGCCGAGGACGGCTGTCCCGACTTGGATTTTGCTGGCTTGCGGCAGGCGTGCTTAACCGCACAGCCACGCAGTTGTAGTCTTCGGCGAAGTGTGCTTTGGCGAACTGGAGCTCCAGCTCGCTGAGCACCTCCGCAGAGGCCAGGATCGCCGCTGCCTGCTCACCGATTCGCCGCGTCATCTCAAGCAAAATGCGATGAATCTCGGCCTGCTCTTCGTCTAGCAAGCGAACCAGTTCGTTGTTCTGCTCGATGGTCTCGAGAGGCTCAACAAATACAGTCTGGCCGCTCGAGCTCGCTCCGTGCACGACGCCTTGCACGCGGCGTTTCTGCTCAATTTTTACCGGGATGACAAAGCGCTCGCCGCGGATGGTCACCAGTTCATCCTGCACGGTTCCGTCCTCAGCCAGGCGGCGCAAGTATCCACGCAGCGATTCCTGAATCACACGTCTCTGCTTTTCGATCTCGCGGCGTATGCGCGCCAGTTCCGGCGAAGCATGGTCTTCCAGCGTGCCATCGGGCAGACTCTTGTTTCGAAACGAACGCAAGAAGTCGGTGAAGTCGGGCACGTTGCCCGAGAGCACTGGCAGCCGCCGGCTTTCCGTCCTCATGTTCGCGGGCGGATGCAAGGCGATCTCGCGCCACTCGGCAGCGCGGTCTACAACCAGCAGAACGTCGCGAATCTCCGTGGTTTCGAGCGCAGCTCCTGCGATCCGAGATTTCTCAACCAGTTTTGTAATATCGAGCAGTCCCGAAAAATCGAAGTGCCCACCCACGCGGCGGAACTCGCGCACTTCGGCGGTCAGTTCCTGTTGCTCAGCAATCCAAGCGGAATCTGTCGACGGTGCAAGGGCTCGAATCCTCGCATCGCCAAGCGGCGAAGACGAGTAACCGCGCAGTAATTCACGCAGGGCGTCGAACTCGAGGACGCGCGCGGAGTTGTGGATAAGCGGTTGGGACATTGCTTCGGACATTCCCTCGGACATCGGAATTCATGTTACAGGAAGGGTAGGATTCGGATGAAGATGCGAAATCGAGCCTCTACGACTGGACGGCGGCCAGCGCCTGGCTATCGCCCTGGCTCGCGACGGGCAGGCGCAGCACAAACACCGCTCCGCCTTCCGGCTTGTTCTGGCAGGTGATTTGTCCGCGATGATCCTGCACCACGCCATACACGGCGCTCAGTCCCAGGCCCGTGCCTTTGCCGATCGGTTTTGTGGTGTAGAAAGGATCGAACACTCGATGCGGCTCTTTTATGCCCGGTCCGCTGTCGGAAAACTGCACGACGACTTCTCCTGCGTGATGCTGGGCGCTGACTTGAAGCGAGCCTCCGCCCGCTTCCTCGAGCGCGTCCAAAGCGTTCTCTACGATCTGGACGAACGCCTGGAACAGCTGGTGGCCGTCACCCCACACGCGCGGCAGGTTTGGATCGATCACGGTCTCGATGCGGATTTTCTGATCATGCCGCTGGAGCTCCCGCATTTGCACACTGCGCTGCAGAAGCGTGCCTAAATCCAGCATCGTTTTCTCTCCGGAACTTTGCTGCGCGAAACTCAGCAGGTTCGAGATCAGCTCGCGCGTCCGTTGAGATTGATTCACGATCTTGCGCACGAGCGCATCCTGATCGCTCGTCAAACGCTGGTTCGACCACAGCTTCTCCGAATACTCCATGATTGCGGTGAGGGGATGGTCGATCTCGTGGGCGGCGCCCGCAACCAACTGGCCCAGGGAAGCCAGCTTCTCGCGCTGCACCAGATGGCTCTGCAAGCGTTGCTCGTTCTCGAAGCTGCGCCGCGAATCCCCCAGCAAATGGATCAATGCCTGATCCTGCAGATACTGGCGCACAAAAACGAACACGCCCAGCACCAGCATGGCTGCCAACACGGTAAGAAGGCGGAAAGTCCGCGCCTGAGCCAGCGAGTCGTTCCGCCAGAAGACCCACAGCCCCAACATTGGCAAGGAAAGCATCGCCAGCATCGCGAGGCGCAGTGTCATCGCGCCCCATGTGTCATCTGCCTGGGCCGGAGCGGCTTCGGGCTTCCACTCGCGCGCGGCCAAAGCGGTCGCTGCCATCCAACTTACAGAGCCTATCAACGGAATATCGTAGAGACTTCCTGAGTAGTACTCCCCTTTGGCGAACGTCAGGGTCACACCTAGAAATCCCGCTCCGTAGAAGGCGTAGAGCCCACTTGCCGTCATCAGGTTCAGATACACCTTTTTCCAACCCGCAGGTGCGCCCCGGGCGGCGAGCGCGAGCATCAACATCAGCACGCCACTCTCAAGCATGTAGAGGGAGCTGTAGTTCCTGTGGTACGCCTCCACATTCAGCGACACGTATTGCCAGGGGAACACTACGAAGGCATATAGAAACACCCACCAAACCAGCAGCAGCAGAAAGTCCAGAGCGCCTAGGTGGAGTTTTCGCTCACCTTCGGTCCGATGCGGGCGCAACCCAACCGCCGCGATCATTGGAACCAGGTGGAGAAACAGAAACACATCCATAAACCACGGATCTGGCACTGGAGTGCGGCGCACCACCTCGGTATAGACCCACGCCACCTGGTTAGCGGCCCACAGAACGCTCCCCGCGCCCATCAGCGCCCAAAACCGCCGGTTAGCCCCGCGCTCCAACCAAGCATTGGCCAGCATAGCGCCGGCGACTGCGAGGTACAGCAGAAGACTTCCAATATCAGAAATCGCGGTCAGCGCCGGACCGCGCGGCACCGTCAACGACACTGCGGCAAATGCCAGCGTAATCGCGGCTGCAAGCACAAACCAGCGATATTGTCCGAACCGGGTCATCAACCTCTCATGTTATGTATGCCTTTCAATTTTATGGATAAGAGCGGCGATTCTCAGCTCGCTTCCGACGCAGCAGGTTACTATCGTCACCCGCTCTCGGCTGGCTTCGCGACTTCCGCGTCAACTAAGTCCTTTCAGATCATCACTTCTGTTAGAATCAGAATTTGAAAGGCGCTCCATCCGGTAGGCGTTTTCGCATGGCCTTTCCTGTTACCCGTCTTCGCCGTCTGCGCCGCACCTCTCAGCTTCGCGACTTGGTGCGCGAAACCCGCCTCACTCCCGACGCGTTTGTCTACCCCATGTTTGTTTGTCCCGGCGAAGGTGTGCGGAAGGCGGTTCGCTCCATGCCGGGGGTGTTCAACCTTTCCGTGGACGAGGCGGTAAAGGAGGCGCGGGAAGTTCACTCGCTGGGCGTGCCCTCGGTGATTCTCTTCGGTCTTCCCGACAAGAAGGACGATGTTGCCACTGGAGCCTGGGCCGACGACGGCATTGTGCAGCAGGCCGCACGCGCTCTGAAGCGCGAAGTGCCGGACTTGATCCTGATGGGCGACGTTTGCCTTTGCGAATACATGTCGCATGGACACTGCGGGATCGTTAAGCCTGGATCCACGCCTCAATCGTTGGGAGCTGCTGCCCGGGACGCTTTGCAAAATGCCACGCGGCGGGGCATCGCAGTGAAGGCAGTGAAGAGCCGCGAGGAAAAAGAAAAAGTGATCGACGAGCTGGCATCGATGGTGGCCGAAGCCGTTGAATCCAGATTCGAGATCGACAACGACGCCAGTCTCGAACTCCTGGCGCGCACTTCGGTCTCGCTCGCCCGCGCGGGTATCGACATCATCGCGCCCTCCGACATGATGGATGGCCGAGTCGCCGCCATCCGGCGCGCCCTCGACGATGCCAGCTTAGAGAACACACCCATTCTTTCCTACGCCGCCAAGTTCGCCTCCGGATTCTACGGTCCGTTCCGCGAAGCCGCCGACTCCACTCCGCAATTCGGCGACCGCCGCTCTTATCAGATGGATGGAGCCAACCTGCGCGAGGCCATGCGCGAAATCGAGCTCGACATCGAAGAGGGCGCTGACATGATCATGGTCAAGCCCGCGCTGCCTTACCTTGATGTAATCGTCGCGGCCCGCCTGCGTTTTGACCTGCCGCTAGCCGCCTATCAAGTCTCCGGCGAATACGCCATGATCGAAGCCGCCGCGCAAAATGGATGGATCGAACGCGACCGCGTCATGATGGAATCTCTGCAGAGCATCCGCCGGGCCGGGGCCAGCATCATCCTCACCTACTACGCCAAAGATGCGGCAAAACTGCTTGCGTGAAACTTGCGCGGAGGGGTTGGAGCAACCGCTTACGCTCCGGCTGCGTTCTGAAATTTGACCTCGACCAGCCTGCGGTCCTCGTCAGACACCTTGAACATGGAGCGGGGTTTTAATTCCATGAAACTGGCCAGAAAGACCTCGGGAATTTGGCCGATGCGGGTGTTGTAGGTGTTGACGTCGTCGTTGAAGAACTCGCGGCGGTCAGCGATGCGCTCTTCCAATTCGCTAATGCGGTTCTGCAGCTTGAGAAAGTTCTCATTGGCCTTGAGCTGCGGATAATTTTCCGCGACGGCAAACAAGCTGCGCAGCGCGGCCGTCATGGTCAAATCAGCCTGCGCTTTCTGTCCAATGCTGGCCGCGTTCATGGATGCAGCCCGTGCCTGCGTCACCGCCAGCAGCGTCTGTTGCTCGTGCTGCATGTAGCCCTTCACGGTCTCGACCAGGTTCGGGATCTCGTCGTGCCGCTGTTTGAGCAGCACATCAATGTTCGCCCAAGCGCGGTCATTGTCGTTGCGCAAGCGCACCAGCTCGTTGTAAAGGATGACGACGTAGATACACACTCCCACTATAAACAGCAGGAACGCCGCCCCTTCGATCACGCCTCCGCCCATCTTAATCGCGCCTCCCGCCCAAGCTCGACTGCTGGAATAGTCCAAGTGAAACAGCACACCGGGCTGGCACGCAAGTGCTGACTGGGCTGCACCTAAAGTCACAAAGGGCCGAGCCTGCAGGCCCAGCCCCTTATCAGTTTCGTTCCTAGATTTAGCCTCAGCTGTCGCTAGGGTTTGTGCGGGGTCAGATCGCAGGCGTGCTTGACCTCGTCCAAGTTCAGACCAGCGGGCGAGAACTCGGCGATGGCGTACCCAGTCCGGGTCCTGACTTCCACATTGAAGATCTGGGCTCCGATTGCGCCGCGGACGGTGCCTTTGTCCATGGATAAGACGCGGTCGGCTTCCCAATTCCAGCCTTTATTGTCGTGGCTGCCATCGATGCGGACCCTGACCTCCATCTTAGGCTGGCCCCAGAAGCCGGGATAGTCGGGCCGTCCCAGGCGGGCGCCGGGGTTAAAGACGGCGCGCTTGTAATTGCCGTCGCTGCACGTGATTTCGATTCGGGGCTTATAATCCGGGTCTTCCCGCAGATAGTTATTGGAAAGCAGCTCGAAGCGGACTTTTTTCGCACCAGTCATTTTGTCTTCCGACCGGAACTCCATCCACTTGCCGCCGGCACTGACGCCGTCAGCTTCGCCCTGGTAAGGGCTCATCGCGCCCTGTTGCGCACCAGCCGACAGCGCTGCTGCGGCTATTAAGACCAAGGCCGCGAACCCCGTCCCTACCGCTATGGAATAACGATTCTTATTTTGAAGCGAGCGCACTAATTTCAAGGTTCTCCTCCGAAAAAAGACCATCTCTAAGCTATTGAACCCCTCCCGCTGACAAAAGTTGTATCGCAGGCGCCTCTTTTCACTCCAGGTGAATCATCGCATATTGATCCTGAGATCGATATATACCTGGGACCGATCATCGAACTGGCTGACGGACTTGGTGTCGCTCTTGTGGCCATTGTACTGGGCGTAAACTTCGTAGTCCGTCGTAGAAAGGCCTGGGAAACGATAAGTGCCTTCGTGGCCAACAATGTACGTCTTCACCGCGTGAGTGCGCAGGTTGGTCACGTAGACGATGGCGCCGGCCACGGGATTATCCTGCTGGTCGAGCACTTTGCCCAGCAGCAAGCGGCCTTGCGCCTTGTCCTTGTTGTCGGGAGCAGCATGGGCCACCACGGAGAAAATCAGAAGGAGCGCGGCGGCCACGAGGGATGCATTCCTACAAGACATTCTGGAAGCCATGGGAACTTTATTCCTCTTTCTCTCCTGAATCGCCTACTTCGTCAAGTGCAAACCAATGTCCACGCGCTCGTCATACTCTACGTGGACCGGGACTTCTTCCGCCAGGTGTAGGGGGGAACCATCCGTCATTTTCACGCCCTTGAGATCAGCGGAGACAACGTAATCGGCTTTGCCGGCGGGTACCCGCAGGGCGAATTCGCCGGAATGATCGGAATAGACCTGCCACTTGGGCTTTTTATCAGGCAGGCGGCGGATCTTGACGGTGATGCCATAGACGGGGCGATCGCCGGGGCCCCAGACCGTCCCAAAAATCAGCGCATAGGGATCGGTTGGTTTCAGGTTCTTGGACCCGGGAGAGGCATTAACCACTGATAGAACGTGAGGGCCAAAGGCAGCGCAGAAGAAAAGAAGCAGCAGGCAGAAAGTGGACAAGCGCGCAAGCGGAAACGTAGTGTGGAACCTAGGAGTCGTCACCGTCTTCGCTTTCCACTTCTTCTTCCTCTTCCACGTAGCCAGCCTCGATCGCTTTCAACTCCAGCGGACTGGTGGTCACGACTTCAAAGTCCGTGCCGCATTCGGGGCAGGAAACAATCTCGCCTTCGTCGACCTCTTCTTCTTCCACATCCAGATCGGTTTCGCATTCGGGACAAAGAACCATGACTCCTCCACTCCCATTTGATGGCATACTTCGCTGACCCCTTAGATACGCTTCATAATATTTAGATTCTTTCCCGGCTGCAGGTCAAGGGGTGAGCGCTCGGGAGCAGGAGATTTATAATCCTTGGGAAAGCGGCCGTTGCCCTTGACATTTCTTTACGACGGAGCGTACATGAATTCCCCCTTCGAGAAAAGACCGTTGCTCGTGGCTGTCTGGCTGGTACTCAGCTTCACCATCGCGGCGCCTGCGCAAAATCAGCCGGGTTCCAGCGCTGCGGAACCAATGGCCGTGGATAGCCGCATTTCGACCGCGCTGCAGCAGGTTTCGGCCGAACGAATCCGGGCGAATATTGAGAAGCTCGCGAGCTTTGGAACGCGGCTGACCCTCTCAGCGCAAGACCCGGCCGCAATTGCGGCAGGGCGCGGGATTGGCGCGGCGCGGGAATGGATCAAATCTGAGTTCGAACGCTACGCGAAAGATTGCGGCGGCTGCCTGGAAGTAAAGACTGACAGCTTTACCGAACCCGCCGGCGACCGTATTCCCCAGCCTACCGAAATCACCAATGTTTATGCGGTCTTGAAGGGGACGGACGCAGAGAACGCAAAGCGCATCGTGCTAGTGACCGGGCACTACGATTCGCGCCCCAGCGATGTCCTCGACGTGAAAGCGGATGCTCCCGGCGCGAACGACGACGCCAGCGGAACCGCCGTCAGCCTGGAATGCGCGCGGGTGCTGAGCAAGATGAAGTTCCCCGCGACAATTATTTTTCTGACGGTGGCGGGCGAAGAGCAGGGATTGAACGGCAGCCACCACTTCGCGAAGATGGCAAAGGACCAAGGCTGGGACATCGAGGCCGCGCTGAATAATGACATCGTAGGCGGTGACAAGAGTGCGGAGCAGAATCACTCAGTGGTGCGCGTGTTTTCCGAGGGACTGCCGGCTGCGGCGACGGAGCAGGATGTCCGGCGGATTCGCGCGTTAGGCGGAGAGAACGACTCCGGTTCGCGGCAACTGGCGCGCTATATCGCCGATGTGGGCCGTGCTTATCATAAAGATGTGGGCATAGAGCCGGTGCTGGTGTTCCGGCTGGACCGGTACTTGCGCGGCGGCGACCACTATTCCTTTAACCAGCAGGGCTTTGCTGCGGTGCGCTTCACCGAGTTTCGCGAAGACTTTCATCACCAGCATCAGAACGTGCGAATCGAGAATGGCATTGAATATGGCGACCTCGCGAAGTTTGTGGACTTCGACTATGTGGCGCACGTGGCGCGATTGAATGCCGCGACGCTAGCGTCGCTGGCGTCGGCGCCGGCGCCTCCGGCGAATGTGCTCTTGCTCACCAAGGGTCTGGAGAACGATTCGTCACTTACCTGGGAAGCGTCGCCCGGCGGACGGGCGGCAGAATATGAGGTTCTGTGGCGGGCCACGACCAGCCCGGAATGGGAACACATCCAAAAGACTGGCAACGTTCTGCGCGCCACTCTGAACCTTTCGAAGGATAATGTCATCTTTGCGGTTCGGGCTGTGGACGCGGAAGGACACCGAAGTTTGCCGGTCGTGCCCGTGCCGGAGCGATG
>JBAWCJ010000411.1:0-12264 GCA_049590215.1 Candidatus Sulfotelmatobacter sp. | reverse complement strand
GGGGCAGGCCGTTCCAGCGGCGGACCATCTGGGCGGAGACGCCGAAGTTTTCGGCTACGGACTCGACGGTATCTCCCCTGCGGACGTGGTAGCGGGTAATGCGGCGCGCGTAGGTGGCGGTATCGCTAGCGGGGTGCTTGCCGACTGCGAGCGGAATGACCAGCTTGGCATCGGCTTCGAGGTTTTTATCCGTGCTGTCGAGGTGATTCGCGGCGGCAATGGACTTGGCCGGGACGCGATAGGCACGGGAAAGGGAAGCGAGGGTGTCGCCGGGCTGAACTTTGTGATAGCGCCACCACAGGCGCATATCCGGCGGGACGGCGGCGATGGCGGTGAGGTACTGATCTTTTGTCCCCGACGGCAAGTTGAGCACGAATGTTCCTTGTCTGGGCGTGGTCAGCCTTAACAGGCTGGGGTTGAGATCCTGCAGTTGGGCCGGAGTCGCGTCCACGCATTGCGCAACTAGTCGCAAATCCACAGGGTAGTCGATGGTCACGGTGTCGGAGGCCACCGGCTCGTCCATGGAGACGTCGTCAAAGCCGTACTGCGACAGATTCTTGCTGACGATCGTCATGGCCAAGATGATGGGAACGTAGTTGCGGGTCTCTCTCGGTAGAACGTTGCGGCGGTAGAGTTCCCAGAAATCGGCGTAGCCGGTGCGTTTGACTGCAGCCTGCACCGTACCGGGACCGGAGTTGTAAGCGGCCATGGCGAGATACCAGTCGCCGAACTGGGCGTAGAGATCTTTCAGGTGACGGGCGGCGGCGCGGGTGGATTTCTCGGGATCCTGACGATCGTCAACCCACGGGTTATGCTGAAGGCCGTAACCCCGGGCGCGGCTGGCCATGAATTGCCAGATGCCGCGGGCGCCTACGCGGGAAACAGCGAGGGGATGGAATCCCGACTCAGCCTGCGCGAGGTAGATCAAATCCTGCGGGACGCCCTCTTGTTTGAGAATCGAGACCATCATGTCGTGATAACGGCCGGAACGGGCGAAGGCGCGTTCGAAGGTGCCGCGTCCGCGATTGGAAAAGTAGCTGATGTAGCCGGCCACCTGGTCGGTCATCATGAGCGGGAGGTCGGAACGGGTTGATTTGATCTCAGCCTGGGCCTTGGCCCTCACGTTGGGGTCGGCCGAGGGAGTGATGCCGTTGGTCTCATCGATGGGAGCGGGCTCGGACTTCTGAGCGTCAGAATCGGAGGCATAGCCCAGGCTGGCGAGATCGAGGCGGTTCACGCCTTCTACGATGCGGTCGAACTCCTGCTGGAGACGATCGTCGGAGCGGATATCGAGCGTGCTTTCGAGCAACGCGTTGATGGCCTTGTCGAAATCTTGTTTGGCCGCGTCAGTTTGGCCGGCCTGATAGGCGTCGAGTCCGGACTGGTAATCCTTCTCGACGCTGGCGATAAGAGTACCGACTGGATCGGCTGTGGGCGTTTGCGACGGAGATTCCGATGTGGTCTTGTCTTGATCTGGAGCTTGATCTGGAGCTTGCGTCGAGGTCTGAGTTTGGTCCGGTGGTGTCTTTTCGGCGGCGACGGATGAAGCAGGTGGGGCGGTTTGGTGAGGCGCAGCCTTAGTCGTTAGGGCCGGGGCAGTTTTTGCCGGTACCAGGGATGCTGGCTTCTGCGCAGTCTGGCACGAGGAAGCTGCTAAAGCCAGAACAGCCAGTGTCGCGATCCACACATGGAGTTTTGCAACACGCATATTTATCTGTGAGATACGGACTGCACCGTGAGGTTAAAGTCTGCCGAATTCTATCAAAAATCGTACCCCGCGGTACGACTCGGGTCAACGTTGAAACCAAACTCCGGCATTACTTTTGGCACCGGGCCGAATGGTTACTCGACCGCTTATCGTCCGAACGCAACCTAACTCAGACTCGCCAGTAGTCAGGACGCCAGGTCTGAATCGCTTTCTTGATGTCCGCCCGAGAAAGCTTTTCGGCGAGCGCCCTCTCGGCGAGCCTGGCGACTTCCTCATCGGATGCGAAGCGCAGTGCGAGGAGTTGGCCTTCGGTTAATTCTGGAATGCGCGAGCGCGACGGCTCGGGCAAAAGCGAAGCCAGTCGCAGACGCTCCTCTAGGCGAATGACGCGGTCTTGGACGCGGAGTGCGTACAGCCTGATCTTGAATACCGCGATGGTGCTGGCGGCAAGGAGAACGAAGCGCCACGCCGAATGCAGACTGGGGTGCCACAAGAACAGGACGATGGCAGCGAGCGTGGAAAGCACGAAGACCGGAAGCACGAAAAAGTGAAAGAGCGGATCAAGGCGCTCGTGGTTGGCGAAGGTTTGAGGTTTCTTTTCAGCCATGACGAAGGCTCCTTGCAGCGGAATGCCAAGTTTAGCAGAGGAGTTCAGTTCTCAGTTCCCAGCTCTCGGTAGCCGGTTCTCAGCGCAAGCAGCGACATCCGAATCCTTTCTTTAGGAGATAGAATCCAAGGCAACCATGAAAGCCATTGAGGTGAAGCAGGTCGGCGGGCCGGAAGTGATGGAACTGGTGGAGTTGCCGGTGCCGCAGCCTAAGGCGAATGAGGCGGTGGTAAAGCTGGCTGCCGCGGGCGTGAACTTTATCGATGTCTACTTTCGCGAGGGACGGTACAAAGCTCCATTGCCTCTGGTCTTGGGGCAGGAGGGCGCTGGCGTGGTGAGCGCCACGGGAACGGACGTGAAGTCCGTGAAAGTGGGAGATCGCGTGGCATGGAGTGGGCTGCTGGGTTCTTATGCGCAGTACGAGGCAGTGCCGGCGGAACGACTGGTGCAGATTCCGACGGGCGTGAGCGATCAGCAGGCCGCCGCAGCCATGCTGCAGGGCATGACGGCGCAGTATTTGTCGCATAGCACCTATCCGCTCAAGAAGGGCGAGACGGCGTTGGTTCATGCCGCGGCGGGCGGCGTGGGACTACTCCTGGTACAGATGGCGCACAATATTGGGGCACGCGTGATCGCCACGGTCTCGACCGAGGAGAAGGCGAAGCTGGCGATCGGGGCGGGCGCGGATGAGGTGATTCTTTACACGCAAGCCGATTTCGAGGCTGAAACCAAGCGGCTGACCGGCGGTCACGGCGCGGATGTGGTCTACGACTCGGTGGGCAAGACGACCTTTGAGAAGGGACTGAATGTTTTGCGTCCGCGCGGGATGATGGTGCTGTTCGGCGGATCGAGCGGAGCGGTGCCGCCGTTTGATCTGATTGCGCTGGCACAAAAGGGATCGCTTTACGTGACTCGACCCACGCTGACGAACTACATCGCTACGCGTGAAGAGTTGGTGGAGCGGTCGAGCGCCGTGTTTGCTATGATCACTGCCGGAAAACTCTCGATTCGCATCGAGCATACTTATCCTCTGTCTGAGGCGCAGCGAGCGCATCAGGACCTGGAAGCACGGAAGACGACTGGGAAACTGCTGCTGATCCCGTAGCCGAGGGTTGCTCCCCGAGAAAAACCATGAAAGCAATCCGCGTGCAACACACAGGCGGGCCGGAGGTGATGGAACTGGAGGAGGTTTCCGTCCGGCCAGCGAAGCCTGCCGAGTCGGTAGTGAAGGTCTCCGTCGCGGGAGTGAACGCGATTGATGGCTACTTCCGCGATGGCAGGTTCCGCACGCCTCTGCCGTTCATTCCTGGGCAGGAGGGCGCGGGAGTGGTGACCGCGGTCGGTGAGCAGGCCAAACTGGTGAAGGTGGGCGACCGGGTGGCTTGGAGCGGTGTGTTGGGTTCGTATGCGGAATTTGTGGTATCGCCCGAGGAACTTCTGGTGCCCGTGCCGGCGGCGATCAGTGATGAGCAGGCCGCAGCGGCGATGGTGCACGGCCTGACTGCGCACTATCTGGTGAACGACGCCCACAAACTGAAGGCCGGCGAGACTGCTCTGGTGCATGCGGCCGCGGGTGGGGTGGGGCTTTTGCTGGTGCAGATGGCGCGGGCGATCGGGGCGCGGGTGATTGGCACGGTTTCGAGCGAAGAGAAGGCCCAACTGGCGCGCGAGGCGGGCGCGGATGAGGTGATCGTCTTCACCCGGCAGGATTTTGAATCTGAGGTGAAGCGCCTGACCGGCGGCAAGGGTGTGGAAGTGGTGTACGACGGCGTGGGCAAGGCGACCTTCGAGAAAAATCTGAACGTCATGCGCCTGCGGGGGATGCTGGTGCTCTATGGAATGTCGAGTGGGTCGGTACTGCCGGTGGATCCGGCGAGACTGCTGGAGAAAGGGTCGCTCTATATGGCGCGTACCACGCTGGCGCATTTCACCGCTACCCGCGAGGAGTTGCTGGCGCGCACCATCGCACTTTTCGGCATGATTGCCGAGGGCAAGCTAAAAGTGCGGATTGCCAAAACGTATCCGCTGAAAGAAGCGCCACAAGCGCACCGGGACATGGAAGCGCGCAAGATGGTGGGGAAGTTGCTGCTGATTCCGTAAAAGCTCGCAGCTTCAAATCAAACGAAGGTTCGGGAAGTCCACGCTGTAGCGGCTGGCGTCGCGGGTCATAAGCCTGTCGGCTTGCAGGAGCGCGTGCGACGCGATTATGAAGTCCGGCAGTAGGCGCTTTGGCGTACCCCCACCGGAACGTCTCCGGCGAATGGCGTAAGAGGCGAAGCTTGCAGCCGCAAGCATCCAGACATCCTCTTCAAGCTCGAAATCAATGGCGATGTCCGTTTCCGCAAGAGCTCTACGAACGGTTTGCACCCTCAGGCCGGGGACTGCCGATAACTCAACGAAAACCGGTGCGCTAATCACCAGCGCTCCTTCTGCACGAACTTTCGACAACTGTGCAGCGATCGTGACTGCGGAAGGTGCTGCTGACCAAATTGGCGACAGGATGTTGGTGTCGAGGGCCGTCCTCATTCGTAGTCTTCGTCGCTTCGCATATCGTCAATCCAGGCTTTTATTCCTTCATCCCCGCCGGGGAACGGGCCTGCAATTCCGATGAATCTTTCGAAGGGGTTCACCTCGGTGCGGACTGGACGGAGCACGGTGCGACCTTCTTCGACCACGAACTCGACGCGGTCGCCTGTCTGCAAGCCCAGGCGTTTTCGGA
This sequence comes from Candidatus Sulfotelmatobacter sp., assembly GCA_049590215.1. GTDB lineage: Bacteria > Acidobacteriota > Terriglobia > Terriglobales > Acidobacteriaceae > Sulfotelmatobacter. Next base: position 7,230 of record JBAWCJ010000411.1, on the reverse strand, counting down.
TCTCCTGAGGAACGGTGACCTGGCCTTTGCTGCTGATTGTGCTGGAGTTATTCATCTTTATCGTCTTTCTTTACAGTAAAGATAGCAATCTTTACTGCAAGAGTCAAGCCTGTTCCGCAGAAAGCTCGGGTTGCCGCGACGGGGCAGGGAGCTTCGCTCGCCGGACAGCCGAGGCGGCACATGATTTTTACCGCTTTCGGGAGTAGTGGCTTGCATACCGCGGAACTGGGCATCCAGGATCAAGCCGCGAATCATTGATCGGCGCACCTGCCGTCATCTCCAGCGGAATAACTCCAGCCCACGCTGGGAAGGAATAATCTTCTTCATCGTCGATGGCGGGACCGACGCGGACCTTGGCTGAGAATTCCTCGATGGGCAAGCGCAAGACCGAAGTCTGTTTGAGTTCGCTCGCATTGGGCTGGCGGGTGTCGGCCCAGCGGCCGGGGAGAATGTGCTCGGAAAGAAGGTGCAAGGCCTCGAGCTTTTCCGCAGGATCATCCACCAGAGTTGCTTTTCCCAGGACCATCACAGAACGGTAGTTCATGGATTGATTGAAAATCGAGCGGGCGAGCACGAGACCGTCGAGCAGCGTTACGGTGATGCAGACTGGAACGCTTTCCTTCAATTGGCGCAACATGCGGCTGGCAGCGGAGCCGTGGACGTAGAGGTTCGCGTCTTTGCGTCCATAGGAAGTGGGAATCACGAAAGGCTGCCCGTCGACGACGAAGCCGACGTGGCAGAGGAAGCCTTCGTCGAGAATGCGGTAGGCGGTTTCACGATCGTAAACCGCGCGATGAGCTTCGCGGACCACACGGGTGCGCGGGGTGGGCGTATAGGATTGGGACATTGGAGGAAGAACTCCGGCAATCGCCAAGGATGGGTGAAGAGAAAGTGTAACACCTGGAAACAGGCTTCGGGTTTCAGTGCACGGGGATTCTGCTTGAGTCCTAACTTGGTGCGAGCTGCAGAAATAATTAGCGCCGGCCGCCGGGACGGCGGCGCTACAAGTGTCCTACCAGTTGAACTTCAGGGCGAACTGGAACTGCCTCGGATCGTAGGCCGCCGTGGCCTGGCCAGCGTTAGTAAACAACGGGCTGACGGCCGAAACGTTGTAGCGGTTCGCAATGTTGAACATATCGGTGATCAGTTCGAAGTTGTAGCGTTCGCCGAAATAAATGCGTTTGGCTATGCGAAGATCATCGAATACGGTCCAGGGCGTGACGCCCGCGTTCCGCCCCAGGCTGCCATCGAGTGAGAGCAGCGTGCCGTTGAAATCAGCAATGCAAGGCTCCTGAAATACTCCCGTTGGCGAATACTTCGATGGAACCGCCGGGTATCCAAGTGCAGTGCAGGCCGGGTTGACGAAGGTGTTGGGACGACCGGTGAGGGACGATTCCTGGTAGTTATCACCGTTGCCGGTAATGATGTTGAAGGGACGCCCAGAACTGAATTCGATGAGCGGGGCAACGGTCCAATTGCTAAATAACTTGCCGGCGAAGTTGTTGCTGCCGAGTTTGCCGGTCTGGTAAACGCCGCTGAAGACGAACCGGTGCCGCTGGTCGAACAGCGAATTGGAACGATCAAGGTAAGGATAGTAACTGTCCTGCGGGGTGAGCGTCGCTTGCAAATCGGTGGAATCGTCAATCGCGTGCGACCACGTGTACGAGGCGAGGAATTCATAGTGTGCGCCGAAACGTTTGCGGAGATTGGCGCTGAGGCCGTGGTAAACGGAGCTGCCATTGGAGTAATTGGCGTCCATGTCGCCAAAGGGAATGCAACCGGATAGCGTCGCAGGATTGCACGAGGTATTGAAGCCGGTCGTGCTGTAGCCCGATGCCTGGAGAAACTGCAAGACAGCTGGGGCGACAATGTTTACACAGGGAGCGGCGGCAGGATTACTGAGCAAAGCGTTGCCGATTGATGCATTCAAACCGCTGGGGCGGAAGAAATTCATTAGGGCGGCGGAGATCCAAGGCTGTCCACTGGAATTTTGCCCGCACGGGGTAAAGCCATCTGTCGCGGGGCCGCTGCCGACTCCCAATGGTCCACCGACCGTGGCATACGAATGTGTGGGATCACCCAAGGCCACATTGTAGTTCGCCAGCAGCAGATCGCCGCGCTGGGCGCTGGCGTTGATGGGACGATTGAGATGGCGTCCACCGTTGAAGTTGTAGGCGAGATTGAAGTCAAATCCCTTGCCCAGGTCGCGCTCGATGCTGAAGTTGATCTGCTGGGCATAGGCGAACACAAAGTTCTTGCCGATGGGATAACCAAATGGTTGAAAGAACAGTGGGAAGCCGTCTGTAAGGTAATTCTGATTTAGGAACAGGGAGTTCGGGAAGTTGATCGAGGTGAACTGCTGCTGATTGGGCAGATAACCCAGCGCAGGAAGGAGCGTCGAGGGCCCGGGAGTGCAGTTGGGGTCGTTGACCAAACCCTGGAAAATAGGAATTGCGTTCAGGTTGGCGGGATTTCCTGCCCCGGCACATGTGCCTAACGCCGGGAAAGCCAGTTGGCCACTGGAGGAACCGTCAGACGCGTTCCCCAGGAAATAAAGACCCAAAAGAGGATGGTCATAGAAAAGGCCATAAGAAGCACGCACGACCGTCTTCCCGTTACCCGCGGGATCCCATGCCATACCTACGCGGGGCTGGATATGGTCCCAGCCGGTCTGAATTCCCTTCTGCAGTCCCAGAAAGTTATATCCGGCTTCCGCCAGCGGGGTCACTGGTTTCAATGAGGGCGGAACCTCGACATCGTATCGCACGCCATAGTTGAGGGTGAATTTGGGGCGGATTCGCCAGGAGTCCTGCCAGAACGCCCCAACGGCTATGTTATGGAACGTGCCGCTCGGACTGCCGAGGCCCTGGACGAAATCTCCGGGGATGCCAGCGCCATAAGCCTGCACCGGCGAAAGCCCTGGGATCGGGAGACCGGGAACAGAGAATCCTACTTCGGCGGCACTGACTGCGCCGAAGTCGTAGTTTCCTCCGTAGTTGACGGTGAAAGTGGCCGTGAGGGGAAGGTAGTTGAAATCCACGCCGAACTTGGTATCGTGGCGGCCAATCGTCCAGGAAAAATTATCGCTGAACTGATAGCGCTGCTCGACGCGCTGAATGTAGGAGTAGGGCTCGCGGCCGAAATATCCAAAGCCAGGGATGTTGACGGCCGGGTCCGCACCTGCGGCGATTTGCGTGTTGTAGAAGTACGAGAGTCCGCGGCGCGCGTACTGAAAAGTAAGTTCATTCACCCGGTTGGTACCGATGGTCCAAGTGTCTTTCAAGACCCCGGTGACGTCGCGGTAGGTTTGCTCGGAGGTGCGTGAGTAAGCGTTCTGCCCGAAAGGCTGGTCCTCGCCGCTGCCTTCGAGGCCGGTGACCGTACTCGGGCTCACGTTGACCCGCAAAGTGAGGCGGTTGCTGTTGCTGAAGTTGTGGTCGAGTCGAAGCGAGTAGAGGCTCGTGCCCTCGAAAACCGGGAAGTTTCCAGCTTGCGAACCTAGCGATGCGAAGGACGCGGGCAGGCCGTCGCATATCGGGGTCGCACCGCTGCACGAAGTAATAAATTGGGTCAGAGGATTTCCACTAGTAGCGGGCAGGCCGCCTGGAGCGCCCACTAACAGCGCAAAGGCTGCGGGGTAGCTACCGTTAAGCGCCACGCCAGAGACCGCTCCGGTCAAAACGGAATATTGCTGTAGTAACGGGAGCGGGAGCCCCGGCGTGCTGAGGAAGGCGGATTGTTCCGGAGTTACTTGGATGTCAAACGTCCCGGCTGGAGCGCCAAAGAAAGGCGAGGCATCGAAGGGCACTAATCCGAAGTTGCCTTGGCCGATCTGGGAAAATCCCGTCTCGTGGCGCCGGGTGACCTCGTAGGAAAAATAGAAATAGCTCTTGTCCCTCTTGATCGGCCCTCCGAAAGCTGCGCCCGCCTGCACGCGTGTGTAGGCAGGATTTGGAACCGTGCTGAACGGGTTCACAGCCTGAAAGTTCCGGTTGCGCAAGAAGCCGAAGACGTCTCCGTGAAAATCGTTCGATCCGGAACGAGTAATGATGTTGACCACTCCACCCGAGGCGCGGCCATATTCCGGTGCGTAACCGTTGGTGATGATCTGAAATTCCTGGACCGCTTCCTGGGAAACAGTGGAGCGCACGCCGTCGGTCGAATTGTCCGTGGCATCAGCGCCATCCACATTCACCAGATTGGAACGGCCGCGCTGCCCACTTATGTTGAGTCCCGAGGTGGGCGCGGCGCCGAGGAACGGGGCGTTGTCGCGTACCACTTGGGAATCCGTCAAAGTGAAATTAATGTAGTTGCGGCCGTTGATAGGAAGATTGTCGATGCGACGCTGCCCGATCGTGTCCGTGGTCGAGGTACGCGAGGTCTCTACCAAGTCTGCCTGAGAACTGACCTCGACGACCTCGCGTCCGGAGGCAAGCGTGAGTGCGACGGGAAGGTCTACGAGTCCGCCGACCGTGATGATCACATCTTTGGCTTTGGCCTTGCCAAAGCCCGGCGCCGCCACAGTAACCGTATAACCTCCCGGCGGCAGGAGGCGTGCACTGTAGCCGCCCTGGCCGTCACTGGTAGCTGTGCGTTCCACACCTTTGGCAACGTCGGCGACAGTCACCGTCGCGTTGACCACGAGGTTGCCTGCGGGGTCCTTCACGGTTACGTGCAGGTCACCGGTGGCAACGCCGCCCTGGCCGAGGGCGACGGAGGAAAGTAACAGGATGAGCAGTGGGACGGAGAAGGTCTTCAGGGTGCGGGTCTTTGTTCCACGGATCTTTGTTCTGTCGATCTTCGCTCCGTTAATCACGGTTCTGTTGATCGTGGTTCTGCTAATGATGGTTCTGCGGATCATACGGTCTCCCTTGACTCCGCCCACTCGACCGCGGCGGCAGGCAAAACTCGAACGGCGGTTCACCGAAGCACGCACGAAATGTAGGCACAGGGTCTGCAGGTTGGCACGTCCCCGCTGGTTTTTACACCAGAAAGGGTGACGAAAACAAGGAAGGAATCAACAGGGGTGGTGCGCAAGTAAACCGGCTAGTCGTGTCAGCACAGCGATGCAGAGGGGCAAAATAGCAGAGGTGCGCGGGCCGCGTCTGTGATCGATGTCACATTTAAAATCGGTGACACTTTTAAAGCTGTGCGGAGAGACGAACCGGTACGGAGGGATTCTGAAGTCTGCCCAACAGCATGGCCGCGCCGCTGAGTTGCTCGTAACGGTCGACCACGCGCCCGGTCGCGAATCTGGAGTTGGGCCAGGCCAATGCCAGATAAATCCTCAGCAGCGCGACCGTAGTGTTGCGACGAAGCAGCAGTGCGTCATTCACCACTCGTTGCGCAGCGGCAGCAACACGAGGATCGCCGCTGGCGACTGCGACCTGGCCCAGGCGCACCAGTGCTGCGGCATTGTCGGCCACGACGTAAACGTATGCCGCCATGGCGTACAAGCGCTCACGGCGGACGACGCGGAACTGCGCCGGCGGCAAGCGCTGCCGCAAGTAGTCGTCTTCGGCAGGATTGATCAGATTGCGGAAAGCTTCAATGTCGATAGGGCGGATCGTCGCGGCTAAGGGGGTGCTCTTGGACTGTAAGGATCGGGTTACAGCGAGGCGCAAGATTATGCCCAGAGCAACCGCAGCAGCCACGACGAGGATGATGGCCAGAGTCATTGTTGTAGCAAGCGCTCCAGTTCCTGGTTCCAGATTTCGAGGTTATGCTCCGGCACGAGAACCGCAGGCGCAGAGGCGCTCCTTCGGGGGACCAGGAGGTAGTAAAACCAAATCAGAACGCAAACGTGATACGTAGCCATGTTGAGAAAATCAAGAAGCTCGCGTTTGTCGAGCAGCGCTCCGCTGGCCATGACGGCCCAAGTAGCCATGTGCTCGCACCAGACGATGCCGAAGCCGAGGGCAATCCCAAACGTCTGGTTGTCCCATGCCAATCTGAAATGCGCGGCAAACAGGAACAGAAATAGAATCAACCCGCACTGAATTACGTACAACGTCTGTTGCAGAATATGGGCGCGGGAAACCAGGCTAAATCGAGGGTCGTCGATGGGAGCATAAGCCGCAGCGAGGATGGCGAGCAGCACAAGAACTGCCCCCGTGCCGCGGAGCAACCGGTTGCCCAGCTTGGCTAGGGCGGGCCAGCGCCGGAGCAGGTGAGAGAACAATTCTCCAATCACCGCAAACTTGACGAGTCCTTCGATGAGCCTACCCACACAGTAGGCTTTCCAGAAAGCTTCGGGGCTCACCCGGGGGAGAACATCCATTGCAAAAAGGGTGAACTCCTCAGTTGCTTCGAAGATCAGGTAGGTAAGAAACGCAGGGAAAGATTTGTAAATCCCGAGACGCCATAAAAGGACGGCGAGGCCCACCTGCAGCACAGTAGGCGCGAGCCAGAGGTAGTCCCAAAGCAATGAGTGCGCCTGCAGCATAGCCGTAGTCACGGACTATACTGCGACTTGCCGCAGGCGACAAGAGTAGCTGTTAACAGCGTTCGTTTTTCGTAACGGTAGCCAAAATTACGGTTTGCAGATGCCGTTCCCGCCACAACTGGTACCGCCGGGGCCTCCGTCAGCGCGGACAACGGTTGGAACTACTAGCGTATTCACGAAGAGTAGAGCTGCTGCAACGACGAGTAGGATGCGTTTCACGGTTGTTTTCTCCTTGTTTTGGAAAATCGAACCGTGATATTTTCATGGCTCTAGCCCTACGGGATAGATGACTTAGGGGCTTTGACTGTTCGGAATTCGTAACAGAATTCGTAACCAGATGACACTGAAATCCGCTCTGCAGGATCTTCGGGAAACCACGCTTGCGGCCGTTTCCGGGTTGCTGGCGAAGCTAGCTTATCTGGGTTCTCTGCGGCGTCGCGAGGGCGGTTATCTGCACTGGGGCATGTCGCTGGTGCATGGGGAGGAGTCGTCGGAGCGTGCGCTGAAGGCGGCTCACACAGAGGTGTTGTCCACAGTCCTGCGCACCCCGATAGCGGATCTGGTGAAAGACTTGCGCGAGTCGAGCCAGGATAATCAACAAACCGCAGAGGCCTACGCCGACGGCATGCGCGAACAATTGAGCGCGCTGCTTCCCTCGCCGCAGGATGCGCCCACCGCCCGTCACCTTAATTCAGTGCTGATTGCGCTTTCGAGCCTGGAGAAGAACCGAAAGGCTGCCACTCCGTCAACTTCATAGCGATCCCCACAACCTGGCCGATAATCTC
>JBAWCJ010000410.1:0-19827 GCA_049590215.1 Candidatus Sulfotelmatobacter sp. | reverse complement strand
CTCCGAGATCACGCTCGGCGAAAATATGCGGGTCCGTTGCCGGGGCAGCGTGCTGCGCATCGTCAAGCCCACCGATAAAGATAATGGCTGGAAACCCGCCGTCTTGGCCGAGGCCGACACCAAATTGTCCGGAATCAAAACCGGCGAAGGCAAGATCGGCGAGACCAAGATTGGCGAAACGAAGATCGGCGATACCAAGATCGGCGTGGCGGTCTGCTTAAAGGGCTACGAGTATCTGCCAGAGACTGAGAGCGGTTCCCCCGATTTTCGCCGCATTTCGGCTCTGCACAGCCCCAGCGAGACGCAACGTCCTGCCGCGCCTGGGCCCGTGCCCGGTACTCCTCGCGTTGCGGCCAGCTAGTCCCACGATATTGGATCGCTTCAGCCCCGCGAATCGCCGAAAAATCCTAGTGTGGTTCGGCACCCGCGAACTTAAGTTCTTTCACCCCTTCTCAGGCCTTTTCAATCGTCGAACCTTGGCTTAGAATGTTACCCACTTGCGGCGGCTTCGTAGGGGAGTATTCCAGCTGTGCACCTCGGGTTCACGTTTTCTATTCCGCAGATCGCAACTCTCCCGTCTCCGCATGAATTGTGCACACCCATTTGGGCAGGCGGTTACCTAGGTCACTTGGCGAATAGTACCTTCTCTTTCTAACATGCAAACACCGAGAGAAATCAGCGAGAATCGCGCCATGCATGGGATCGCCGTCGCCCTCTTGACCGAGGACGGGGAACATTTATCCGAGTTGCAGAGACGGGTGGAAGCTACCCGCCTGGGTCGGGTCGTGTTCAGCAACGTCGGCTTTCCCGCCGGACCAACGGACCCCATCCTGCGCCAGATTCAAGATTTGCGCGCTGAAGTTGTCGTAGTTGACATCTCTGCCGAGAATCCTCAACGCGCCATCAAAGCCATCGAACTGATTCAAGCCAACACTCTGCAGCTCGCCATCTTTGCTAATGGAAATATGCAGCAGCCCGCGACCATCGTCGCCAGCATGCGCGCCGGAGCCGGGGAATACCTGGATCACAACGCCGGCTCAGAGGCTCTGCTCGAAGCTCTCACGCGTTTCAGTTCCAACCGGACCCGCACTCGCGGAGGCGCGGGCAAGGCTCGCATCTTCACTTTTCTCAGCGCCAAAGGAGGCGCCGGCGCCACTACCGCCGCCGTCAACACCGCCATCGCCCTGCAGCAATCGCATGGCAGCGTGGTTCTGGTAGACTTCGCCCCAGTCGGCCACGCCCAACTGCATCTCAACCTGCGCCCCAGTTTTGGAGTGCCCGATGCGCTCGAGAACCTGCACCGCCTCGATGCTTCCCTGCTCGAGGGCCTGATGACGACGGCTCAAGACGGCCTGCATCTTCTCGCCGGCCCGCAGCAGCCTTATCATGCCATCCCCACCCCAGCCGAATTGGCCCGCCTCTTCGACCTGCTGGTAAATCATTACCGTTATGTAGTGGTCGACGCGTCGAGCCGCCTCGATTCTACGACGCGACTTCTCTCCGATCTCTCAAACGCCGTGCTCATGGTAGCTCAAACCGACGTGGTCACCCTGTGGAGCGCCAGCCGCATTCATGCCTTCCTCGAAGAAGGCGCCGGCCGCAACCGCCTGCGCATGGTTTTGAATCGCTACAAGAAGATCCCTGGCTTCACCGACGAAGACATCGAAAGTGCCACGCGATGCAAAGTCTTGTGGAAGATTCCCAACGCGTTTCACTCCGTCTCACCCGCCATCGATCACGGTACGCCAGTAGTTTTGCAGGAAGGTCTGGAAGTGAGCCGCTCGTTCCGCGCGCTGGCCGCAGCCTTGGCCGAGGCTTCCACCACCGCCGAAGGCGGCCTCGATCTCGTTTACGCTCAGGAAAAGCCCGACGTCAAAAAGAAGGTCGCCAACCGCCTCCTCATCACCCCCGCCCGCGCAGGACAATAGCCCCTGATTGTCATCCTGAACAAGCGTTCTTTGCGCAGTAAAAGCCTGCCCTGAGCGAAGCCGAAGGGGATCCGGGCGAGCCGCGCGACTCGACGGAGCCTGCCCTGAGAGAGCGCGAGCGACCGAAGGGCGCGTTTGGCTCGCTTCCTTATCCGTCTGACGCGACCGCATGTCCTCGTGGCTACCCCGAAAGCTCGTTTTCCATCTAACATAGAGAGATGCGCCAAGCCCCGGGCTCGCTCCAGGAAGCAGAGACTGAATCATCGGCCCCGGAGCTGATCCTCCTGACCCTGCCCGAGCCGCGCTCCCGCGTCTTCCTACAGAATCTTCGCGAGCTTTTTCGCCCACCCGAATCCGCACCGTGGCGTCTCGGCTCCGCCCCGGCCACTTTCTGGCCCGATGTCTTCGTCGACCGCGGCCTACCCTGGCGTCGCTTCGCGCAGTCGGGCGCGTATCACGTTCTCGCTCTGGTTTTGATCTGGGCAGGATCGCGCTTCCTTGCTTTGCAGCCTCATCCCGTGTCCCAATCCACGTTCACTCACGCCGACGTGGTCTACTACACGCCTTCGGACTATCTGCCTCCACTCGATACACGCCGCTCGACTTCCACCCGCGCCCGCAAGGCCGATCCCGAATACTCCGGGCAGCCGATCATTTCCGTGCCTCCTGAGGCCGACAACCATTCGCAAACCATTGTCACGCCGCCCAACATCAAACTACAGCGCGATGTTGCGATGCCGAACGTCGTCTCCCTGCTGGAAAAAATGCCCAGCAACCCGCAGATGCCGATCCGCCCAGCTCCGGTGGTTCCTGCGTCGGAGATTTCGCGTCTAGCGCCGCGAATGGAACGCGCAGTCATCGCACCGCCGCCAGCGGTGGAAACCAATTCCGCCCGCCGCGTCGGCGATCTCAACATCGGACACAGCTCCGTGATTGCGCCCGCCCCGCAACTTTCTCTAGACGAACAGCGCGCCGCAGCCGACGGCCGCAGCGCCACCATGAGCAAACATTCGTTCCAGGTAATTGCACCGCCACCGTCACTAGCTGCATCAGGACGCTCGCACTCAGGCCAGGGCATGCTCGCACTCAATCTCCATCCCGCAGTCGCCGCGCCGCACGATCCGCCAGCCGGCAATCGGCGCGGCAATTTCGCTGCTACTCCAGAAGGCCATCGCGGAGCCTCCGGCGCTCCCGCCACAAGCGCTGGAAACGGCAAAGCAGATGGAAGTGGAGCTGGCAAGAACAGCAGCAACCTCCCTTCGGGCTTGTACGTCGGCAATCCCGCTGCGACGAATTCGAGCGCTTACTCGGTCAATCCGCACCTCATTGCGAACGCGCGCCCGCCGCGCATAGCGCGTACTCTCCAACCAACGAACGCCAGCAAGCTGTCGGACGTCGAGCGCGCCGTCTTCGGCGACCGCAAGTATTACTCTCTCAGCCTCAACATGCCGAATCTCAACTCCGCCGGCGGCAGTTGGATCATCCGCTTCGCCGCCCTGCAGAAAGATTCGATCCCCGGCAGTCCTTCTTCCCGAGCCGCAGCCAGCGATCCACCTGCTGACGGTTCATCCCAAGCCAATCGATCCTCGGACGATCTCTCCGCACCCGTGGCGACGCGCAAAGTCGATCCCGCCTATCCACTGGAACTGATGCGCCAGAACGTAGGCGGCACAGTCATCCTCTACGGGGTCATCCACACCGACGGCACCGTTGGCAGTGTCCGCGTGCTGCGCGGAGTCGACGATCGCCTCGCCCAGTTCGCCACCCAAGCAATCGCCAAGTGGAAGTTCGAGCCAGCAACCAAAAACGGCGCTCCCGTGGATGTAGAAGCAACTTTCTGGATTCCATTCCATCCCGAGAAGCTGAACTCGAACTTCTAAGCAATCAGGACGCAGGACGCTTCCCGAAGTATCGGTTTCACGCTTTTCTCGCGTTCACTTGCCGCGCCCCTAAATCTTAAGATGTCAGCCCGATAACGCATCCCAGGAAGGGGGCACAATGAATCGAGAACAAGCACTCAAGGTTGTGTTGGTGCTTGTGGGGTTGATCTTTTTGCCGGGTGTCTACTCGTTGATGATGTTTCTATGGCCGAGCGGGTGGCGATGGCAGCCGAATCAGCCGGAATACGAGCAGATGATCCTCGGCGTGTACGCCACACTCGGTATTTTCCTGCTCCTCGCATCTCGTAACCCGTCGGCGAATCGCAGCCTGATCGTCTTCACGGCATGGTCGAGTCTCGTTCACGCGGCCATTATGGCCGTTCAGGCATTTCGCAATACAAGCGAACATGGACATCTGCTCGGTGACATACCAGCGCTCTTTATTGTGGGCGTTGCACTGATCGCACTCTTGCCAGCAAAGCAATCAACAGATAACGGGCGTTAGCGCTTAAAGACCCCGTCGATGAGTGTAAGGGGATATTTCCCCAAACCGACAGGTTTGCGCCTCACCAAGCTGCTGCTATGAATCGGAGAAGCACAGAGGGTATCATCGACAGTGTTTGTTAAACGCTATCGCGCCTTGTTCATGGACGCCTGAGGAATCTCAAGTAGAAAGCTCCGAACACCAGGACAATGCCAATATTCACTGTCAGCCGCTCCCAGAATCGGTTTCTGAAAAACATGAAATCCACGCCGACTATGATGGCTGCCATCACCACCCCATAGAGCCCGACAGCTAGCTGTCTATTCATTTCAAATCCCCCGCTTAACGTTAAGATCGCGCTCAAAACCCTCTCAATAAGCCTTATTGGAATTTTACGCCAGTCAACCGTTCGGCTCCGGATGGGCTGGGCAATCTGCCGACTTTCACTTTTCCACACTCGTATTGTGACATCTGACCTTGTGCCCAACATCAAACTTGCGCGATCATAGTCGAGGCCGTGACAGTCGGGAGAACCCAGATCATCGAGCCCCTAAGTCCTTTGTCGTCTAGATTTTGACCTCTAAGTTCTTTGATATCCGGATTTTGCGGGGAATTTCCTGCTAACGTGATGATTCCAGTGATGGGAGGGGGGAGGGGGATACCCCGATTCCAGCACGCAGAAGCGCAACGTCGCGACCACCCAGCGACTCCCAAGTAACTTTATTTTGCGCAAAAAACGCACAGGAGACGGAGCGCCCGTCAGCGGTTCAGTGCGTCTGGGGTACTAGGTACTGGGTACTGGCGACTAGCTTCCCTACGCCTTAGCACCCTTCTTCTTCTCCAGCGCAGCGTAGATTGCGGGGTCAGTGCAGACTTCGTAGTAAGTGCGGTCGGTCCAGCCCAGGACCGAGAAATCTTCTACCTTGATTCGTGGCACGCGGCTTTCACGCACCACGATCTTGCGAAAAATATCGCGATCGACCGGAACAGTGCCGCTCGACAGCTTGTACTCACCCTTATCGGAGGCCATCGAAGGCGGCAGCTTTACCGCGAGCGGCACCAGGGAAATCTCCTGTTCCAGCTTGCGGAACGCAGCTTCATTCATGCGAATTCCACCCAGGTTGAAACTCACGATGGAGTCTTCGGCGTTCGCCGCCGGATCTGGCGTTACCTCCGACGTCTGGAAGACATAGACGTGGAATGGCCCGGCCTGCGATTCCATCACCTTGCGGGCCTGCTTGTTGCAGGAAGAAAGGCGGTCGCTCTGGTTCAGTGCCTCGGAAATCATGATCTGATGTTCACCATCCATCAGGTACAGCGGCGCCGACTCCTGCAGCGTGATGCCCACGCCCAACTCCAGCCCCGGCATGGCCGAGCGCTGCATGAGCGCATTGTAGCCCCGCACGATCTCAATGATCTCGCGAGCCAGCACGCACGCCCGGCTCACGGCCAGTCCGGGCTCGCCGGCACGCTCGAGGATTGCAAGGATGATGGCATCGCCTTCGAGGAAAACTTTTTGCGCTCCGTACTTACTCAGCAGCTTGTTCACCGGATCATAAAAGTTCAAGCTGAAGTACGACGCCGGATTGAGCCCTTTCTCCATCAGCGTGCGCGTGAGCCGGGTCGAGTCGCGAACGTCAGCCTTGAGCACCACGTGACGCAGGACGCGGTCTTCCTCGGGCTCTTGCGGTTGCTCCTCCGGAAGCAGGAATTCGTAGAGCGTCCCGTTCATCCGGGAAAGCTCGCGCAGTTTTTCGGTGCTGACCAGATTTACCGAGTCAAGCGCCGCGTTCAGCACTTCCAGCCGCTTCAGGTCGCGGTGATAGTGAGAGAAATCCTGCAGAAAACGCGCCGCCACTTTGGCCCGCTCCGCGCCGCGGCAACTCGCAACTTTCGCGACCGCCGCATACAAGCTGGCAGGAGAAAGCTTGCCGTGCTCCTGAATCATGCGCTCCACACGATCGCACTCAGGACGAGAGATCAGGGCATTCTTCAATTGTTGCGGATTGATTCGAGGCGCGTATTCGCTGAGCAACGGAACCGTGTGATAGGAGGCGATGACATGCTCCATCACCTGTTCGTCTTCGAGCAATCGCACCCACTGCGCCAAACGTTCCTGCTTGACAACGCCTTCCGCCGTGGAATCATCGGGCGTTCCCGTACCGACCAGCGCGCGGGCATTTTCCGGAGCGCACAGCCAGGCACTAATGGTGTCGCTGGCAGTCTCTTCACCGTAGACCGATCGCACGAAACCCCAGACTACATCCTGCAAGCGCCCGTAGCGATCGGGATCGCGATCCCAATTGCCCAGCATCACATAATGTTCGGCGCACAGGTAATCGTCGCGGCCATCCTCGGAAAATGCGAGGCGATTCACGAACAGCCCGTAACTGCCGAGGCCAGCACTGCCGGGTTCTTGCTTCGCGTCTGCGGAGTTCGCTTCTGCAGTCGTCACTTCCCCGAAGAAAGAACGTCGCGTACGAGCCAGCGTCTCTTTTTCGATCTCGCGCAGGGTCTCGAACAGATCCTGCCCAGTCTTGCGCAGGATAATTTTCTTTCGCACCTGGAAGCCGGCCACGCGCTCGCGATACTCCACACCTTTGCCCTGGCGTATGCCGTCGTAAGTCTTGAGCAGAACGCGGCAGCGTTCGAGCACTTGCGCAAACTGCAGGTTCATCTCCATGCGGAGAAACTTGGTGACGGCCAGCCGGGCCAGCAAATCGACGGAAATCTTCTCCTCTTTCTTCGCGCGATTCAGCGCCGCGAGGTGCAGCTCGGCCAGCACCGGCTTCCAGTCAGCCTTTTCAGCAGGGGTGCGACTTTGGCTGATTACGGCACTTCGCATCCACGAAGGTCCCTGGTTTCGGTGTGGAGTCTCGGCCGCCAGCAATCCCTCCAACTCGCCGTGGCGAACGATCAGCCGTGTGATCTGCGCCCGCGCCGCATCTACAAAGCGCGGGCTGAGGACGACATCATGCCGCAGGTTGTCGACTCCAACCGCAAGTCCTTCAAGAGCAAGCGATGGCGCAGCAGCGATCATCTCCGGCGGTGCCAGTTTCTCTGGCTCCTTGCCGAGACGGAAGATGGGTAGTCGAGGCATTCGCGAATCGTCAGAATCTTGGAAGTTGCTGATTACACATGTACATATCGAGGCTAGCATGCACAGGGCGGCAGCTAAAGTTACGCAAGTTACGTGCGTTACGCCTGATTTTGCTGAGCAAGAGTTCACCCCGCCCCAAGAATTGCCTTCTCTCGAAGATGTAGAATCGATGGCGTCGCGGCAGCTTGCCGCCGACAACGACCCAAAACAAAATCAGGAGAACTACTATGGTCGGCTTCTCCGTTAACGGCAAACGCGTCGATCTTGACGTTGATCCTTCCACCCCCTTGCTCTGGGTTATCCGTGAAAATCTCGGTCTGACTGGAACGAAATACGGATGTGGCATGGCGCAATGCGGTGCATGCACCGTGCACATCAACGGAGAAGCGGTGCGGTCCTGCGTCGCTCCGGTATCGCGAGCGACGGGAAAAGCGGTTACGACAATCGAAGGACTTTCCCCTGACCTCAGTAACCCACTGCAACGAGCCTGGCTGGAAGTGGACGTTCCCCAATGTGGCTACTGCCAGTCTGGACAGCTGATGAGCGCGGCTGTGCTGTTGCGCGAGAAACCGCAGCCGACGGATGACGACATTGACGAGGCGATGACCGGCAACATCTGCCGTTGCGGGACCTATCCGCGGATTCGGCGAGCCATCCATCTTGCAGCGGAGATGGTTGCCAAGGGAGGTGCCCGATGAACAGTCAAATGACACGCACGGCGATAGAGCGCACCGGGATGCAACGTCGCGACTTCTTGAAGATTTCTGTAGCGGCCAGCGGCGGCCTGCTCATCGGCTTTCAGTTTCCTGGGATCAGCGGCCTGGCATCGGCGCAGACATCCATGAATACATTTATGCCCAACGCCTTCGTGCGGATCGGAACCGACGAACGGATCACCGTCATTGTGAACCATTCGGAGATGGGGCAGGGAGTCTACACTTCCTTACCCATGCTGCTGGCCGAAGAGCTGGATGCCGACTGGACAAAGGTGGGCTATGAGTCTGCTCCCGTCGACCCCAAGTACAACCATCCCGCGTTCGGCATGCAGATGACGGGGGGAAGCTCCAGCGTATGGTCGGGACTGGAACAGTTTCGTCAGGCCGGCGCGGCCGCACGCGCTCTGCTGATCGCCGCGGCGGCGCAGCAGTGGAATGTGGATCCGACTGCCTGCCGCACAGAATCGGGAGCAGTGTTTAGCGGATCGAATCGCAAGCTGACGTATGGCCAACTGGTTAACGCGGCGGCAAAGCTCACGCCTCCGGAACACGTAGAGCTGAAAGATCCCAAGACGTTCAAACTGGTTGGTAAACCAATCAAGCGGCTCGATACTCCAGAAAAGTTGAACGGCAAGGCTGTCTTCGGAATCGACGTCAAATTGCCGGGGATGCTGACCGCTGTGATTGCCCGCCCTCCTATCTTTGGAGCGAAGATAAAGAACTTTGACGATTCCCGGGCCCGATCGATGCCGGGTGTGCGTAAGATCGTCGCTGTTCCCGCCGGCGTAGCAGTAATCGCAGACACTTTCTGGCAGGCCAAAATGGCGAGAGACGTTCTGCAGGTGGATTGGGATGAAGGCAGTATGCAGAACTTCAGCACAGGTCAGATGATGCAGGAGTTCCGCGAGCGCGCGAAGACGCCAGGCACCAGCGTTCGCAAAGATGGCGATGCAGAGGGCGCGCTGGCCAATGCGGCGAAGAAGATTGAGGCTGTATATGAAGTTCCCTACCTCTCTCACTTGATGATGGAGCCTCTGAACTGCGTGGTGGATTTGCGGGCGGACTCCTGCGAGGTGTGGACTGGCTCGCAGTTCCAAACCGTCGATCGTGCCAACGCAGCCAAAATCGCTGGATTGCCGAACGAGAAGGTGCAACTCCACACCACGTTCCTCGGCGGCGGCTTCGGACGCAGAGCGAATCCTCAGTCAGATTTTGTGGTGGAAGCGGTTCACGTCGCTAAAGCGGCAGGCGCACCGGTAAAAGTGATTTGGACGCGCGAGGATGACATGCGGGGCGGCTGGTACCGCCCGGCGTTTCTGCATGCCGTCGAGGGCGGCATCGACGCGGGTGGTAATCCGGTCGGTTGGAGATCGCGGCTGGTGGGCCAGTCGATCATGGCTGGGACGCCCTTCGCGGTGATGATGAAGGGAAAAGATTACGATCCTGCGTCCGTGGAGGGGGTTGACGATCTTCCTTACGCGATCCCGAACTTGACGGTTGAATCGCACCAGGCGGAGATCAACGTCCCGGTTCAGTGGCTGCGTTCGGTGGGCCATTCTCACACAGCATTCGCGGTGGAATGTTTCGTCGACGAACTGGCCGTACTCGCCGAAAAAGATCCGTACCAATTCCGGCGCCAGCTTTTGTTGAAACAGCCCCGGCATCTTGGCGTGCTCGACCTCGCCGCCCAAAAGGCGGGATGGGATAAACCTTTGCCGAGAGGGGTGGGGCGCGGGATCGCGGTACACTTTGCTTTTGGGAGCTATGCCGCGCTGGTGGCCGAGGTTTCAGTAGCGGATGGCAAGGTTCGCGTGCATCGCATGGTCTGCGCGGTCGACTGCGGTCAGTACGTCAACCCGGGTATTATCGAGGCGCAGCTCCAAGGAGGCGCAATTTTCGGCGCGTCGGCGGCGCTTTTCCAGGAGCTCACGTTCGAGCACGGACGCTTACAGCAAACCAACTTTAATACCTTTCCCGTGATGCGCATCAACGAATGTCCGGAGATCGAAACCTATATTGTCGAAAGCGACGAGAAAGCTGGCGGGATTGGAGAGCCCGGCGTTCCGTGCGCTGCACCAGCGATCGCGAACGCTGTGTTTGCGGTTACCGGGAAGCGAATCCGCCGGTTGCCCATTCGTCTGACGGAGGCGGTATGAAGCGCTTGCATCTCGTATTTCAGCCGTCGCTGGCGGGCTTGATCGTGTTCGTAATCGCTGGGGCGCTATGGCTTTCGGGTTCAGTAGCCGCAACGGAACCGCCGGCCGAGAAAAAAATTGCTGCAGCCGAAGCCAGCGGCGACGGAACGCTGTTCACCGCATTTGTTCCTGTGCTGCGCCACCCCCGCTGCATGAACTGCCATTCTCAAGGAGATTATCCCCGGCAGGGGGATGACGGGCATCCGCACGCAATGAACGTGAGGCGTGGCACAGACGGTCACGGAGTCACCGCGGAAAGGTGCAGCACCTGTCATCAGGATCATAATCTGGCGGGTGCGCATCTGCCACCCGGCGCGCCCAACTGGGGGTTGCCGCCTGCCAGCATGCCGATGATCTGGCAAGGACTGACCGACGCGCAAATCTGCGAATCGATCAAGGACCGGAAGCAAAACAGAAACCGCAATCTCGATCAACTGGTCGAGCACCTTACGAAAGATAAGCTGGTAATGTGGGCGTGGAATCCCGGTGAGGGTCGAACTCCCATCCCCATGGCGCATGACGAGTTTTCTGCGAAAGTGAAGCAATGGCAGGCGGCGGGAGCGCCGTGCCCGGCGAGGTAAGTTCATTTCCGGGCGCTGGCTACTGGCTCTTGATCCGCGCCGCTTCGAACTCATCGCCCTTCTGCCATCCGATCAGCTTCGTGAAGCTGGCCGCTTCCCAGCCCAGCGCGAAGCCGAATCGTGCCATCGCGCCATCGCCGACGAAATCCATTTCAGGATGGTATTCGTCGCTCGGCTGGTGATAGCGTTTCTCCGTGTACTCCTTGTCCTGCGCCACACCCCAGGCCTCGTCGTGACCTTTGAACTTCATGCCTTCGTTGATTGAGAATGCGGGAATGCCGACGCGGGCCAGACTGAAATGATCGGAGCGGTAGAAGTGCCCGGCTTCTGGGCGGGCGTCAGGACGGATGGCCAGCCGAAACTCTTTGGCCATAGCCTGAACCCATGGATAGAACGTAGTCCGCTCCGCGCCTGAGACTTCTACTTCCTCCGGCGCCCCCAGCGGCTGCACATTGTCGTAGTTCAGATCGAGCGCAATCTTCCCCGCGGGAACCGGCGGATGCTTGCCTAGATACTCCGACCCCAGCAATCCCTGTTCCTCGGCCGTAACTGCCGCGAAAATCATTGACCTTCCTGGCCGGTCTTTGGCAACACTAAATGCGCGCGCCAGTTCCAGCAAAATACCGCAGCCCGTGGCGTTGTCGGCGGCGCCGTGGAAGATGTTGTTGCCCGGCATATCTGGGCGGATCCCAAAGTGGTCGTAGTGCGCTGTGTACATCACCGCTTCGTCTCTGAGGTTGCGGTCAGAACCCGGCAGCATCGCCAGCACGTTGTTCGACTCGAAGTGCCGCACGTTGCTCACCATGTGCGCCTTCAGCTTCGTCCCCAGATTTACGGGATGAAACTCCCGCGTGCGGGCGTCCGCCATCATCTTTTCCAGATCCATGCCGGACTCCGCCGCTAGTTTCCGCGCCACATCCAACTGCACCCAGGACGCGATCTTCAACACTGGGCCTTCCACCTTCAAATACGATTTCTCCCCGGAATTCGAGTTTCGCACCACTTCCCAGGGATAACTTGCCATGTCTTCTTTGTGGATGAGAATCACGCCCACGGCGCCCTTGCGCGCTGCCTCTTCGTATTTATAAGTCCAGCGGCCGTAGTAGGTGAGGGCTTTGCCTTTGAAGAACTTCGGATCGTCCGACGGTGGCTCGTTCACCAGCATGAGCAGGACCTTGCCGCGCACGTCCACGCCTTTGTAGTCGTCCCAGTTGTATTCCGGAGCCTCAATGCCGTATCCCACGTAGACGATCTCAGCGTCCACATCGGACTGGGCTTGCTGGGTTTGATCGTAAGCGACGTACTCGTCGAGAGGTTTCAGATTCATCGCAGCGCCTTGCTTCGGCACGAGCGAAAACTTTGTTTCGGGAAGTGTGGTGATCCCTACCAGAGGTACTTTCTGCAAGTAAGACCCGTTGTCGCCTGCCGGCTTCAATCCATATTCCGCAAACTGCGTGGCGATGTATTCGGCGGCGATGTCGCCGCCGCGCTGCCCGGTGCCACGGCCTTCCAGAAGATCGTGCGAGAGAAAGCGGACATGCCAGCGAATGTGTTCGGGATTGATGGTCTCCATCGCGGCAAACGCCGCGCCCGGGAGACGTACCGAAACCGCCTCGCGCTTGCTCGCAGCCGGTGCTGCGGCCGGAAACGCGGGGCCTTCCGCCCACGCCAGCAGGCTCATTGCGGCAATCACGCCGGCCAGAACACTTCTTCTCGCGAATGCTTGCATAGATCTGTCTTTTTCCCCCAACGAAGCGCAGTGTCGGCGCGAGCAATCCTTATCGCCCGGAATGTCTACATTTATGACTGAAAGAATTGTAACGGACGGGAGGAGTTTCGTTATAGGAGAGGAACCCAAACGATTGCACGGCAGGTCAGTCACCACCGGGCCTTACGGGCAAGTTTGCAGTTGTACCTGCGATTGTTGCCCCTGCGTCTGGGCCTCGTCGGTGGTTTTGCTGCCGGTTGCGCGTCCCGCGACCGCGGGATCAATTCTTCGAGCTTCAACCAGCACGGAAATCCCGCACATCTTCTCCCGGCTTGAACACAGTGACCGGAGAGATCTTCCTTGAGTCCGCCATCCTTCGGCTGATCTGGGTGAAGTCAGCCTTTACCCAGCCGACGCTGGAAACTTCAATCTTGCCATCCTGTGCGACCCAGAAGATGCTCGGGACATTGGTTAACCCGTAGGCGTTCGACGCGGGATAGGTATCCCTGTCGTCGAGCAGCACGGGAAAGGTCACGCCAAATTCCTTGGTGAAAGCCGCGGTGTGTTTGGGATCGTCCTGCGAAACGCCGATGAGCCTGACGCCCTGGTGACCATACGCCCGCTCCAGCCGCTCGAGGAACGGAAACGCATATTGGCAGATAGGACACGAAACCTTGAAAAACGCCAGCACCACCGGACCGTGCGCAAGTTCCTCGCGCAGCACGAAACGCTTGCCATCCAACGCTTTCAGTTCAAACTCGGGCGCCTTGGTGCCCGCGGTCAATGCCGCCATCGGTCGTCCTCCGGTTCGTCTTTTCAGGATATTTCGCAGCCAGCGCATATGGTCTCGCTTGGCGCCTTCTTCTCATTTTAATCGATGCAAGATACGGGAAGCAGTTACCGATGGTCAGCCGAAAGGCGGTCGCCTCCCGAGCTGAGAGGGTCGCGCCCTGAGCGGGCACTTTCAGCTTCGACACACATGGCACTTTCGAGAATCATCACGTGATCCAGTGTTTGGCCTACGGCCGCCTTGGGCGGAGCCGGGCTGCGCCAGCCGCCGCACTTCCACAAGCCGAGACACTTTGCGGAACGCAGACGTTGGGGACCGCTGCAGTCGATGCCGTCCGGGTCTACTCGTGTGCCGTATGTGTACGTCACCGTAAACAAGGTGACTGCACCTTTGCACTCCCGGCACAGAAACGTAGATTTCTGCGCGCTTTCCAAAGCGGCCTGCTTCAACATGGGATGTCCGCTGACTACTTCCGCCGATGCCACGCTTCCATCCTGCCGAACTCCGACCAGTATTTTTACATCACCCATAATGCGAGCCTGCCGGGCCAGTGGAGGGTAGACCGGCAAATAGACGTTGTTCAGGACGACATCGAACCGCGGCGTCTCTAAGGGTACGGCAACCTGGGCGATAAGGATCGTTACGTGCGCCACAGACCAGGCGCCAGAAGCGATCAACAGAAGTAATGCAAATTGACGGGGCTGCCTCATAACACCTCAGCTTTCCTAAGAATCTTTTACGCCAGTCCGGTCAGTGCCATGCGCCCCAGGGGTTCACTGAGCTCTCTCGGATTCGGTTTCGAGGCACACGGGAGATACAAGAATCGTGATGTGGCTCTGAGACTGTGTTATCTCGGGCGCGCGACTCTCCGGATCGTTCCATTTCTCGCCGCACTTCCAAAGGTAGAGGCATCTGGAGGCGCGCACCCGCTCCGTCCAGCGGCAGCCACCGCCGTCCTGGAACCCGAATGTATACGTCATCGGAAACGAAGTCACCATCTCGCCGCATCCGTGGCATTCGAATGTCGATTTCTGCGCGCTTTCCAAAGCAGCCCGCCACAGAATCGGATGGCCGCTGAACAACTTCACTGATACCACACTTCCGTCGCGCTGAATTTCGACAAATATTTTCACGTCGCCCGCAATCCTCGCTTGCTTCGCCAGCGGAGGGTAAACCGGCGGAAAGAGCCTGGTCAGAACGACTCCAGTTTCGGGCGTTGCGGAACTGGCCGTCTCCTGAGCCTGAGCGTTCGCAGCCACTGCAAACAGAAACGCGGCCGCGGCCCCAAACTGAAGTGCTAGTGATAACCGGCGCGGCTTCATGCTGGAGATGTTAGTCCTGCGACGGGGAGTGAACAAGAAGCGACGTCATAGGATGGCGGCTTTTCGCAGAATCTTCCGTGCCAGACCCGTGAGGGCAACTTGCCCCATCCGCTCCAACGGAATCCATTTCCCATCAAGACTCGATGCCGCGGCGCCGAGCCAAACGCTGACACTGTAATCTGTGACCGTGATCGAATGGCGCAGCGTGAGGGAAGGGCCAGCGGCTCCATTCGCGCTTTTCAGCTCGGGCAACTCCCACATTCCGGGCATTAGGGATGCGCTTGTCGGCCGCCGAATCAGAAAAACCTCTCCATCCCGACGATGCAGAGCGTAGTGAATCTCCCGCTTCTTCTGCCTCGTCGGCTTCGCCAGCGGCGGCATCTCTCCGCGTGTGGCGCAAAGTTCCATCACCGGACAGGTCAAGCATGCCGGCGCGCGCGGCGTGCACACGACCGCGCCCAGCTCCATCATCGCCTGATTGAAATCGCCGGGATGCTTGGTATCGAGAAGAACCTCAGCGGCATTCCACAAGTCTTCTTCGGCCAGCCGCGTTCCTGATAGTCTCTGCAACACGCGCTCGACGTTGCCATCGACCACGGCGGCTGGCTCTTCGAACGCGATGCTGGCGATGGCGGCAGCTGTGTAGCGTCCGATTCCCGGCAAGGCGCGCCAGGTTTCGGCGGTCGCCGGAAATTTTCCTCCATGCTCTCGCACCACGACTTTCGCTGCGGCGTGAAGCATGCGCGCGCGGCGGTAATATCCCAGGCCGCTCCACGCGGCGAGCACGCTCGCTTCGCGCGCAGCTGCTAATTTTTCGACTGTGGGAAAACGCCGCAGGAATTCCTGATAGTGTTCGATCACCGCGGCCACCCGCGTCTGCTGCAGCATGATTTCGGAAAGCCACACGCGATAGGGATCGCGGTTCGCGCGCCAGGGCAAATCGCGCCGATGGCGCTCATACCAAGCAAGAAGTTTCTTGCGAAACCGGCGCTGCTCAGGAATTGACAGAAAGCTCTGAGTGGATTGTGGCGTCTTCACGCTTCCCAGCCTACGCCGCACCGGCCGCCAGAAATGGATTTCTTACGCGCACGGCACCGTACCTGCGACCGTCTGCGAAATCTTCCGAGAGAATCTCACCCATCCCGTAGCGTTCGGCGTAAGCCCAGAGATGGGCGTCGAACCACGGCAGCCGGTATGCAGCCATGCCCCGCAGAGCCGTTCTCACCATCAGTTCATCGGGGTACAGGATTGGAAACTCGATAAGCAACTCTTCGGCTTCGCGAAAAACCTCTTCCGGCGTCAGGACAGGCTGTCCCATCCAACGCAGCCTGGGAGCTACCGACATAAACTCCACAATAGCTTGATGCGGGATATATAGAGCTCCAGCGCTGACGGATTCGCGCAGCAGATTTTCCGCAATTGACTGTTTCCGCGGATCGCGAGGGTCCCAACGGTAGATTAGGATGTTGGTGTCAACGAGGAAAGCCACGCGGCAGGCCTCGATCGTCGTTGTAAAGTTCCTCTCGCGTCCATCCTCTACCCGAGGTTTCGGGCTGCGGATGTGGCTTTCCGTTTAGCACGGCCTGTTCCCGCTTCCGAAGTCGCTTCGTTCCTTCGTCGAACAGCTCCAGTCGTTCCTTCGGGCTTAGTCTCATTCCATCCTTTGCTTTGGGCCGCATTAACTCCACCCGAATGCTTTCACCCGCGGGAATCCATTCCAGTTCGTCGCCGGGACGTATGCCGTACTGGTCAGCAATCTTCTTGGGCACGGTCAACTGCAGCTTGGAGGTCACCTTGGGCATATCCTTACTTTATCAAGGATTAAATCCTTACTGCAAGGAGAGATTTATGCTCCCAAACCATTGGGAGTGCGGGTTGCCGGCATATGCGCCGCCATTGACCCGCGCTCCGGACCGCGAAATAATGGTCGAGCCTGGCAATCCGCAACATTGCGTGAGTTCATCCACGCCGAGCAGTATCGAGGAGCACAATGAACGACTTCAACCGCAAGGTGGAAGACGCGTCGGCGCGCGTCAGCAAGACCGTCGCCGAGGCTGCCGAACGGATCGAGAAAGAGATCCCCGAGTTGATCAAGTATCTGAACGACGAGGTCGTTCCCGCCGTGCGCCAGCACTCGACCAAGGCACTGCGCACGGCGAGCGTAAAGCTCATCGAACTGGCGGATTACTTGGAGCAGCAAAAAGAGCAGCAAAAAGCTTCGCAAAAGTGAAGCTGAGTCCCACCGCTGTCGTCGGTAACGCTGTGATTCTCACTCTGCTGCTCACGATCCTGCTGTTGCTTGCGGCATGCGGCCATCCCAAGCAGGCGCACGTGAATGTGCCGCCGCCTCCCGCCGCGACCACCGAGCCTTCTTCAACCGAATCGCCGGCTGCAACCCCTCCCGCGAGCACCGCTAAAAATAACCAGCCGCTGGGAGCCGAACGCAGTGACAAAGAAAGTGCCGCCGACCTTGCCGAGCCCGCGATTCCTGCGAACACCGCGCCGCTGGCTACTGAAATCGGACGCGCGAGCTGGTACGGTCCGCCATATCACAACCGCCGCGGATCGAATGGCGAAGTCTACAACATGAACGCCATGACCGCGGCACACCGCACACTTCCTCTGGGGTCAATCGTGCGGGTCACCAATTTGAAGACCGGCCACACGGCTTTGGTACGGATCACCGACCGCGGACCATTCATTCCCGGCAGGGTTCTCGATTTATCGCTGGCGGCGGCGCGCAAGCTCGATGTCTACCTGCCCGGAATTGCTGAAGTAAAAGTGGAAGTGATGCAGGCGCCGGCGCCACTCGATACCGGCGGAAAGTGGGCGGTGCAGATTGGCGGCTTCCCCGACGAAGACGAAGCCGCGAAACTTGCCGACCACCTGACACGCCGCTACCGCACAGCTAAGGTGCTGCGCTTTGCCAGTCCTGCCGGCGATTGGTGGGTGCGGGTGCGCGTTTTCGGCGACGACCGCGAGCGGGCTCAGCAAATGGTCGCGGAGACCGAAACGCCGGAGGGGGCGGTGTTTCTGGTGAGACTCGATTAGAGCAGGGGTCAGGGGTCAGCCCATCAGGATCGAAAGACTGAACACTGGCCACTGGCCACTTTTCTGTTATGCTCACGCCGGAGTTTCCCATGAGCGACGCCACGAGCGACTGCCTTTTCTGCCGCATTCTCCGCGGCGAAATTCCCGCCAGGAAAGTTTATGAGGACGAGTACGTGTTGGCTTTTGAAGACATCAACCCCAAGGCTCCCACGCATGTGCTGATCATCCCTAAAAAACATTTTGCTGGATTGAAGGAGGCCCAGGCCGAAGATGCTGAAGTGATTGGCCGCTGCCACCTCGCGGCGGCTGAGATTGCGCGCCAGCGCAATATCGAGGAGGGATACCGGACCGTGCTGAACGTGGGTCCTGGAGCGGGGCAGTCGGTGTTTCATCTTCACGTCCACCTCTTGGGCGGACGTCATCTGAGTTGGCCTCCGGGGTAGGAGAGCAGTTCTCAGTTCTCAGTTCTCAGTTCTCAGTTCTCAGTTCTCAGTTCTTAGTTCTTAGTTCTCAGTTTCTAGTTTCTAGCCTCCGGTTTGTGGTTTCCTTACGCTTGACTTGATTGTTGCGTCGTAATTACAATGTAATTACTAAAGCTAAGAAGGTTTCGTAATGCGACTGGAACTTACACGGATTGGCAACTCGCGCGGCATACGCATCCCCAAACCTCTGATTGCTCAGTGTGGCTTGGGCGACGTCGTAGAAGTTCGAGTAACTCCCGAAGGTCTCGTCATCGCGCCGCATCGCGCCCCGCGCGAGGGCTGGAAGGAAGCCTTCGCCGCATCGCGTCCGCTAGAGCGGGAAATGTTGCTTGACGGAGTGCCTCCGAATGCGTTTGACGATGAGGAATGGACCTGGTGAATTATCCCAAGCGCGACGAAGTCTGGCTCATCGCTCTGGACCCGTCGACGGGGGCGGAAATCAAAAAGACTCGGCCCTGCGTTGTAGTTTCCCCCGATGAAATGAACGAACCGCTGCAGACCGTCCTCGTCGCTCCCATGACTACGACCCAGCGCAGCTATGCCACGCGCGTGAACCTCAGCTTCCGAAACAAGACGGGGCAAGTAGCTCTGGATCAATTGCGTGCCGTGGCTCGTGAGCGTCTGATCCGCAAGCTTGGCGTAGTTTCGGCTAAGACCGCCTGCACCGTTTCCAGCGTGCTGGTGGAGATGTTCACGCGCTAGAGCGGCCTACTGCACCGTCGGATTATCATCTTCCGAGGCTCCGTGGCGGCGCAGCAGTTGAGGCAGGTTCTGCGAGAAAGCCGAACGGGGCAGAACCATATCGCAGCCCACTTCATGCGCCTTCTGCTTCAGATCGCCTTGCACGTGGGAGAGGAATCCGATGATCGAGGTTCCCTTCTTTAACTTCGCCTTCAGCTTGGGGATCAGCGTCAACGGCTTGGCGTTGGCGTTGTTGAGGTCAAAAATAATCAGTGAAGGCTTTTCTTCGCCGTTTTGTTGCATGCGATCAGCGAGGTCCTTGTCGTTCTTGGCGAACTCGACCTTGACGTTCAGCTTGCGCGCGGTCTCTTGAATCTTGGCGGCGAAGAACAGGTCGTCGACGAAGGCAAAGATGCGCGAGTTGGAATCTTCGCGCAACGCGGGCAGAGGCTCGGGGTCGGCGGGCGCAAAAGGCGCAGCGAAGCCGGGACGCTGGCGGCGCGCTCCCTGGCCGTTGTTGCCGTTGCCGGCCAACGCGGCGCGATAGCTGTGGTCCATGGGCGCGGTGTAAATGCCATCCTGGTTGTGGCGCGCCTGGCTCGGGCCCGCGGAGCGAGGCCCGCGGGGATTGTTCGGGCGGCGTCCGCGACGCCGTCTTCTGCCTCCACCACCGGAGGGTCTTCCTTGTCCTTGTCCAGATGATCCTGCGTTCATAGTCCTCTCAAACCTGCTGGGCCGGGTTTTCCTCCCGGTGCAGGGCGGTGAAATATCACGATGTCCGGTTCCCCATTGGGTTGCGGCAGGCTCTCACAGGGTTGGCGCAAAGCCATTGTTCTTGCGGGGCCTAACCACTTGCTCGGTGACACCACTCAGTCACGCGTACGTCAACCAGCGAGTTTCGCGATCGCG
>JBAWCJ010000409.1:0-1995 GCA_049590215.1 Candidatus Sulfotelmatobacter sp. | reverse complement strand
CGGCGTCGCGCCCTTGGACCAGAGTCGCATACGGTCCGTGCCAACGCGCGTGGTTGGCGTCATGTCCCGCGGGGCGGCCTTTGCCCTGGTTGCACTGCCCGCACGATCCGCGGTGCAGCACGATCTTATGCGGCCCAGCCGCCCAGTTTTCGTAGATATAAAATTGCGTCGTCTCGGGCGCTGGCGCGGCTGGCTTCGTGATCAGCCCAACCTCCGTCACAATTTTCTGCAGCTTCGATCGTGTATCGCGCCGCATGGGCAACAGCGGCAGGCGGTAGTTTTCTTCGATTTTGCCCATCATCGCCAGCACCGCTTTCACGGGAAGTGGACTTGATTCGATGAAGTTCGCTAACATCAGCGGCAGATATTTGCGATGGATATTGCGCGCCTTGCCCCAATCATTTTCGAGCGCAGCTCGCGTCATGGTTGCCATCTCGTTCGGAATCTCGTTCGATGCCACCGAAACCAGTCCCACGCCACCGAGAGCAATCACGGGCAGGGTGACTGAATCGTCCCCGGAAAAAACCAGAAAGGTTTCCGGCACCATGTTGATGGCTTCGGCAACTTGCGTCATGTTGCCGCTGGCTTCCTTCACGCCCACAATATTCGGAATCTCGGCGAGCCGCGCCAGAGTTTGCGGTTCGAGGTTCGCTGCCGTGCGGCCAGGCACGTTGTAAAGAATGATCGGCTTCTCGCCTACGGCTTCCGCGATGGCTTTGAAGTGCCGGTACTGGCCTTCTTGCGTCGGCTTATTGTAGTAAGGAGAAGCGGTGAGAATGGCGTCGACTCCGGGCCTCGAAGCAACTTCTTTAGCTTTTTCCACGGCGTCGTGCGTGGAGTTCGAAGTCGCACCCGCCACGATGGGCACACGTCCAGCCGCTACCTCGATAGTTGTGTCGATTACGTGCAGCCACTCATCATGGGTGAGAGTCGGCGTCTCGCCGGTTGTTCCGCAGGGAACGAGAAAATCTATGCCAGACTCCACCTGCCATGCTACGAGACTGCGCAGGGCAGCGTCATCAACAGAACCATCCTGATGAAATGGAGTTACGAGTGCCGTACCGCAGCCACGGAGTTGCATGCTAATAAGATAACGCGAACCGGCTTGTGTGGGAACGGCTGGCAGAACTACAACTCACGCCAGACGTCCTTGAAATCGTAAAAGCCTTTTTTGCCGGCAATCCACTCCGCTGCTCGCACCGCGCCGTCGGCAAAGCCCTGGCGGGATTTGGCGTCGTGGCAGAGATAGATCCGGTCGACGGCAGAGTCGAGAACAACCTCGTGCATACCTACTACATCGCCTTCGCGAAACGATGTGATTTCCAAAGCCTTGTCCTTGTCTGCGCCGCTGGCTTCGCTGATTACACGCTGGATCACGAGGGCAGTTCCCGAGGGAGCATCTTTTTTCTGAGCTTGGTGGCGCTCGAAAATCTGTCCGGAGTATTCATGCCGCAAGGCTGCGGCTGCCGCGCGTGCGACGTCGAAGAAGAGATTGACTCCAATTGAAAAATTTGCCCCGTAGACGAATCCCGTGCCGTGTTTCTCGACCAACTTCCGGATGCGATCCAGTTCTTGGTGCCAGCCAGTTGTGCCGACCACCATGCTTTTGCCCACTGCAACACAGGCCTCGATATTGGCGACGATGCAGGAAGGAGTGGTGAAATCGATCACCACATCAATCCCACCTAACTTCTCGCTGACTAGAGCTGCCCCGCAAGCATTCTCGGCTGCGCCGAGCACACGAACGTCATGTCCTCGCTGGCGCGCTACTTGCTCGACCAGCGATCCGGTTTTTCCACGGCCTAGCAGAAGGACATTCATGACTGCAGACCACTAATCCTACGCGTATACCTCCGGATCCAAATCTGCAAAAAACGTGCGATGCAGCCTCTGGATCACGTCCGGCACTTCATCTTCTTCAATCACGAAGGTCAGATTAATCTCCGACGCGCCCTGCGAGATCATGCGAATCTTTTTGTCGGCCAACTCGCTGAA
>JBAWCJ010000408.1:0-2091 GCA_049590215.1 Candidatus Sulfotelmatobacter sp. | reverse complement strand
GACAAAAGAATCGTCCTAACCACCGCCTCCTCGGAAGAAGAAGCCCGCGGGATCGCGCGCCATCTGCTCGAGCACCGGCTCGCAGCCTGCGTCAATCTCGTCCCTCAGGTTGCATCCATTTACCTTTGGCAAGGCAAGATCGAGGAAGCTCGCGAGTGGCTCTTAATCGTCAAGACCACGGCGGCGGCCTTCGGTCAAGTGCGTGAAGCGATCTCAGCGCTTCACTCCTACGAACTTCCGGAATGCATCTGCCTGACGATTGAAGACGGATCACCCGCCTATCTGCAATGGGTCGCAGAATCTGTGTCTGCACGAGATTCCGGCGTGTGATTCCACCTGCATTGCGAGGAAGGCTACCGGCCCGATTCCAGCTGCGTGCTTAACTGATTGACGGCGGAAACATCGAAAAAACCAGATAGATCGGCGTGGCCGGCCAGAGTGTCGCGCTGTTTGCCTTCCACCAGAATCTTCACTCGAAGAATGCCCGGGAGGTTCGCGGAGAGCGTCTCGATCAGCGATGCGACGGTTAGTTCTTCGGAGAGCACGCCCGAACGGTGGCCATCGGCGAAAGCGGCGTTAATGTCGATCACCGCGAGTCCGGGATCGACCAGGTAGACACTGCGGACATCAGACCCTGGCGGCAGAGGGTGAGGCGAGGCCTTGTCCAGGTATAAGGCAAGCAGCGACCGCAGCAATTCCTCAGCGCGCTGCTGCCGAACCGAGGGCAGCGGGATGTGGGCCGACTGCGCGAGCAGTACACCAGCATCGTCATACGCCACGAACAGCGTCACTTGCTCGGTGGCTCCGGCCACGGGAGGCCCTACAGGACGGCTGTCGATCGAAACCGCGGGACCTGCGGCCGCCCGTCCCCGCATGCGCCACGCATAGAGGCTCATGCCCAGCACGGCCAGCACGAGCACCGAGACTGCGATGAAAAGATGGCGTGGAATCATGCTTGGCCAGTCTCTAATTCGTTACTCATTCTCCGCGCACACTTCCTCGTCATGGAGCCGCTCCCAGCTGAACACGAATGTCTGCGATTCCATTCGCGACGCCGACGGCAACAAGTTGCTGGTAGTCCGGCGACATGAGTTGTGAAACATCGGACCCCGCCGGGGCGACCTCGACAGCGATGGCGGCAGTGACGACGTTATTCAATGGCCGAAGTGGCGCACTAAGAGTGCGCACCGCAACCTGTTGATTTCTTAACTCGGCCGCCACGCTCGCGGCGGTCGCTTGACTAAGCGGCATGGAGGACGATTGAGCGGTGATCCAGGAGCGGAACGGACCGCGATCGTCCTCGCCACTGAAAGGCAGCAGCGCGGTGTAGAGGCGGACGCCACGACCGTTCGACGCCGCATGCAGGGCGACATAGACAGCGGCGTGGGTGGAGTTGGCGTAAAAAGCCCGGTCATCAACCGACACCGTCGCGTCGGAGTCGCGCAGAACGAGCGTGGAGATTCCTCGATTTTCTAGTTCCTGGCGCAGACGGCGGGCGAAGGCAACCGTTACATCCTTTTCCGCCAGCGTGGAACTGAGCGCTTCGCCGCGATCATTTCCCCCATGGCTGGCGTCCACAACCGCGAAGTAACGGCGCGCGCCCGAACTCGACGACGGTTTAGGCGTCGGCGGCTGCGTGGCTGCACCGTTTTGCGGAGCCGCGGCCGCGCCGGCCGCTGGCGTTTGCCCGGGTGCGCTCGCGACCGGTGCAGCGGCCGCGGGAACGGGTGTCCCAGCTGTAGCGGCAGCGCTTTCAGGTTTTACAGGTGCTAGTGTGATGGTCCTGCCATCGTGGCTGAAGCTGGCGATAAGCGGGATGGTTGTGCTGACCGTGATCTGGGCTGCGCCGTTGCCCTCCGAATAGGTGGCCTCGGGAATGGTTTTGCTGCCGAAAGTAAGCACAGTGGAGGCTGGCGCGGTAACTGGTTCGTGGCTGAATGTCATGCGCAGTTTTCCTGGCTCGGTGGCAACCGATGGATTCACCGGCGCCGTGAAACGAAAAACCAGATGCGAAGGGTCTTCTGGGGGCACTGAGGCCGTGAAGTGAGTCGCGATGTTGCCGATGAAAAGACGTCCGGACTCCTGGTGCAG
>JBAWCJ010000407.1:0-2390 GCA_049590215.1 Candidatus Sulfotelmatobacter sp. | reverse complement strand
TCGCAACCGGCCCCTATCTTCTTGTGGCAAGTGCGAACGGCGCCACAGACAACGGCGATTCCGCAATATTGAATCACATCGGACGGAAAGGCCGCATCCGGCAGTATAGGTTTAGATTTGCGATCAGAGACCGGAAACTAACTCTGAATTGGCTGGATGCACAGGGGCATGAGCAGTTACTGATAGAGACTCCTGAGTGGTAAGGCGGATGATCCACAGCAGGTTCAGGGCTTGGAAAGAGCGGTAATCATGGCAGACACAGTCAAGGCTCCGCGGGGATTCGCAACGGAAGTTGAGACTTCGTCTCACATCCCGATCAAGCCTCTGTACACGCCCGCTGATTTGAAGGGATCGGATTACGAGGGTGAGGTTGGGTATCCGGGGGAGTATCCGTTTACGCGGGGCGTGCAGGCCACGATGTATCGCGGACGGCTTTGGACCATGCGGCAGTATGCCGGCATGGGCGACGCTGAGGAGTCGAACAAGCGCTACAAGTATTTGCTGGCGAACGGGACTACCGGGCTTTCGGTGGCATTCGATTTGCCTACGCAGATTGGGATGGATTCGGATCATGCGCTGGCCGCGGGTGAAGTTGGGAAGGTGGGCGTGGCGATTGATTCGATCGAAGATATGGAGCGGTTGTTCGCAGGGATTGATCTGACCGAGATTTCTACATCGATGACTATCAATGCTACGGGATCGATTCTGCTGGCGTTGTACGTGGCGGTGGCGAGGCGGCAGGGTGTGGACATCCGGAAACTTTCGGGCACGGTGCAGAACGATGTTTTGAAAGAGTACATCGCGCGCGGGACGTATATTTATCCGCCACATCAGGCGTTGCGTGTGATTACGGATATGTTTTCCTGGGCGAAGGAGAACGTGCCGGAGTGGAATACGATTTCGATTTCCGGCTATCACATGCGGGAGGCGGGATCGACGGCGGTGCAGGAAGTGGCGTTCACGCTGGGCAACGGCATGGCGTACGTGCAGGCGGCGATCAAGGCGGGGCTGGATGTGGATGAGTTCGCGCCGCGGCTGTCGTTCTTCTTTAATGCGCACAACAATTTTCTGGAAGAGGTGGCGAAGTTTCGCGCGGCGCGGCGGATGTGGGCGCGGATCATGCGGGAACACTTCAAGGCAAAGAATCCGCGGTCGTGGATGCTGCGATTTCACACGCAGACGGCGGGATCGACGCTGACGGCGCAGCAGCCGGAAAACAATATTGTGCGCACGGCGATCCAGGCGCTGGCGGCGGTGCTGGGCGGGACGCAGTCGCTGCACACCAATTCTTATGACGAGGCTTTGGCGCTGCCGACGGAGCAGGCGGCGCGGATTGCTTTGCGCACGCAGCAGGTGATTGGGTATGAGTCGGGGGTGGCGCAGACGATCGATCCGCTGGCGGGGTCTTACTACATTGAATCACTTACTAATGAGATCGAGAAGCGCGCGGCGGAGTATTTGGGAAAAATTGAAGTGATGGGCGGAATGCTGAAGGCGATTGAGCGCGGATTTGTGCAGCAGGAGATTCAGAACGCGGCGTATGAATATCAGCAGGCCGTGGATCGCGAGGAAGCGATCGTCGTGGGAGTGAACCGGTTTGAGGCGGAAGAGGAGAAGGCGATTCCGATTCAGAAGATTGATCCGGGGCTGGAGGGGAAGCAGATCGAGCGCGTGCGGGCGTTGCGGGCACGGCGGGATGCGGGGCCGTGGAGGTCCGCGTTGACGGGCGTGGAGGATGCGGCGCGGTCGGGCGCGAACTTGATGCCGCAGATTCTGGCTGCGGTTGAGGCTTACGCGACTGTGGGGGAGATTTCAGATGCGATGCGGCGGGTGTTTGGGGAGTACAAGGAAGCGGTGGTGGTTTAAGGCCCTAGCCGGAGGTTTTGTAGTCGCAGGCGTTGCGGCAGGGCTCGCAGTACATAAGGCCGTCCTGGCAGACGCGGACGTCGAGTACGGTCTGGCAGAGGCAGCAGTACTTGTCGCACTCGCACTCGTTTTCCGCCTTTTCGCATTGGGCGCAACGGTATTTGGCGGAACCGGTTCCGGTGGACATAGGAATAATGTAGCGCTGAGCGGCGAGGCGGGGAACGTTCCGTTGGTAACCTGCGTGTGGGGCTATTGGTTCAAGAACTCGAACGAGATCGAGTTTGCCTCAGCGGCTGAAGCCGCCCGCCATTTTTCCGTCCTTATGGCACCCTTCGGCGCGCTTCGCTTGCTCAGGGCAGGCTCAAAGACTGAAGTCGTGAGCTTCCCGAACTGTGCAGTGAGTCTGCAGTCCCAGTGCCATATAATTCTCGGCAATGACCTTCCAACAGGTGCTCTATGGAGCGGAAGTTCTCGCGCACAGCGGGGATCCGGATGTGAGTGGTGTGGAATATGACTCGCGGCGG
>JBAWCJ010000406.1:0-3778 GCA_049590215.1 Candidatus Sulfotelmatobacter sp. | reverse complement strand
ACGCAGGCGTGCAAGGGGTCCTTCGACTGCGGTTGTGCTTCGCTTTCGCGAAGTACAACCTCCGCTCAGGATGACAAGGGGGGTGAAGATGGCTAAGAAATGCAAGCATCTGGATCAGATCAAGTTCAGGAGTACCAACACTGACGTCTGTGAAGAGTGCGTCAAACTTGGCGACATATGGGTTCACCTGCGGATGTGCATGGTCTGCGGGAATGTGGGATGCTGCGATTCGTCGAAAAACAAACACGCGACGAAACATTTTCATCACACCAGCCATCCCGTGATGCGGTCGATCGAGCCCGGAGAAGAATGGATCTGGTGCTACATCGACGAAATCATTGCCGGCGAAGTGGCTGCGTGACGTCCGCGGGAACCCAGCGCGGGCCGGGGTAGCGAAAACTATGCCTTGGGGCCGCATTGCGTTGGCCGTATTAGCCAGCGGGTTCGTGTCGTCGATGACCGATTGGCTGTTCGCGGGCGACTGGCTTTACAAACGCTACGACCGGAACCCGGAGATCTGGCGATACCAAGGCGGCCAGGGAGAAAGCAAAGCTATTCTCTGGTCAAGCCTGCTTCCGTTTCTTACGTGCGGAGTTTTCGTTCTGCTCTGTAGCGGCCTGCACCTTCATACGTACTGCGCAGTTCTCAAATTGGCTTTGGCGATTTGGCTCGTCGGGCCATTGCCGTTGACCGTCGTTAATGCATTGTGGCTGAAGCTGGCTCCGGCGATTGCGGCGTCCTGGGCTGTGGGCTGGCTGGTGAAACTGGCAATTGCCGCGATCGCAGTTGCGCTGATTCTAGGCTGAACTCCACAATCGGGGCGGCTCGCTGTTCCAATCCGAGAACCCCAGCCCAATGCTTCACCCTTTCACAATCTTCTTCGCTCCAGCGTCCCACACAGCGACAGACTTGTTGAAGTAAGCGAAGTTCGCGAGATGGCAGCCGACGGCTGCGTGGTTGCCGAAGACTTCGCTTTCCGTGACCGGCTTGCGGCTGCGCACGGCGTTGAAGAAGTTGGCCTCGTGGTCGACTACGTCGCTGTATCCCGAGGGCAAGGTGTAGGATTGAGCTTCCTCGTCTACTTGCGAAGACAGGGGCGCTGCCGGCGGATGCTCTTCGCGCCACTGCCTCAGATACTGCTCCCGCAAGGCGCGCGGCCAGCCGCCAATCGAGTAACCCTCCGGCTCGGGACTCGTGTCCTGCGGCTTGTAACTCAAGGTGGAATCCTTGATGATCAGCGTCCCCTTGGTTCCGTAGAAGCCGATAAATTCTCCGCCATCGTTGTTCAGATTGCAGCGCAGGCTGACGCGGAAATTCGGGTAGTCGTAGATGGTCTCGATCAGGTCGGGGAATTCGCGGCCGTCTTTGAAGTGAAAGAGTCCGCCGCTTGATTGCGCGCGCTCGGCGATGGTATTGGTGCCGGAGATGAAGTGGATTCCCGAGATCAGGTGAACGAAGAGGTCGCCTCCCAGGCCTTCGCCGTAGTCGGTGAAGCAGCGCCAGCGGAAAAAGCGCACCGGATCGAAAGGCCGCCTGGGAGCGCTGCCGAGAAATGCATTCCAGTCGATCGTCTTCTCGCTGGCATCGGGTGGGATAGGATAGACCCACGCCCCGCTGGGGCTGTTGCGGTCCCAATAGGCCTGGATCAAGGTGACCTGGCCGAGTTTGCCCGAGTCGTAAATCTCTTTGGCTTTCGCATACAGAATCGAACTCACGCGCTGGCTGCCGATCTGGACGATGCGATTCGTCTTGTGCGCGGTCTCGACCATGGAGAAGCCCTCTTCGACGGTATGCGACATGGGCTTTTCGCAGTAAACGTCCTTGCCGGCCGCGCAGGCGTCTTCAAAAATGTGGCGGTGCTGGTGATCCATTGCGGCGATGATGACGGCATCGACATCTTTGCGGTCGAGAATGGTTCTGTAGTCGCGAGTGGCGGGAACGTTGGGATTATTCACCGCTTCCTGCGCGGCAATGTGGCGGCTGTCATAAAGATCGCAGACCGCGACGCATTCGACCCCGGGGACACGAGTCGAGGCTTGCAGGAGTTCGCATCCGCGAATGCCAGTGCCGATGCTCGCGAAGCGCACGGTATCGCTGGGCCCGACCGGCCGCGGCACAGCGGAGAGCAGATGCGGCTGCAGAATATTTCCCGCCACCGTCGTGGCTGCGAGCGCTCCGGTTCCAATGTGGATGAACTCCCGGCGCGTCAACGGATTCCTAGGCATGCGATTCCCCCACGAAAACTTTAAGATGAAGTGCTTACGGGTCGAGATTATGCCACAGGAGAGACTGCAGCAGGAATCGATTTTCCAGCGCATGCGAGGCGCTTCGTTCGGGAACGATCAGAGATCAGCGTGAGAAAACGACTCCGTGCGGCACGCCTGAGCCTTTCCAGCCGTGCGGCCAATCCCGGTTTGCGAATTTGAAGCCGGGCTTTCCGTCGGCATCGTGGAAAGCGTCATCCATCGAAACCGAGCCCGTCGCGGAATCAAACCTCAGAAGATAAAGTCGAGGCTCCCCGGCTCCGCCGCCGGTGACCACGATGCGGTGCGTTTTCGCGTCCCACCCCGTCCAGTGCGGATAAAAGTTATCGTCGAATTTAAGTCTGGAAACCTCGACTGGCTTCGCTCCATCGGCGATGTCAAGCACGATAACGCTATGTAGGTATAGAACGCTCTGCAGAAGGTAGTGGCCAACTATGGTAGGAACACCGCAAAACGAAGCGGGAAACGAGTAGACCAGCTGCGACTTAGGCTCGTCCGTGCTGATCCCGGTAATGCGCTCGAGCCCGCAGGCCAGCGTTTGTACATAGACGGCGCCATCAGGGCCCAGACGCGGTTCTTCGGGACTGATCTCGCCATAGTGATTATCTCCCTGATCGAAGTACATGGTCTTTAGCAGCTTAAGATCGGAAAGCCGCCAGACCTGGTAGGTAAGTCCGCGGAACAGATCTTCATCGTCCATGGCGGAATTCGTAGACACGACGCGGTCGAGATCAGGCAGGACGACCAGGCTGTAGGGCGTAAGCAGTGCGCCGGAAAATGCCGGATCGGCGCTGCTGGCCGATCGGATTACCTTGCCGGTGTCGTCGATTTCGACGAGGCCGCCGCTCTTGCCGAGGGAATTTTCGTCCATATCCCGGTGCGAGTGTTGAAAGGTTGCCAGCACGTGGCCGTTCGGCAGCCGAAGGTAGGAGTGAGGATGCATATAGCCGGCCATGTCGGTGAAAGAAGCGGCGATCTTCGGTTGAAGCGGGTCGCGCAGATCGAAAATGAAGGTGCGGCCCGCGTCGTGATCGTTCGCAAAGAGCATGCCACTGGCGGGCATGATGTATTCCGTATGATGGACGCGCTTGGTCGGCTGATCGGTGACGAGGGTAGTTTCGAGGCGACCATAGGACGGCGAGGCCGGGTCGGCATCGATGACAGCCAGAAAATCGTTGCCCTTGTGCGCGACGTCGCCGGTCCAGGCAAACAGATAATGCCCGGGAGCCGCGCTCTTGTTCTCCTGGCAGAGTGCGGACATGGAACTAAGACAAAGCGCAAGGCCGATGGTGACAAGACGGTGCATAAAGTTCCCCACTCTCGGATGGGCGAGTTACGAGTCTGCCGGGAGAGAATAGCATCCTTGTCGACAGCTTCTTACAGGAATGTTGCTTTTAGATAGGGAGCGAAAGGGAGGGAAAAAATTGAAAGGGCCGTGACATTGGTTATGCTCTAGCTGCCGCCTCCTGCGAGGGAGCCCACAGCGTGGACGCATGTACCGTCACAGCCCCTTG
>JBAWCJ010000405.1:0-8969 GCA_049590215.1 Candidatus Sulfotelmatobacter sp. | reverse complement strand
GAATTGGAAGCAGGGCGACGAAGTGATCATCCTGCCTTCCGTATCGAACGACGAAGCGCAACAAAAGTATCCCGGGGGATGGAAGTCACCCAAACCCTATCTGCGCATCGTGCCCCAGCCGAAGTAGGGGGAGCAGACGGGCCGTTAGCGGCTGAGCAGAATCAGCCCTGATTGCACGAACACGATTGCGCGAACACGATCGCACCAACCCGAATCCTCGAGCGGTGTTACGCTGCTTGGTGTTTGCGCAGTTAAAGAGCGGCTCGTCTGGAAGCGCATGCGGTCCGGTGATCGTCCCGGTCTTCAAAACCGGCGGGCGGCAGGTTATCCTGTCGCCGGTGGGTTCGACCCCCACTCGCTTCCGCCATTTGTTTGGGTTTGTCGGCAACGGCTGCAGTCACTTTAAGGACGGTGTCGTCAGGGAGAATACTTGGATGCGAACGTTAGGCACATTAGTATTCGGAATGATTTTAGGCGCTGCCACCCTTTTGCTGGGAGTCTACTTTTACTTCGCAACGGGGCAGGCTCCGGTGGCGACCTCCGCTCCGGCGATGCCGTTTGAAAAGATGCTGGCGCATAAAGCGCTGCATGCGTGGATCGACCACGAGATGCCCAGGGCGGTTCCGCTTCAACCAGACGAAGCCAATCTGACGGCGGGCGCCACGCTATACCGCCAGAATTGCGCGGTGTGCCACGGGTTGATCGGGCAGCGAGAAACGTCAATCGCGAAGGGCATGTATCCGCGTCCTCCGAAGCTGCTGGAGGGAACGGGCGTGACCGACGACGAGCCGGGAGAAAGTTACTGGAAGGTGGCGAATGGCATTCGCCTGACCGGCATGCCGGGCTTCCATTCGGCGTTGTCTGAAACGCAGATATGGCAGTTGAGCCTGCTGGCGGCCAATGCGGACAAGCTTCCGAAGTCGGTTCAGGAAACGCTTTCCATGCCACTGCCACTCGATTCTGACAATGCCACGAAGGCGGCGACGACCAAGTAGGCGAGACTAATTTCCTGCAGTGCTGAGAGGTACCTTCCTATGAAAATTGCAAATGACGTTACCGAGTTGATCGGCCACACGCCGCTGGTGCGGCTGAACAAGGTCGCGGAAGGCTGCGTGGCCGAGGTTGTCGCAAAGTTGGAGAGCCAGAATCCCGTGGGTAGTGTGAAGGACCGCATCGGCGTCAGCATGATCAACGAAGCGGAGCGCGCGGGAAAGATTCAGCCGGGGAAAACAGTGCTGATCGAGCCCACGAGCGGCAATACCGGAATCGGGCTAGCTTTTGTGGCTGCCGTGAAAGGATACAGGCTGATCCTGACCATGCCGGAAACCATGAGCCTGGAGCGGCGCGTGTTGCTGCTGGCCTTCGGCGCGGAGATTGTTCTTACCCCAGGGCCGAATGGAATGAAGGGCGCGATCGCCAAGGCGCAAGAGTTGCTGGCGAACACTCCCAACAGTTACATGCTGCAGCAGTTCGACAACGCCGCGAATCCCAAGATTCATTTCGAGACCACCGGCCCGGAGATTTGGAATGACACCGACGGGCGCGTGGACTTTCTGGTCTCCGGCGTGGGCACTGGCGGGACGATCACCGGCGTTTCGGAGTACATCAAGCCGAGGAAGCCATCATTCAAGGCCATTGCCGTGGAGCCGGCTGATAGTCCGGTGCTCTCCGGCGGAAAACCTTCGCCGCACAAAATTCAGGGGATCGGCGCCGGGTTTGTCCCCAGCATCCTGCGCCGCGATTACGTCGATGAGGTGATTACGGTCAGCAACGATGACGCGATTCGCATGGCGCGTCGGCTTCCGCTGGAGGAAGGTCTATTTGTGGGCATATCTTCCGGGGCCGCTGTGGTGGCTGCGCTGCAAGTGGCTCGGCGTCCGGAGAATGCGGGGAAGCTGATCGTGGTGGTTCTTCCGTCGTTCGGAGAACGCTACTTGAGCACCGTTCTCTTCGAGGAGCTGCGCAACCGGGCGCAGCAGATTCCCACGTCTCCGCTTCCGGCCTGATCCACGGGCGGACTTCGGCGGCGGGTTTCGGCGTGGAAATCTCTGTGGAAATCTGGCTGAAACTGCCGACTTTTCGGGCTTTCCCCTGAGCACGCGGGTGTATGATCGACCTCACGCGCTGCATTTCGGTGGGCCCGCTATCCTGGAATTTTTCAGCTATACTTCTCGACTCTGAGCAGGAGGGATTTTATTTTATGGCGATTAACGATTCATCCGGCAACGAGCCGCGTCCGGCGGCAATTG
The DNA here is from genome assembly GCA_049590215.1 of Candidatus Sulfotelmatobacter sp. Taxonomy (GTDB): domain Bacteria; phylum Acidobacteriota; class Terriglobia; order Terriglobales; family Acidobacteriaceae; genus Sulfotelmatobacter. Next base: position 6,720 of record JBAWCJ010000405.1, on the reverse strand, counting down.
AGAAGAAGCCCTATGAGAAGCCGGGTTTTCGCTACGAGCAGGCGTTCGTAACCACGGCGCTTTCCTGCGGCAAGATGGTCAACGGTACGCAGGGTTCCTGCATGAGGTCTTCGTCGGCGTCATGAGTTTGTGCGCGGACGCATCCGTGGGCCGGGCTCATGCCGTGAAATGCGAGCTCGCCGGCGAGGTTCTGCGTTCCTTCGGCAGCCTTCGCTTTAGGGCTACGGGTTGGAGCATGCTGCCTTCGGTTTGGCCGGGAGACACGCTGGTGATCGAGCGCATCACTCCAGATCAAGTACGTGTCGGCGACGTCGTGTTGGTGGGTCGGGACGGCAGGCTCTGCGCTCATCGGGTTGTCTCAGTGGCAGAGGGCTGCCAGAGTCCACATTGGATCACCCAGGGCGACGCCAACTCCGCTCCCGATCTGCCGGTCAGCGAGGGCGAATTCTTGGGCCGCGTCGATCACGTGATCAGGGCCGGAAAGCTGGCCCCAGTGCCCGCGGAGTTGAGCGTGGTGGACCAGTTGATCGCAAAGATCGTCCGGCGCTCGAAGACTGCGGCGCGCGCTCTCGTCTATCTGCACCGCGTGGTCGAAAATCCAAAGGAATCGCGTCCGTGCCAGGGCTAGCCACACAAGTCGAGCGTTACAACGTGGTGATTGCCATCGGCGGTGTGCCTGTGCGGGTGAACACTACCGATTCGGGTTTTCTCGAGATGCTGGAGAACCGCTACGCCGGGTTCGTGAGCGAGGAAGCGCATGCTGAATTCGATTTCGACGTGGACCTGGCTTCCCCGGCGTCCGCCGATCGGGACGCGAATGTAAGCGTTAAATACCGTTCGGGACGGTGGTTCATGGAGCGCGGCGATTTTCGTGCCGAGTGGGAGCCGGCCACGGGCAAGGGCTGGATCCGCCAGAGTGCCAATCCTTACTCGATCGACGCCGTGCTGCGCATCGTGCATACGCTGGTGCTGGTCAGGCAGGGCGGATTTCTGTTGCACTCCGCCAGCGCCATCCGCAACGGAAAGGCTTTTCTGTTTGCTGGCGTGTCGGGAGCGGGGAAGACTACCATTTCACGTCTCGCTCCGCCGGACGCTACTCTGCTTACGGATGAAATCTCATACGTTCGTAAGCAGGACGAGGATTACTTCGCGTTCGGCACGCCCTTCACTGGGGAGTTGGCCAAGCTGGGTGAGAATACGTCGGCGCCGCTGGCGGCACTTTATCTGCTGGTGCAAGGGCCGGAGAATAAAATTGAGGCAGTAGCCGCGCCGGATGCTGGGCGTGAACTGTTAGCCAACATGCTTTTCTTCGCCGAAGATCAGGAAATGGTTCATCGAGCATTTCAGGCAGCGTGTGACTTCGTCCATCGCGTGCCGGTTTACCGGCTGACTTTCGTGCCCGATGCGCGGGTTTGGGAGATGATCGGCTAGACGATTATCTTGAGTACGAATAAAAAAATGAGCAAGAGACTCTATGTCGCGCGTAGTCCCCGAATCGCGGCCCGGAAGCTGGGTGAGGAAATGCTGGTCATGTCGGCGCAGGGGTCGACTCTGTTTACGTTGAACCCGACCGCAACCGTTCTCTGGCAAGCCGCCGATGGAGCCACGCCTCTCGATGAAATTGTCGAGCGCCGGATTTGCGTCGAGTTCGAAGTGAAGCCCGAAGAGGCGATGCGCGACGCCGAGGCTCTGGCCGAGGATTTGGCCAAACACGGCATCCTGCTCATCTCGGAGCAACCGATCTCTGAGCGACCGATCTCACAGCCACCGGCGGCGTCGGCGGACTTCCCGCCGCAGGAGCGAGCGCGACGATGAGCTCCTTAATGCAGGAAATGGGCGATCGGGCGCGGCGGCTGGGCATTCCTTTCAGCGTGCAGCTCGATCTCACCTACCGCTGCAACGAACAGTGCATCCATTGCTACCTCGACCACGACGACCACGGGGAGATGACCACTGCCGAAATCAAACACCTGCTCAAAGAGATGGCCGATGCCGGTGTTTTTATCCTGACGTTGAGCGGCGGCGAGATTTTCCTTCGCAAGGACTTCTTCGAAATCCTCGAATACGCGCGCGCGCTTACCTTCTGCATCAAGCTCAAGACCAACGCCGTGCTGATCCGCGAAGGGCAGGCCGAGCGCCTTCGCGAGCTGGGCGTGGAGTCGATTCAGATCAGCATCTACTCGCACCAGCCGGAGGTGCACGACGCCATCACCAAGGTACCGGGCTCGCTGCGGCGGTCGATTCGCGCCATCCGCTTTCTCAAGTCGCAGGGCCTGAAGGTCGTCATCGCCAATGTGCTGATGACCGAAAACATGCATGACTATCGCGGAGTTCAGGAACTCGCCAGTGAACTTGGCACGGAATCCACACTGGATCCCACAATCACGCCGAAGATGGATGGCGACCGCTCCATTCTGGATTTAAACGCTGGCGAATCGGCTCTGCGTAATCTGTTTCGTGACAGAGGGTTAGTCGGCGACCCCGATGAGTTCTGCGCGCCGCCGACTGCACTCGATGAAGAGAGCCTGGAATCTTTGCCCTGCAGCGCCGGCCACACCGCCTGCTACGTTTCTCCCTACGGCGAGTTTTATCCCTGCGTGCAGTTTCCCTTGTCCTGCGGGAATGTGCGGCAGCAGCGCTTTATTGACATCTGGCGCGACTCCGAGCGGTTGAAAGAAGTCCGCTCGATTCGGTTGCGCGATCTGTCGAGTTGCTCGCAGTGCGCGCACGGCTCGAGCTGCACTCGCTGCCCCGGGCTCGCATTCTTGGAAGGGAACATGCGCGGCCCCTCCACCGCGGACTGCGAAAAATCTTTTGCCCGCACCGGCGTCCCCTCGGCGAATCTGCTGGCAAAGAAGCAGAATGCCTCCGCTCCCGGTGGGGCGCCGAGACTCGTGCAGATCCAGATCGTACCGGCGATCACCGGCAGTCGGCTGTCCGACATGGGCGTCTCTGCAAATGCTGTAGCCTCTTAGCGAAGCCCACTCCCGTTTCCCGGAACATAGGTGTCTTTCGGTGCGTATATACTCGCGTTCGTCTTCGTCAATCGATTGCGAGGCAACTTATGGGTTCATGCTCGAAGTGGTTTTGCGGGTTGTTTGTGCTTTGCATTTGCCTTTTCACAGCCAGCATGGTTGCTCAACAAGCGCCGGCTCCCGGTGTTCAACCACTGACCGCAATGCCGTCGGTCATTCAAGTTCCACCGGAAGCCCAGCCTTCCCCTAGCTTCAACGTTGAAGCGGCTACGAATGCCTACATGGGGCAGATTCCCGCCGACGCGAAGGCGCGATCGGACGCCTACTTCGAAGGCGGATATTGGATGATCCTCTGGGACTTCCTCTACGGAGCAGCCATACTTCTTCTGCTGCTGAACCTGGGTTGGTCCGCGGCCATGCGCGATTTCGCGGAGCGGATCACAAGCTTCAAGCCTATCCAGACCATCGTTTACTGGGTGCAATATCTCCTGCTCACGTCGATCTTAGGATTTCCGCTTACGGTTTACGAAGAATACTTCCGCGAACATAAATACGGGCTGGCCACGCAGACCTTCGGCCCGTGGATGGTTGACCAGATAAAAGGTCTCGGGGTGAATCTGGTACTCGGCGGAATACTGGTTGCTTTGCTCTTCGGCATTGTCCGTCGCGTGCAGCGTACGTGGTGGATTTGGGGCTCAGTGGTCACGGTGGGTTTCTTGATCTTCGTGGTGCTGATCGCGCCCGTCTATATTGTTCCCATCTTCAACAAAGTCACGCGGCTGGATGATCCCAAGGTAACGCAACCGATCTTGAGCATGGCCCGCGCCAATGGAATTCCGGCACACGATGTGTATGAGATCGATGCATCCCGCCAGACCACGCGGATGAGCGCCAACGTGAGCGGCTTCGGAAGTACGATGCGAATCACGCTCAACGACAACCTGCTGCGCCGCGGTTCACCGGAAGAGATTCAGGCGGTCATGGGCCACGAGATGGGTCACTACGTCCTGCATCACATTTATAAGGACATCCTCTTTTTCGGTGTGGTTATCGTAATTGCCTTCGCGTTGCTGCAGTGGGCGCTGGGGTGGTCTCTGCAGCGTTGGGGAGAGAAATGGAAGATCCGCGGCGTCGGCGATGTCGCCGTGCTGCCGCTCGTGCTTTTGCTGGTGTCCATCTTTGGCTTTTTTGCAACTCCCATTATCAATACTCATATACGCACTACGGAGGGCGAGGCTGACATGTATGGTTTGAATGCCAGCCGCCAGCCCGATGGCTTCGCTCAGGCGGCGATTCATCTCGGGGAATATCGCAAGATGAACCCTGGGCCGATCGAGGAGTGGATCTTTTTTGATCACCCCAGCGGTCACAACCGGATTTACGCCGCGATGCGCTGGAAGGCAGAAAACCTGCCGCTGATGCGATGGCAGGCGAGCCAGGAAGCTGCGGTTGGATCGCCGGCTTCCGATCAGGAGTGACCGAATCGACGCCGTAATCTCGCTTATTACCTGTTCTTATACCGCTCGTACACGGCCCGTTCGTAATGCTGGGTCGCTGTCTCATTGCGAATAGCATTTACTGAAGCGGCCCACCTGATTGACGGGTCGCGCGGGAGGGCCTTCCTATGGGCGTAAGGTACAAGCTCATTCTCGTGGTGACGGCGGCGGCTTGCTCGTTCGCCGGCATCGCCAGCAGTCAGGATTCACCGTCGCTCGGCGACCTCGCGCGACAACAACGCCAGCAGAAGGAACAGTCAAAAACCGCGCAGGGCAAGGATGCCAAGGCATCAAAGGTCATTACCAACGAAGAGATTCCCGAGCACGCCGGACCGGCAAGCGCAGCTGCGGCAAGTGGTGCGTCGACCCAGAGCTCAATGCCTTCGCCTTCAGACGGAGCAAAGCAGCCGGCTGAGCATGTGAAGTCCCAGATTCTCGCGCAGAAAAACCAGATTGCTACTCTGCAGGGCCAGGTGGATGAACTCAACGAGTCGATCCGCTTCGCTCCAGCCAACTGCGTTGAAAATTGCGTGGGTTGGAACGAGCGCCAGAGGGAAAAGCAGGAGCGCGTAGAGCGGATGCAAGCTCAGCTGGAAGAAGAGAAGCGACGTCTCGAAGACATGCAGGATTCTGCCCGTAAGCAAGGCTTCGGCAGTTCGGTGTACGATCCGTAGCCCCAAGACCTGCTGCGAAACAAAACATCTTTCCCTTCCTTCAAACCGCGCAGCATGCGAAATTAGTGGCATGGCCTTGGTGGTTCGTCCCTCACGCATTCATTCGGTTGGTGTCTTCACTACCTCACCCGTGCGCAAAGGCACGCGCATCGTCGAATACGCAGGTCCGCGCATCACTCCACAGGAGGCAGACCGGTTGTACGACGGCGCGCTCCGAACCTATCTCTATGGTCTGGAAGATGGCAAGACGATTATCGATGGCGAGGGTCTGGGCGCTTACCTGAACCATTCCTGCGACCCTAACTGTGAAATCGATGAAATCAAGGGCCACGCGTGGATCTTTGCGCTGCGCGACATCACCGCCGGCGAAGAGCTGCTCTGGGATTACAACCTCTACGATGACGAAGCCCCCGCGCCCTGCCACTGCGGGTCGCCCAAGTGCCGCGGCACGATGTATTCTCGCGAATGGATGGCCAGGATGCGGCGCAAGGCGCGCGGAAAACTATCGAGGCCGAAACCCGTACAAACGGCGAAGAGCAACGGCCGCGGCTAAGCTTTTTCCGGCGCTTTCCCGCGTTCCCGCCAGCCCTCGATGATCAGATACAGCACGGGGATGAATAAAAGATTAAGAATGGTCGACATGATCATGCCGCCGAACACGGTCGTGCCCACGGAGTGACGCCCGTTCTCGCCCGCTCCGGTGGCGAAGACCAAGGGCACGACTCCGAGGATGAAGGCCAGCGAAGTCATAAGAATCGGCCGCAGGCGAATCGTCGCCGCTTGTATTGCGGCTTCCACCAGCGGAACCCCGCGCTGTCGCAACTGCTCTGAGAATTCCACGATCAGAATCGCGTTCTTGCTGGCAAGTCCGACGAGCATCACCAGTCCTACCTGGCAAAAGACGTCATTCTGCAAGCTGCGTATCCACTGCGCTCCCAGAGCGCCCAGCAGAGCCATGGGAACGGCCAGCAATACGATGAAAGGCAGCACGAAACTTTCATATTGGGCCGAGAGCGTCAGGTAAACAACCAGCGTGCCCAATCCAAAAAGAATCAGCGTAACTCCACCCGACTGCAGTTCTTCGAGCGATAGCCCCGTCCAACTGTAGCTAAAGCCCTGAGGCATCTTCTTGGCTAACTCGTCCATGGCCGCAATGGCCTGGCCGGAGCTGTAGCCGCGCGCGGCTGAGCCATCGATTTCCGCCGAGCGGAACAGGTTGTAGTGGCTGATCACCTGCGCCGTTGTGGTTTGCGTAATGCTGATCAGATTGTCGAGCGGCACCATCGCCCCATTATCAGAACGGACATAGAACTGGTTCATGTCCTGCGCCTGGGCACGGAACTGCTTATCCGCCTGCACATAGACGCGATACGAACGGTTATTGAAATCAAAGTCATTTACGTAGGAAGAACCCATGAACACGCCGAGCGTGTCGGTGATTTGCGACAGCGGCACGTGCAGGGTCTTCGCTTTTTCACGGTCAATGGTTATCAGATACTGCGGATCGTTGGCAGTGAACGGCGTATAAAGTCCCACGAGATCCTTGCGCGCCGCGGCCTGCCGGATGATGTCATG
>JBAWCJ010000404.1:0-4613 GCA_049590215.1 Candidatus Sulfotelmatobacter sp. | reverse complement strand
GCTGCAGTGTCGGCCTGATTGCGGATCATTGCACAGCCGTTGGGCAAGCCGTTTTTCGTGGTGTAAGTGAAGTTGCGAAACTGGCCATTCTCATCGGTCCAGCGCAGGATGGCTGTGGGCGCGCTGGCTTGCACGTCGCCGGCGCTGACGCAGATCAGATAGTTGGCATTGGCCGCCGGCGCGGTCATGATGGGCGTGGCCGGCATCAGCGAAGTCTCATTCAGGAAATCCTTGCGAATTTCGGTGATGGAAGCATGGGCCGCGGCCATGGGCCACAGCAGCAGGGCGAGCGGTGCAACGGACTTCTGGATTACATGGATCACATGGATCACAAAGAGCTCCTATGATTTCGCAGGATAGGTGTGCAAGCAGCCGGGGTCACGGTCGTTCGTCACACTGGGGCGGGATTCGGCTGTGGAAAATTCCGTTTCAGGACCGCCGTGCGGCAATGCAGGTTGAAGATAAAGACAGCGCCGAAGATGCGTTGCTATAATCGAGACGGCGGTGGGAATAGCTCAACTGGCAGAGCACCGGACTGTGGCTCCGACGGTTGCGGGTTCGATTCCCGTTTCCCACCCCAGAATTATCCTTCCGTTACGCCCGCCGGTGAAGGCGCTGGCGCTCCTAACAGTTGAACCAGGCTCCTGGGGCCGCAGCAGGCGCGGGTGAGCCGCTGACGGTCGCGTTGCAGCGCTTTGTCTTGCTTCAAAGCCTCTAGGACACTCTTCAGAATTGAAGCGACATGCGGATTGGATGGAGCCGCCAGCCGGTAGTGCATCCACTTGCCCTCGCGTCTGGCCGCGACGATGCCGGCTCTTCGCAAGTAGGCAAGGTGCCGGGATATCTTCGGCTGGGGCGCGCCGATGACCTCCGTGAAATAGCAGACACAGATTTCCTGATCGGCGATCAGATTGAGCAGGCGCAGGCGGGTCGGGTCGCCCAGAGCGCGAAAGAGCCCATCCAGCGAGGGATTCGGTTTCATGCCCTTCAGTCTAACAAAATACATATGCCTTGACGAATGTGTGTTCCAATGATACCGTTAACACATTCGCTACTGCGAATATGAAGCGAGGAATTATGCCAGCGGAGACGGTCGTTGCCTTGAAAGCGCACCTTGCCATCAACGTCAGGAACGTGACACAAAGCATCGAGTTCTACCGCAAGATGTTTGGGATTGAGCCGAGCAAGGTCAGGACGGGATATGCGAAGTTCGATGTGCAGAACCCGCCGCTGAATTTCACGCTTAACGAGGTGCCGTTCAAAGACGCTGGGGCACTTTCGCACATGGGTATTCAGGTCGGTTCGACTGGGGATGTCTTCAGCGTCCGGCAGAGGTGGGCCGGCGCAGGGCTGGTCACGCGCGATGAGATGCAAACCGACTGCTGCTATGCGACGCAGGATAAGACTTGGGTGCATGATCCTGATGGCAATGAGTGGGAAGTGTTCGTCGTTCTCAAAGACAATTTACCGGAGAAAGCCCAATCCGCGAGCGCGGCATGCTGCGCTCCCGGCTGTTGTGCGCCGGCAGCGGAGCACTCCGGTGTCTAAGCCGAAGGTTCTCTTCCTTTGCACGGGTAACTCGGCGCGGAGCCAGATGGCGGAGGGATACTTGCGCCATGTTGCAGGCGATGAGTTCGAGCCGCTGAGTGCCGGAATCGAGCCTAAAGGATTGAACCCGCTGGCAGTGGAGGCGATGGGCGAGATCGGGATCGATATCTCTCAGCAGCGGTCGAAGGACGTGCGCGAGTTTGTCGGGCAGACGATACCGTGTGTGGTTACGGTCTGCGACAATGCCAAACGGCAATGCCCGATCTTTCCGCATACCTACAAGTCCCTGCACTGGGGCCTCGAAGATCCGGCTGAGGCGAGCGGTTCCCATGAAGAGAAATTGGCGGTCTTCCGGCGGGTGCGGGATGAAATCCGGCAGAGGGTCGAGCGGGAACTCCTGAAGCCGATTGCGATGGAGAAATGAGCTCGAAAGCTGCATCTCTTTACCAGCGCAGCGTGTGCGAAGGATTCGGGACTTGTCTGCTGGTCGCCGCCGTCGTCGGCTCTGGCATTATGGGCGAGCGCCTGGCTGGGGGCAATACCGCGATCGCCCTGCTCGCGAACACGATTGCCACGGGAGCGGCTTTGGCCGCTCTGATCATGACTTTCGGGCCGTTTTCGGGGGCTCACTTCAACCCGGTGGTAAGCCTCGCATTCGCCTCACGCGGTCAGATGGCGTGGGCTGAAGTGCCATTTTATTTGACCGCTCAGTTCTCTGGAGGGCTGCTCGGCACGATCCTCGCACACTTGATGTTTGGGCGCACGTGGTACTCCCTATCGATCCATGAGAGGTCGGGGCTGACGCAATTACTGAGTGAGTTTGTGGCAACGTTTGGACTGATGTGCGTCATCTGGGGCTGTATGAAGGTGCGCTCTGCGTTGGCGACCCCAGTCGCAGTTGCCGGCTACATTGTCGCCGCCTACTGGTTCACTGCGTCAACGTCATTTGCAAATCCTGCGGTTACTGTAGCGCGGTCCATCACGGACACATTCGCGGGCATCCGGCCGGTGGATGTTCCCGGTTTCATCCTGGCGCAGATCGCCGGGGCGCTGGCCGCCACTCTTCTATTCGCATGGCTGGATCGGGATCGACTATCCGCTGCCCCGAACGCTCAGTAGCTGAAATCGGACAGGCGACTGCCTATCCCAATTGGACCATATTGGGAATGCTTCCTACGACATGTGTTTTTCTCCTCTGTATTCGTTGACCCGGGAACCCAGGCGGTCTAAAATCTCGGTCGAATCTTCTTGCGGGCGCGCTCGCGCCTTGCGGGGCCTGTCGCGGCGGACAGAGGGGAAGCAGATTCGCGGGTCCCGAGTTACGGGTCCATGCTCCTTGGGAACTCCTCGTCTTGGAAGGGGCTCTATGAAGGGTTCTTCACGCAAGCAGGTCAAATCACGTAAAGCAAGCGTAGAGATTGACGCCAAAACGTCGCCTGGACAATTCCCCATTGTGGGGATCGGGGCCTCGGCCGGCGGTCTGGAAGCATTTTCCGAATTGTTGCATCACCTGCCGGAAAAGACCGGCATGGCTTTCGTGCTGGTGCAGCACCTCGACCCGAAGCACGGCAGCGTGCTGCAGGAAATCCTGTCGCGGACGACCAAGATCCCAGTCACCGAAGTGGTTCAGGGCGTAGTAGTGCAGCCCGACCACGCTTACGTGATTCCGGCCAACACTAATTTGACCCTCAAGAACGGGACGCTGCAACTGGGATCGCGGGTGCTGACCCGCGGACAGCACATGCCGATCGATGATTTTTTTCGCTCTCTGGCGGAAAGTGGCGGGCAACAGGCGATTGGCGTCATCTTATCGGGCACGGCTTCGGACGGCACCGAGGGCTGCCGTGCCATCAAGGCGGCGGGTGGGATCACATTTGCCCAGGATGAGGAATCGGCGAAGTATGACAGCATGCCGCGCAGCGCGGTGAACGCCGGCTGCATCGACTTCATCCTTTCTCCTAAAGATATTGCTCGAGAGCTGGGCGGAATCAGCCAGCATCCTTACGTGGCGCGGGTGGTCGAGCAGGAGACTGAAGGGTTTCAGGGGATGGTGGGCAGCGAACTGAATGCGCTCTTCGGACTTCTGCGGGAATCGACCGGAGTGGATTTCACTAACTATAAGCACACCACGCTGCAGCGGCGCATCCGGCGGCGCATGGTGGTCCACAGGGTGGCGAAGCTGAAGGACTACCTGCGTTTCATTGGAAAAAGGCCGGAAGAACTGGATGAGCTGTACCGCGACCTGTTGATCCACGTTACCGGATTTTTCCGGGAGCCGGAGGCGTTCGTGGCGCTGCGCAAGCACGTTTATCCCAGACTGTTTGAGGGCCGCAAGCCGGATAATCCGATCCGGGTTTGGGTCGCGGGCTGCTCTACCGGTGAGGAAGTTTACTCGATTGCGATCACGCTTTTGGAATACATGTGGGTGCATAGCCGGAATATCTCGCAGGCCGCCACAGGCATTCAGATTTTCGCGACCGATATCAGCGACACCGCGCTCGATCGCGCCCGCACCGGGCTCTACACGGAAGCGGCCGTGTCGGAGATCTCGATTGACCGCTTGAAGAGATTTTTCATCCGGCTGGATGGAGGGTTTCAAGTCAACAAATCCATCCGGGATATGTGCATCTTTGCCAAGCAGAACCTGGTGAAGGATCCTCCATTCTCGAACCTCGATCTGGTGAGTTGCCGCAACCTGCTGATCTATCTAGGGCCGGTATTGCAGCGGCGGGTTATTCCCACTTTGCATTACGCGCTGAAACCGGGCGGTTACCTGATGCTGGGAGCGGCGGAGAACCTGGGCGGATTCGCCGACCACTTCGGATTGGTCGACAAGAAAGACAAGATCTACCAGAAGCGGACGACCTCGCCACGACTGACGACCTACTTTGCGAACACCGACTATTTACCCATCCGGACCGGGGACGTGAAGCTATCCCGGGAGCTGCCGGCTCCTTTTACGGTGGAGCGGGAAGTGGAGCATCTGCTGGTGAACCGGTTTGTTCCTGCCAGCATTGTGGTGAACGATCAATTGGAGATTGTGCAATTCCATGGCAAGACTGGAG
>JBAWCJ010000403.1:0-3350 GCA_049590215.1 Candidatus Sulfotelmatobacter sp. | reverse complement strand
CTTCTGGTCCCCGCGTCGGGAGTCGGACCCGAACGACCGGAATGGTCACACGGTTGCAAACCGTGCGCGTCTACCAGTTCCGCCACGCGGGGACCAAACGCAAAAGGGCCGTGTCAAGCGGCCCTTTGCGAACCTTCAAAACGGAATATCCTCATCAGTAATCGGTGGGACCTTCCACTTGTAATATACCCGCCCTTCTTCTTTCTCGCGCTCCACTTCGGAATCGTCTCCCTGGCTGAGACGACCGAGAATCGTGTAGATAGACGACAGCGGCGCGGTCAAATCAGAAAGGTCATATCCCCTGTCTACGAGTTGTTGGCGCACATCTTGCGCCGACAGGCGCTCATCGGAGTGTCGCAAAACGCATCGAATCGCATCCGTTATTCCCAGACTCGCCATAGCTTCGTCGGTGTCAGCCATGTCCGCGAGCGGACGAAGATGATTCAGGATTTCATCAAGGTGAGCAAGTTTGCGGCGCGTCTCATTCAAATCTGTTTCCAGTCCATCACGGTGCTTGGCGAGTCGCTGTCTCTCCGCGAAGTAGTCGGACCAAATTTTGGCGTGATCTGATATTTCCATGATCGGAGAATACACTATGTCTAGAGACGTTTGCAATAGAGAACAGAATGAGAAAAAACACGTAACTTTTGAGACGCTGATAAGCGACACAGAAGCCCGAATTAAGGAGCATCAAAGCAAGGTTAAGGCTCTACGTAAATCACTTGTTTTCTTCAAGAAACAGGCATCTTTAGGGATTCCACTTCCTGCCCTAGAAGGCTCTAGACATGGGAAAACATCTTGATATTTGTTGAAACGTGTGCTAATGTGAGTTCATGAAACGGAATAAATCAGCGGTCCTTGAGGCGCTCCGAAACGCGGCGGTCAGTGAGCCGTTGTCAGTCGCATTCCTTGAGAATCAACGGTGGGCAGATCAGCCAGCATGTCCGCGTTGCTGGAGTCGTGAGGTCTACCAGATGAAGGGACGCGACGGAGAGCGCAACAAGGATTATCGCTGGCGCTGCCGAGAATGCAAGCAGTTCTTCACCGTTCGCACCGGAACAATCTTCGAGGAAACGCGGCTTCCCTTGCGGGTCTGGGTGTACGCGATCTGGAAAGCATGTAGCAGCAAGAAAGGTATTTCGGCGCTGCAACTTTCACGCGAGATGGAGATTACGCACAAGTCGGCGCTATTCATTCTTCGCCGGATTCGTCACGGCTTGGGCGAAGCATATCAGCCAAAGTTAACAGGGACAATCGAAGCGGACGAAGTTTACATCGGTGGAAAGCCACGCTTTAAGAACACTACGAAACCCGGACGCGGCACTTGGAAAACGCCAGTAGTCGGAATTGTCCAGCGTGGCGGGGATGTGCGCTTTCAGATGATGGAGCGCGTCACGGCTGAAAACATCGGGAAGTTTGTTGCAGAAAACGCCGATCTATCCTGCCGCATAATCACCGATGAACTAGGTGTGTATCACCGGGCAGGGAAAGCATTCAAGGGTGGTCACGAAGTAGTGACACATAGCGCGGGAGAATACGTTCGGCGCGGAACCGATGTTCACTCCAACACAATCGAGGGCGTGTTCTCTCTGATTCGGCGCGGAGTCATGGGAACGTTTCACAGCGTAAGCCGCAAGCATCTCCCGAATTATTTGAATGAATTTCAGTTCCGATGGAACACGCGGAAGATGAACGATGGACAGCGCGTAGCAGCTGCGATCAAACAAATTGACGGGAAGCGATTGGAATACCGGGAGTCAGTTGAGAACCCGCCATATCTGCCTAAGCCAACGGAAGAAACGAAACCGGAGCAGCAAATGGAGGCACCATTCTAGGTAGTTTTCAGTAGGAACAAAAGAAAAAGCCCCGATGCCAGTCGGGACTCGGCAAACCTCCGTGGGTCTGTTCAATCCAAGGATACGCGGAGATATGCCTCTATGCAAACTGAACTGCAAGTACCCGGAACAAAAAACACTGACAATATCAACAAGGAATCTCTCTACCGGACTCAATGGTTAATGGCCCACAATCGACTCTATGATCTCGCGCATAATTCATCGCTGTCGATAGCTGATGTGTGGGCCGAGTATTTGAAGGAATTAGATTCGGCTGAATCTGTTGCTAGGAAGCCAGCCTAGAAAACGTAGACGTATACGGTTTTGTTGGCTGACAAACTACCACCAGTCCCGCCCTTCATGCCCTTGTTAATGAAGAGGCGTTCGATGTCCTGCGCGTCAGACAGCGAATCGGCTTTCCAGTCTTCCCAGTATTTAACGTTTTCCTTTTCGGTGTCTCGCCAGTACGTCTTGCGTTCGGCTAGATCGTGCGTAAGGCCGATTCTGTAAAGGCTGTAACTGCTAGTCTTTGCTTGGATTGCAGCTATGATGCTGGCTTTGGTTGCCATGACACATTTGTGCCCTTTCTCCCCCTCGGCGCGAATTATACGCCTAGGGTGCAGCAAACCGTCCGGCCCTATAGTGGAGGTTATTTCAACAAGTACCTATTCCCGTCCAACCTTGCCGGCACACTTGAAATCAGCGATCATGGTCGAGGCCGTGACGGTCTGCCACGCAGCAAGTCGCCATGCTCTAAGTCCTTTGTTTCGCGGATTTTAGCACCTAAGTTCTTTGACATCCGGATTTTGCGGGGAATTTCTTGCCAACGTGATGATTCCACACAGGGAGGGGGGAGGGGGATACCCCGGATCGAACCATCATCGGCCCGATACAAAACCCCTCCCTCAAGCGCGCGCAAGATTTATTTCGGGGCAGAAATCCACTTGGGTGGAGGGTGCCCAAAACCCCTCAAATCTCTCCACGCCCACTGGTAATTTGCCATCCCTCGAAGTCTCAGTATTATCGAAGGGACTGGCACATTCCTGCCAAAAAACCAACGCAACCACGAACTCTCATGTCAGACATTCGCTGCATCGGCATCAACACCGGAGGCGGGGATGCGCCCGGCCTCAACGCCGTAATTCGCGCCGCCACCAAAGCCGCCATCATCAAGTACGGATGGAAGGTCATCGGCATCCCCGACGGCTTCGACGGCCTGATCTGTCCCGAGAAATCTTTCGAACTAACGCTCAAGGAAGTAAGCGGAATTCTTCCCCGCGGCGGCACCATTCTCGGCACCACCAACCGTGGCGATCCCTTCCATTACAAGACAGTCGAGAATGGCAAGGAAGTGTCGCGCGACATTTCCGGTCAAATCGTCGCGAACGCCGCCAAGCTGGGCATCGACGCCGTTATCACCATCGGCGGCGACGGATCGCAGAAGATCGGCTACGACCTCTTTCAAAAGGGACTGAAGATCGTCGGTGTGCCCAAGACCATCGACAACGATCTTTC
>JBAWCJ010000402.1:0-7428 GCA_049590215.1 Candidatus Sulfotelmatobacter sp. | reverse complement strand
ACCATCCGTTCGATGCCGGACGCGTCAGCACAATCGCGCTGATCTTTTCCGTGACCGTGCCGAAGGTATAGCCCGGCTCCATCACCGGAGCTTGCGTGTCCACCGTCGCTTTGTAGGGCTCGTTCATGCTGCGTTCTCTATCGCTGCGATCCCGGAGGTCTTGTCACCCTGAGCGAAGCCGATATTCACTCTCCACGGCTCTATCCCCGCTTCAACTCCGGATTCGGATTGCCAACCTCCGCCAAATAAGTCGTCCGCGGACGAGTATTGAGTTCGCCCAGCAGGCTGTAGTTACGCGCCTGCGCCTTCAACTTCGAAACCTTGCTGTTCGGGTCGTTGATATTGCCAAAAATAATCGCGCCCGCCGGGCAAGACTGCTGGCAGGCGGTTTGCAATTCGTCTCCCACTTTGATCAGTTTGCCTTCACGCACCGATGCGGTTTCGGCATCGATTTTGTGTTCGTTGATGCGCTGCACGCAGTAGGTGCATTTCTCCATCACGCCGCGGCTGCGCACACTCACGTCAGGATTGCGCATCATCTTGTATTGCGGCGTGGTCCAATCCTGAAACAGCAGAAAGTTGAACCGCCGCACCTTATAAGGACAATTGTTCGAGCAATACCTCGTCCCCACGCAGCGGTTGTAAACCATATCGTTCAGGCCTTCGGTCGAGTGGTTGGTCGCGCCCACCGGGCAAACCACTTCGCACGGAGCGTTCTCGCACTGCTGGCACGGCACGGGCTGGAAAAACGCTTTCGGATTGTCGCGATCGCGCGCCGCTTCATCTGGATACTGGTAGTAAGTGTCGATGCGAATCCAGTGCATGTGCCGCCCGATGGCGCACTGCTCTTTGCCGACCACCGCAATATTATTCTCCGACTGGCAGGCAATCATGCAGTTGTTGCAGCCCACGCACGAGTTCAGGTCGATCGCCATCCCCCAAGCGTATTCTTCTTCTTTATAGGGATAGGGCTTGTAAAGCGTGAGCCCCGGCGCAGGATCTTCGCCTTGCTCCTTCGCGAAATTCGGATCCTTGCGATATTCCTCGAGCACAGTCTCGCGCACCAGCGGACGATGGTCGCCATTCGGCGTGTCCATCGACTGGTAGCCCTGAGTCGACGCCAGCACATATCGGTCGCCGGTCTTGCGAATCTGCAAGCCGGTCGCAAACCAGGGCGCTGCCGACGTGCGCAGCTTATAAGCGTCGAACCCCTGCCCAGTGCCGACGCGCCCGGCGCGCGTGCGTCCATAGCCAAGAGTTACAGTGACCGAATTGTCCGGAACCCCGGGCTGAATCCAAACCGGGCCGGTAACTTTCTTGCCGTTCAACTCAAGCTCAACCACGTCGCAGGTTTTGATCTGCAACCGCTCGCCCATCTTAGGGCCGATAAGCACCGCGTTATCCCACGTAAGCTTGTTCATCGGCTTGGGACATTCCTGCAGCCAGCCGTTGTTGGAGAATTGCCCGTCGTAGATGGTGGGGTCGCGGCGGATGTTGAGCTCGATGTTGGGATCGCCCTCACGAACACCTCCTCCTCCAAAATCGGCGTTTCTTAACTGCGTCGACTTCGCGGAGAACGAAGTACCTTCGATCCACCCGTCGTGAAGCGACCTCCGCCAGAACTGTTCGAAATCCGCGCCGGTGTGCTGGTTTTGCCAGTACGCGCGAGTCAGGTCGTATCCCGTTGCGTCGGCTTGGCCGGAGAGCAGCGCGACAAATTCCAGCGCGCTCTTGCCCCCATATAAGGGTGCGATCAGCGGTTGAATAATGCTGACGGCCCCGTCATAGGCGCGGGCATCGCCCCAGGCTTCGAGTTCGTGAGCTTGGTTGACGTGCCACTGACAGAGTTCCGCAGTCTCGTTCTGATAGAGGCCGAGATGCACGCGAAGAGGAACTTTGTTGCTCTTGAGCAGATTGGCGAAGTTGAGGTCGGAGGGTGCATCGTGGGCCGGGTTGCCGCCGAGGATGATCAGCAGATCTACCTTGCCGCCGAGCATGTCGGCGACGAGATCTTTAATCGATTCAGTCTGGTTGACTGGGTTGGCGTCCACCGGATCCGTATAAAAGACTGTTTTGCCGACATTACCCAACTTGGCGTTGATGGCGTGGGCGAGAACGTGCACATCGGGAGCCTGGTGATCGCCCGCGATGACCACACTTGCGCCCTGGTGGTCAGCAAGGTCGCGCACGATGAGGTCAAAATCTTTCGCGGCGTCACTCACCGAGCTGGGCTTCGTCGCGACCTTATAGAGAAGGTCCTGAGCGGACCAAATAAATTGCATTGCCGAAGCCGGCCACCGATGATCCGCCTTCGCCCCCGTTGTCGTCGGCGTGCTCTCGATCACATACAGCCGGTTCATCTTGCCATCAGGATTGCGCCGCTTGGCGAAGTCGCGGATGTAGCGGACGTTTCCCGGAAAACCCGCATACAGGAAGTCGGCGTCGAGCGAGACAATTACATCGGCCTTTTCAAAATCGTAGCGCGTCTCGATCGGCTGCCCGAAGGCCAGCTTCGCGCCTTCGAGCACGTTGTCGCGATTGACCGGCTCATACACATGCCACTTCGCCTGCGGATAAATCTTCAGGAAGCTGCGCAACTGGTCGGCGAGCGTGGGCGAAGAAATGGTCGGCGTAAGAATGCGAATGCCCGCGCCCTGCAGCGCTTTCTGCGCGGTGAGCGGCCCGTGAAGCGTGGTCAAAAACGCCTGCCAGGATTGCTGATCTCCCATCGAAACCACGCTCTGCGAACGGTCAGGATCGTACAGTCCGAGAATGTGGGCTTGCGCAAAAATGTCCGTACCGCCAAGCGACGCAGGATGCTTGTCATTCCCTTCAATCTTCGTCGGACGTCCGAGATGGCTCTCGACCAGTAGTGGACTGGCGTAGCCGCCAAGCGTCATCGCGGTGGCATAGAACTCCGGCCGGCCTGGAATCACGTCCTCAGGCTGGCGCACGTAAGGGACGATCGGTTCAAGCGGCAGGCGCACGCAGCCAGTCATCCCGGCCAGCGCCATCGACGCTCCCATCACTTTCAGAAAGCCGCGGCGAGAAACAGAATCGACCCACTCAGAAGCGCCCTTGGGAAATTCGCGATGCAGCGCTTCCTGAAACGCGGGGCTGCCGGCAAGCTCTTCGAGGCTGCGCCAGTATTCCGGGCCGGTCTTTTCAGCAGCATCGTGCGCAAGGGCCGCCTCAATGCGCTCGCGGACGGAGTCCAGATCGAGCTTGCCTTTCTTGCTGGGGCAAACGTCCTCGGGCTTCGCGCGGTCGTCTTGTTCTTTCGTCTTCATTGGTCACGCATCACACACTCTGTCATCCTGAGCGGAGCGAGAGTTCGCAAAGCGAACTCTCGCGCAGTCGAAGGACCCCTTGCACCCAGGCAGCGCCACAGACGCGGCAAGGCGTTCTCACGATGCCGATCGAAGCAACCTCTCCCCTCAGGACGACAAGCCATAGTTCGCTCCTACCGGTGGCACGTGCTGCAAGTGGTAATGTCTTTCACGCTGCGCACGCTATATTTCTTCACCAGCGCCGCGCCTAAATCGATCTGATCCGTATAACTCTGCCCATCGACCACCACCGGATTCGCCCCGGTAGGCTGCTGGTATCGCATATTGAACACCTGATCGCGCGGGCGCAAATTCTTTTCCGGCGCGCGATGGCAACTCAAACACCACTCCATTTGCAACGATTCCTGCTGATACATCAGCGGCATCTGGTCGACTGGACCGTGGCAGGTATTGCATCCCACTCCTTTATTGATATGAATGCTGTGATTGAAATAAACGAAATCCGGAAGCTGGTTCACCCGCGTCCATTGCAGCGACTGGCCGCTGCGATAGCTGGCGCGGACCGGCTCGAGTAACTCGGCGTTGGTCCAGATCTGCGAGTGGCAGTTCATGCAGGTCTTGGTCGGAGGAATGCCTGCAAAACTCGAGGTCTCGACTGAAGTATGGCAGTAGCGGCAGTCAATGCCGAGTCCGGAGACGTGATGCTGATGGCTGAAGGGCACCGGCTGCGGCTTGCGCACTCCGGCGTAAGTGACGTAAGGCGAGCGCTGCACCTCCATCGCCACCCAGCCGAGCGCGGCAATCACGAAGACCGCGCCGAAAATCGTGGCTCGCGAGAGGGTGTTGGTGCTGCGATGAAAAATCTGCGGCATGCTTGCTTACGAACTTCAGAAAGTGAAAATGAGACCCAAGAAATTCCCGTTTGACGGGAGCAATGTTACGACGCAAAAGAAAACACCCACTCATTCCTTTCGCGCCAGCTATGAGAACTGGAGATTATAAATATTTCGTGCGCCCTTGTCGCGCACTTTCCCGCGGGAGCGGGAAAATATTCTCTGGGCTAAATGCGGCTGAAGAATCGTGTGATCTTTCCCCCGGATATCTAAGGCGTCTACCGCAGATTCATCACCAGCAGTTTCGGCTCAGTCATTTCCTCGATCGCATAGCGCAGCCCTTCACGGCCGAGGCCGGAGTCCTTCACCCCGCCGTAAGGCATCTGGTCGACGCGGAAGGAAGGAATATCGCCCGCAATCAGAGCGCCGACTTCCAGTTCGTCGTACGCCTCGAAAAGTAGCTTGACGTCACGCGTGAATAAGCCGGCCTGCAATCCGTAGTTGGAATTATTGATTCGGCGCAGCGCTTCATCAAAATTCTCGTAGGGCTCGACCGTCACGACGGGACCGAAGATTTCCTGGCAATTCACTTTCATGTCAGGCTTCGAGCCGGTCAGTACTGTCGGATCGACAATCGAACCATGGCGACCGCCCCCGCACAGCAGGCGCGCTCCGGAACGAACCGCTTCTTCCACCCAATTGACGACGCGGATGGCATCGCTCTCGCGGATCAACGGACCGATGTCGGTCGACTCTTCCATGGGATCGCCGGTCTTCAACTTCTTGACGCCTTCAACAAAAAGATCAGTAAACTTGCCGTAGACGGATTGCTCGACCAGAATGCGCTGCACGGATATGCAAGTCTGGCCGGCATAGCCGAAGCCTCCGGCGATGCAACGTTCGGCCGCATAAGAGAGATCGGCGTCGCTGTGTACGATGGCGCCCGCGTTGCCGCCCAGTTCGAGCGCCACTTTCTTTTTGCCGGCGCGGCGTTTGATGTCCCAACCCACGGGCACGCTGCCGGTAAAGCTGATCAGCTTGATGCGCTCGTCGGTGACCAGCACGCTGGCGTCTTCGTTCGAAAGCGGCAGCACGTTGAGGCCGCCATCGGGCCAGCCCGCCTGCTGCACGCACTCCGCCAGAAGCAGCGAGCACAGCGGCGTTTGCGGCGCAGGCTTCAACACCATGGAGCATCCTGCCGCAATCGCCGGCGCGACTTTGTGGGCTACGAGAGTCAGTGGAAAATTAAAGGGAGTAATCCCGGCGATGGGGCCGAGCGGGAAGCGCTTCACAATGCCCCAGCGGCCGGCGGTGAATTCCTGCCAGTCGAGGGGAAGATACTCGCCGTAGATGCGCGTGGCCTCTTCAGCGGCAACATTGAAGATGAAGACCGCGCGGTCGACCTCGATGCGCGCCAGCTTGATGGGCTTGCCGGCTTCCTGCGACAAAGTGCGGGAGAACTCGTCGCGGCGCTCGGCGATTGACTGCGCCACGCGGCGCAAAACGCGCTGACGCTCGAAGGCAGGCAGGCGCCGGGTGGTGCCGAACGCCTTCACGGCCGCGGCGATCGCAGCTTCCGCGTGCTCGCGCCTGGCCTGGACTACTCGCCCAATTATGCTGCCATCGAAAGGGGCGCGGACCTCGACGATGTCGCCATCTTCCATCCAGCGGCCGTCGACAAAAAATCCATGGGTTGCGACTGGGGCGAGCGTCATTTCCGCCATTTTTGCCTCCCGTATGCGGACAGCCGATTTTGATTATAGGCCTCGGCGGTTGGTTGCTTTTTTGCTGCAACACAAATCTTAAACACAGGGGGCACAGGGTCACACAGGGTAAGTCCAGGCGTTCAACTACAATGGGCGTTTCTATCGAATGGCTGCTTTGGAAACTATCGTTGAACTGGGAGCGCGGCTGAGGCGGAAGGAAGTTTCTCCTGTCCAACTGACTCGGGCTTGCCTGGAACGGATCGAGAAACTTAATCCGGCGCTGAATGCCTTCATCACGGTGACGGCTGAAGCGGCGCTGGCGGGTGCCCGGGCGGCTGAAATCGAGATCTCGCGCGGGGAGTGGCGCGGGCCGCTGCACGGAATTCCCGTCGCGTTGAAGGATCTGATCGATACAGCGGGAACGCGCACAACCGCCGCCAGCGGCCTTTACCAGAATCGGATGCCCGCGGAAGATGCTGAGGTGGTGCGCCGGCTGCGGGAGGCTGGCGCGGTGATTCTGGGCAAGAACAATCTGCATGAGTTTGCTTACGGCGGCAGTTCGCTGGTCAGCTTTTTCGGAGATGTTCACAATCCCTGGAACGTGGAGCACGTTGCTGGTGGATCGTCTGGAGGATCGGCGGCTGCTGTTTCGGCTGGTCTTTGTTATGCGGCGATCGGGACTGATACGGCTGGATCGATCCGCGAACCGGCTGCGCTTTGCGGGTGCGTGGGGCTTAAGCCGACTTATGGCCGCGTGTCGGCGCGCGGGGTGATTCCGCTTTCGTGGTCGCTCGATCATGTTGGGCCGCTAGCTGCGACTGTTGGCGATGCGGCTGTTATCCTGCAGGCTATCGCTGGATACGATCCGCTGGATGTCGGCAGTGCCGATGCTCCCGTGTCTGATTATGTTTCCGGCCTGAGTGGTGCGACGAAGGGTCTGCGGGTTGGAGTTCCGCGGGCGTACTTTTTTGATGATCTTGAAGATGAAGTTCGGGCGGCGGTGGAGCAGGCGCTGGTTGTGATCCGGACGCTGGTGGCGGAGGTTCATGATATGCGGATTGAGGTGACTATGGACCGAACCGTGCAAGCTGCCGAGTCTTTTGCTTATCACGCCGACCATGTTGCTAAGACTCCTGAGCTTTATCAACCGGAGACTGTACGGCGCATTCGATCTGGCGAGAAGATTTCGGCGGCGGAATATATTCGGGGCCGGCGCGAACTCGATCAGGAGCGGCGGCGGGCTCGTGACTTTTTTGCGGACGTGGATTTGCTGGTCACGCCTGCGACTCCGATTCCGGCGCCGGCGATTGCCGATTTGAAAAAACATCCCGAAGCGCTGCGTCCGGCGGAACTTCGGTTGCTGCGCAACACTCGGCCGTTCAATGTTTGGGGATTGCCGGCTGTATCCGTGCCCTGCGGTTTTACGAAGCGCGGCCTGCCCATTGGCTTGCAGATTGCCGGGCCGCACTGGAGGGAGGATCTGGTGTTGCGGCTGGCTCGGGCTTATGAGTCGGCGACCGTATGGCATACGCGGCGTGCGGCTGTGGATTTCTGAGTGAAATAAATCTTAGGCGTGGCTCGCGAGTTGGGATGGACCGG
>JBAWCJ010000401.1:0-4555 GCA_049590215.1 Candidatus Sulfotelmatobacter sp. | reverse complement strand
ATGCACCCTTCACGTTCTCGGCTTGCCAGCCCTTGGGGCCTTTGACCACGTCAAACTGCACCTGCTGACCTTCCTGAAGGCTGCGGAAGCCGCTCGCCTGAATGGCGGAGAAATGCACGAATACATCCTCACCATTCTGGCGGCTGATGAAACCGTAACCCTTGGCGTCGTTAAACCACTTCACTGTTCCTGTTTCCATGGTGTTGCTTTGTTCCTTTTTCTGTGATGTAGCGTTGAAACTTTGGAAGGCTTCTTCTGCAGGCAGGTCACGCGCTGGTTGGCGGAGAAACTGGGTACTGCGAAAGAAATCTAAAGATCAAACGCAGCTAAATTGTAAAAGAGACGCCGCGAAAAAGCTAGAATATTTCGTCGTCCGCAGACCCAAGTACCTGCCGTATCAATAGCTTACAGAGCATCCCGACGATTACCCAGCCCGCAGGATTTGCCATCCGGGCTACAAAAGATAGACCATCAAGAGTACCGGATTGTGATGCCGACCGAGAACATGCATTTTGTCCGCAGACGAACGACTGGCGCTGCGGCGAAAAACACGTGCGGTGAAAAATGCAATTGAATGCCGAGCAAAAGCTTAAGCCCCTGCGACGGACCATTACGCCGTATGTCGGCCAGATGGTAATCTTCGCCTTAGTCACTGCATTCATTGAGTACGTAGGTTATCGCACGTCGCAGCGGGCGTTTATGTGGTCGCCGACGGTGCTGTGGACATTTTTTGCGGCTCTCGTGTATCTCGGTATGCGATACCGGGTACTTTGGAATGATTCATGTGTGGTTATGCGCGCCAGCGGAGGGCTGGAAAGGCGCCTCGGATTTGATGAAATCACAGAGATCAAGATGAAGACAGCCCACGTCAGCGAATTCCTGGCACAGTCAAGACCTTTTCGGCGAATCGTAGTCCAGGGACGCAGGAGGCATCCTGACGAATTCATAGATGTGTCCCTGCGTCACTTTCGTCCCGGAGACATTGATGAACTCCTTGCAGCAATTCACGTGCACAGGCCGGATCTGGCGGTTCCAAGAATCCCGTGGGGCACCGGGTCACTCTAAACTTGGACCACTCTAAAGGGTGAAGCAAATGCATTTCCGCAAGCTTTTGATTCTGATCTTGCTCGTGACTCCGGCCTGGGCGGGAATTGTTGAAGACGTGCGCACGGCTCTGGCCCAGGATAATTTCAGCATAGCCGATTCGTACCTTACGTCCTATCGCAGCAGCAAAGGGATCACTCCGGAATACGTCGAGGCCTATTCCTGGATGGCGCGTGCCGCCCTCGACGCTCATAACTACGATCAGGCCGCGGCCTATGCCAAGCAAACCAAGGCCATCGCACTCGAGCAACTGAAGCAGCGTCCGCTCGACGCCGAACCGCACTTACCGATCGGATTGGGCGCGGCTCTCGAAGTCCAGTCGCAAGTGCTGGCAGCTCGAGGTCAGCGAACTCAGGCGATTGCAGTTCTGCAGACCGCGCTGAAAACCTATGGCAGCACGTCGATTCGCGCGCGCCTGCAGAAAAACCTGAACCTGCTCTCTTTCGAAGGAAAGCCCGCACCCGCGCTTCGCGAGCAGCAGTTCCTCGGCTCGAAGCCGACTGCGCTCGCGCAGCTCAAAGGATCTCCCGTACTGATTTTTTTCTGGGCGCACTGGTGCGGAGACTGCAAAGCCGAAGCCCCAATCATCACCCAACTACGGACGGAATTTGCGTCCCAGGGGTTGACCGTCCTCGGCCCCACGCAGCTTTACGGCTACACTGCGCAAGTCGAGCACGCCTCTCCCAGCGATGAACTCGCCTACATCGACGCCGTGCGCCACCGCTTCTATTCCGGACTACTCGACATGCCGGTCCCCATCAGCAAGTACAACTTCGATGTGTACGGTGCCTCAACCACGCCCACGCTCGTCTTGCTCGACCGCACCGGCAAGGTTGCCATGTATCACCCTGGCGCACTGCCCTACGGTGAGCTGAAAGCGGAGATTGAAAAAGTCGTGGCGTCACCCGCTACAATCGCCCGGTGAACCTCGACGATACGATCGTCGCCATCGCGACGCCTCCCGGACGCGGTGGCATCGGCGTAGTGCGCATCGCCGGGCCGCAAGCACGGGAAATCGCAAAGCCGATGCTGCGGCTCAACCATGATCTGGAGCCGGGACGGGCAATCTTCGGCGAGTTCATCGAACCGTGTAAAGCGGGCGCTCCGCACGAGCAGCGCATCGACGAAGTCGTCGTCACTTACTTCGCGAAGCCCCATTCCTACACCACCGATGACATCGTCGAGATCGCCGCACACGGCTCTCCGGTCGTGCTTCGCCACATCGTCGAACTGTGCGTTGCCGCCGGAGCGCGCCTCGCCGAGCCCGGAGAATTCACCATGCGCGCCTTCCTCAACGGCCGCATCGATCTCACCCAGGCCGAAGCGGTCCGCGACCTTATCGACTCCCAGACCCTCTACCAGGCGAAGATCGCTGCCCAGCAGCTTGAGGGCGCTCTCTCACGCCGCTTGCAGCCGATCAAACAGAAACTCGTCGAACTGATCGCCGTGCTAGAAGCCGGCATCGATTTCGCTGAAGACGACGTCTCCGTCCTGCCCGACTCAACCATTCTTGAACGCATCGCCGGCGTTCGCCAGCCGCTCGATCAGCTTGCCGCCAGCTTTGCCTACGGCAAGATCGTGCACCAGGGATTGACCCTCGCCATTGTCGGTCGCCCCAACGTGGGCAAGTCCAGCTTGTTCAACCGACTCGTCGAGCGCGAGCGCGCCATCGTAACCGCAACTCCCGGCACCACGCGCGATCTGGTCAGTGAGACTGTAGCCCTCGGCGGCATTCCAATCCAGCTTGTCGACACCGCCGGAATCCGGAACGCTCTAGACGAAGCCGAATCCATCGGCATCCGCAAAAGCATGGAAGCGCTCGCCGACGCCGACCTGGTGTTGGTCGTTCTCGACGCATCCCAGCCGAAGAACTCGGAGGACATCGAGTTGCTGCGGCACGCAGA
Source organism: Candidatus Sulfotelmatobacter sp. (assembly GCA_049590215.1). Classification (GTDB taxonomy): domain Bacteria; phylum Acidobacteriota; class Terriglobia; order Terriglobales; family Acidobacteriaceae; genus Sulfotelmatobacter. The sequence continues at coordinate 1,547 of JBAWCJ010000401.1, read as the reverse complement.
AGGCCGCCCGGCAATCGTAGTCGCCAACAAGTGCGACCTAGCGACCAGTGGCCAGTGGTCAGTGGTCAGTGGCCAATCGTCCATAGGTCAACCTCGGGTGCGCGCCTCGGCTCTCACTGGCGAGGGCATCGCGGAACTTCGCGCCGAAATCCTGCGCCACATCGACGGCGAAACCGGAGCCCAAGCCGAAGCCGGATTCCTCACCAACGTCCGGCATAAGGGCCTCGTGCAAGAATCACTGACGGGGCTCAAGGCTGCCAGCCGCGCCGTGGCCGCGAAAGTCCCCCATGAAATGCTGCTGCTCGATCTCTACAGCGCTCTGCGGCCGCTCGATGCCATCACCGGCGCCACCACCACCGACGACATCCTCAATTTGATCTTCAGCACCTTCTGCATCGGGAAGTAGCAGCGCGGTACAAGGAAGCTGCTGCCGACAGGCACAAAAAGAACGGCCGCACCCGTGAGGTGCGGCCGAAAAAGAACTACGAACTTCGTTGCAGTTAGAAGCGAACCCGAGCGCCGACTTCGATCTGCCGGTCGCCACCGAGCTGTTCCTGCGCTGAGCCATTCAGCACGCCGAAAGTGGACGGCCCAAATAGACCCGAGGTGTAATCCGGATCCTGCCACTGGTTATGGTTAAGAACATCGGCGAACACGCCCTGCAGTTCCAGGCTAACGCCTTCCGTCACCCGGATGTTCTTCCGGATGCTGAAGTCCAGATTCCAGTACGGCAGGCCAAAGATATTGCCATTGCCGCCGTCTTTGTTGTCCAAACCCAGAATCGGATTGCGGAAATCGTTAACGGCAGACGGGCCCGCCTTAAACAGATCGACGGGGATCACTCCCGTTGGGACGTTTTGGTTGTAATAGGCGTGACCGTGGGCAATAGGGGCAATCTGAACCGCGTTTTCGTTGCCGAAGAAGTTGATGTTATCCCCTGCGCCGTACTCCTGGCCATCTCCGGTCGTGGTATACAGCTCGAACGGTTGACCGGAGCCGGCGGTGAACACGGACGCGAAGGACCAGCCACCCAGCGCCCGACCCATTAAGCCTGACTGGCCCTTGAAGAAGGGTAGCTGGTACACGAAGAAGAGGTTGTAGACGAATTTGCGGTCATAGTTCTGGTAGCCGTACGTGGTCCCCAAATTGAAGGGATCGTCCGGGGTGTACTCGCTGGAAGCCTGGACATCCGCTCCAGTGCCCAACGCCTTCGAATAGGTGAAATTCGACTGCATGGTCAAACCTCTCCAATCCGCCATTTTGACGGAGGCGAAGCCGGCGTTGTAGTTTCCATAGCCCAAGCTGCCGTTAAGCGCAATTCCCGACGATACCTGGGGATTCGGCCCCGTGTTCATCATGGTGTATCCCGTCAGGACGCCACCTTGGCCCCCAGGGACACTCAAGGCCTGCATTGGACCGTTATCCAAGTCGCTCCAGATGCTCCACACTTGAGCGAGCGCGAGGTTGGTGGTCTCGTTCGCCACAACAGCTTGGGTGCAACTCGTGGACGTGCTGCAGTAAGCAGAGGTGGGACCGCCGAGCGCCGT
>JBAWCJ010000400.1:0-12670 GCA_049590215.1 Candidatus Sulfotelmatobacter sp. | reverse complement strand
GGCGCTTCGATGTTGATTTGCTGCCAATGAACCATGCCGGTGAGCACGCCGGCCACGGCAATATACAAGACCGTACAGATCGCCAGCGAAGCGATCATGCCGATCGGCAAGTCGCGCTGCGGATTCTTGGCTTCCTGGGCGGTGGTCGAGACCGCATCAAACCCAATGTAAGCAAAGAAAATATAAGCAGCGCCCGCCCCAATGCCCGCGAACCCATGGGGCGCATACGTGTGCCAATCCATACCCCAGTTCGCGCGATTGATGTAATGGGAGCCCAGCGCGATCACGAAGAGAACTACTGAAACCTTAACTACGACGATGCCGGTGTTAAACCTGGCACTCTCTTTGATGCCAACCACCAGAATTGCAGTAATCACCAGAGCGATGAGGAAAGCCGGCAGGTTGAAGCCAACCTCCACCCCAAAGAGTCGCGGAGCGCTTAGCAGATCGTGCGCCCGTTGCAGCAACTCGGGAGACTGCGAGCTTATAATCGCACTCACTTTGTCGAGGAACGCTTGCGTGCCCAGTGCCAGCGAGGGGTCCGCAGTCTGCGCCATCTGCCGCGCAACAATATTCTCCGCGGTCTTCAGCGCCGTCCAATGATCGTAAGCCAGCCACAGCGGCATCTTCACATGGAAGATATTCAGTAATTCGATGAAGTGGTTCGACCATCCCGAAGACACTGTGCTGGCGCCCATAGCGTATTCCAGCGTGAGGTCCCAGCCGATAATCCAGGCGATCAACTCGCCCAGCGTGGCGTAAGCGTATGTATAGGCGCTGCCCGCCAATGGAATCATGGCTGCAAACTCGGCATAGCACAATCCGGCAAACGCGCATCCCAACCCGGAGAGAACGAATGACAAGGTGAGTCCCGGACCGGCATACTGCGCTCCCAGCCCCACCATCACAAAGATGCCCGCTCCGATGATTGCGCCCACGCCCAGCGCGGTGAGCTGAAAAACTCCCAGCGTCCGTTTGAGACTGTGTTCGCCGGTCTCGCGGGATTCCTCCATCAGCAGGTGCAGCGGCTTGGTTGCGAACAGATTAGCCATTCGTCTGGTTTCTCCTTAAGGCTGCGCGGATGCGCACTTCGCGCCCGCGCTGCTCGACCACGCGTAATATACCGGGATGCCGAGCAGCACCACAATCAGTCCCGGCCAAGTAAATTGCGGTTTGTAAAGCAATAGTACGACATCGACAAACAAAGCCATCACAATATAGATCGCAGGCAACACCGGATAGCCTACCGCCCGGTACGGTCGCGGAGCGTCCGGATGCGTTCGCCGCAGCACAAACAATCCCACAATCGTCAAGATGTAGAACACCAGCACGGCAAAGATGATGTAATCGAGAAGCTGCCCGTAGCTTCCCGAAACGCACAGCAGGCACGCCCACACCATCTGCACCATCAGCGAAACCGCCGGCGTCTTGTAGGTCGGATGCAGCTTAGCCACGCCCCGGAAAAAGAGGCCGTCCTTCGCCATGGCGTAGTAGACGCGCGCACCGGAAAGAATGAGGCCATTGTTACAGCCGAAACTCGAAATCAAAATGGCCGCCGCCATCAGGAATCCGCCAGCCGCCCCGAACATCTGAGTCATCACCGCAGTTCCAACCCGGTCTTCCGCGGCGTATTTAATTCCCCGCCCCAGAATCGTTGCTGCACCCGCCGTCCCGTCGAGCGGCAACGCCATCAGATAAATAAAATTACAGGCAATGTAGAGCGCGATCACGACTCCCGTACCAATCGCCAAAGACAGAGGCAAATTTCGGCCGGGATTCTTTACTTCGCCTGCGGTGAACGTCACGTTATTCCAGGCGTCTGCGGAAAACAGCGAACCCACCTGCGCCACCGCCAGAATCGTCAACGTGCCGACCATCACAATCGGCCCGCCCACTCCCACCTGCACCGCGTGCTGCGCGCCCAGTCCCGAATTCCGCCAGAAGTGCCCGCCGAAGTTTGTGGCCAGCGCCTGTGCGTTTCGGCCCAACGCCAGGCCGAACAACGCCAGTCCCAGCAGAGCCGAGACCTTGGCCACGGTAAACACATTCTGGATTAGCGCTCCCGTCTTCAATCCAAAGATATTGACCACTGAGAGAAAAACTACAAGCAGCATGGCGACCAGGTTCTGCGAATTGATTCCCACATCCATGTTGCCCAGAACCATGGGCCCTACATGAATCGGCGGAACTTTCCAGATATGCAGAATCCAGTGAGAGGAAGAAATCGCAGGAAAGAAAACTCCGAGGAACTTGCCAAAAGCCACGCCCACGGCCGCAATCGTCCCGGTCTGAATCACCAGAAAAAGTGTCCAGCCATAGAGAAAGCCCCACAGCGGCCCCAGCGATTCGCGAAGATAAACGTACTGCCCGCCGGCCCGCGGCATCATCGCGGCCAGTTCGCCATAGCTGAGCGCGGCAACGATGGTCATGAACCCCGCCACCGCCCACGCGCCAATCAACAGCGCCGGAGAATCCACCTCGCGGGCAATCTCCGCGGAAACAATAAAGATGCCGGAGCCGATCATCGACCCCATAACCAGCATGGTGGCGCTGGTCAGGCCCAGGCCCTTGACCAGTTCCTTATCTTGAGAGCTATGAATTTCCCAGTCGCTGCGCGCGCCCGCCTGCGTTGTCGGTGTACCCAGGATCCCTCCTAAGGGTTGTAGCGCCGGCGTCCCGCCGGCTCACTGAAGACGCGACTCCAATTGCCAAATGACTTTACCTCAAGATGCGGAAAAATTCCTCTGCTGATTTGCGAGGATCCCGTAACAGATCAGATATCACTGCCACGGAATCCGCCCCGGCCTCAATCACCGAAGCCGCATTTGCGCGAGTAATCCCCCCAATGGCCACGAGGGGCTTTCGCGTCAACTGCCGCGCCCGGCGCACCCCTTCGAGGCCAACCACCGGATCGGGCCGGTCTTTGCTGGAAGTCGAAAACACAGGTCCGATAGCGAGATAGTCTGCCGACGTCCTATCCGCTTCCTCTACCTGCTCTGGATTATGCGTCGAAACCCCAAGCAACCGCTCTGGGCCAATGATCCTGCGAACCGATTCCGGAGAAAGATCATCCTGGCCAATATGCACCCCGTCAAACTCCGCGAGGATGCATAGATCTGCACGATCGTTCATGATGAGTTTCGGCACGTGTGGTGCGGGCGCCCTCGCTCGCAACTGCCGGCACAATTTGCGAGCCTGCTCCAGCATCACTCTCGCATCACCTGATTTGTTCCGGTATTGCAGCACCGGGCAGCCACCCTCGATAAGCTGTTCCGCAAAGGCCGCCAAGTCTTCGGTCGTGGAAAAGAAGGCCGCATTTACAATGGCGTACAGACGAGGAACCGGGATCACGCTGCCGAATCCTTTTTACCCTTCGCCAGAAATCGCTCGATGAACCCAGTATCAAAATTTCCCGCCCTGAAATCCGGATCGGCCAGAATCCTACGATGCAGCGGGATCGTCGTGTAAACTCCCTCGACGATAAACATCTCCAGCGCCCGCGACATGCGCGAAACCGCCTCGTTGCGGTCCTTGCCACGCACAATCAGCTTGGCTATCAGCGAGTCGTAATACGGAGGAATCACGCCCTCCGCATACGCCGCGGTGTCGACGCGCACACCCGTCCCTCCGGGCGGATTGAATGAAGTAATCTTCCCCGCCGATGGCGTGAACTTTTCCGGATGCTCGGCATTAATCCGGCACTCGATAGCATGCCCACGGTGCACAATCGGCCCCTGCAGCACGTCCCGCATCTGCGCCCCAGCGGCGATCATGATCTGGCTCTTTACCAAATCGACGTCCGTCACCATCTCCGTTACCGGATGCTCAACCTGAATGCGCGTATTCATCTCGATGAAGTGCAGTTGGCGGTCCTGGTCCATCAGGAACTCAATCGTCCCCGCATTGGTATAACCGATCTCCGCCAGCGACTTGCACAGAACCCCGCCAATCTGATCGCGCAATTCCCGCGTCACCTGCGTCGAGGGTGACTCTTCGAGCAGTTTCTGGTGTCGCCGCTGGATCGAGCATTCCCGTTCCCCGAGGCTCACCACGTTGCCGTGCTCGTCAGCCAGCACTTGGAACTCGATGTGCCGCGGATGCTCCACGTACTTCTCCATGTACAAGTCGCCATTGCCGAACGCACCAGCCGCCTCCGACTGCGCCGCCTTGAACAACCCCGGAAGTTCCTCTTCGTTGCGCACAATGCGCATGCCGCGTCCGCCCCCCCCGGCCGACGCCTTCATGATCACCGGGAAGCCCACCTGCCGCGCCCACTCGACTGCCTCGGCTTCGGACGGGATGATTCCATCCGAGCCCGGCAGAATCGGCACGCCCGCCTGTTTCATGGCAGAGCGCGCTTTTTCTTTTTCCCCCATCAACCGCATTACCTCGGGCCGCGGACCGATGAACTTGATCCCGCTGGTCTCGCACACCTCGGCAAAGTTGGCGTTCTCCGACAGCAATCCGTATCCCGGATGAATCGCATCCACGTTAGCGATCTCGGCTGCGCTAATCACCGCCGGAATGTTCAGATAGCTCAGCCCCAGTTGCGGCGGCCCGATGCAGATGGCTTCATCCGCGAAGCGCACCGGCAGAGAATGCCGGTCCGCCTCGCTGTAAATGGCGACGGTGTGGATGCCGAGCTCCTTGCACGCGCAAATCACGCGCAGCGCAATTTCTCCGCGGTTCGCAATCAGGATCTTCTTAAACATTCAGATTAAATGTGGGGACAGAGGCGGGCATTTTGTAATTTGGTAATTTTGTAATCGGGTAATTTGAAACCCGAAGGCTTTTCAATTACAAAATTACCCAATTACCAAATTACTCAATCTCCCTCACTTCTTCGCCCGGATGGCAAACAACTCCTGCCCGTACTCTATGGGCTGCCCGTTGCTTCCCATCTTCTTTACGATTTCGCCGGCCACGTCCGACTCAATCTCATTCAGCAGTTTCATCGCCTCGACGATGCACAGCACCTGCCCCACTTCCACCATGTCCCCGACTTTGACAAAAGGCGGAGCGCCCGGCGACGGCGCTTCGTAAAGCGTTCCCACGATCGGAGACTTCACAATATGCAAGTCTTCCGGCGGCTCCGGTGCAGGCGGCGGGGCCGGAGCAACTGCGCCCGGAGCCTCCCGAGACTCGGCGAGGCCTCCGCCCGGCGGCCTGGGCGCTTCCCCGTGCGCATACACCACGGTGTGCTCGCCCGCCCGCTTGATCTTCACCTTGACATCGCCGCGCTCCAACTCGAACTCGGCAATGTCTTTTTCGATTAAGAACTCAATGAGTTCTTTCAGCTCTTTTTGATTCATTCGTGTACGGTGGGACCGTAGCTTCAGGTTTTAGGTTTCAGGCGTTAGGTGCTAGGCCTCTTAGCGGTGCAAAAGTCTGTAGCCTAAGACCCAAGACCCTCCCTAGACTGCCAGAAAATCCTTGCTGGTCGGAGTCAGCACCTCACAGCCGTCTTCGCTGACGGCCACCATGTCCTCGATCCTCACACCCCATTTGCCGGGGAAGTATACTCCCGGTTCAATGGTGATGACCATGCCAGGCTTGAGCACTTCCCTTTGCCCGGCCGCAACCCTGGGCGCTTCATGGATCTCTAAACCTACTCCATGGCCCGTAGAGTGGGTAAAATATCGCCCCAACCCGGCCTTGCGCAATACCTTCCGCGCCGCCGCGTCTACTTCCCCAGCGCTGATACCCGGCCGGACCGACGCAATCGCAGCTTCCTGCGCCTCCCGCACCGACTCGTATGCGTGACGCGCTTCCTCTGAGGCTTCGCCCACCCACACTGTGCGGGTCTGATCCGAGCAATAACCACCGAGTATAACACCGAAATCGCAGACCACGAATCCCCCCGGCGCGATGGCTTGCTCCGAAGCTCTGCCGTGAGGCAGCGCCGACCTCGCGCCCGAAGCGATGATGGTAGGAAACGACATTTCCTCCGCCCCGGCTCGCCGCGCCGCATACTCCATCTCCGCCGCCAACTCGCATTCTTGGATCCCCGGTCGCAATACTTCGAGCGCCCGGTCGAACAAAGCCGCCCCTAATTTCACAGCCTCACGGATCAACCCAAGTTCCTCCTCGTCCTTCACCATGCGCGCTTTCTCCACCAGAGCGGGCGCGTTCCGTAACCGCATGCCGACTGGGAGCATATCCGCCAGCCGCTTTCTTTCTGCCACAGTAAGGTGCTCGGCCTCAATCCCAATCGCCCATTCTTTCGCTCGCGACTTCTTGCGGCGCGCTGCAATCCACTCTCGGAGAGCGTTCAGCAACGCCTTGCGCGCGATGACCACTTTCGCGCCTTTCACCTCTTCGCGCGCCTGCGTGTCATAGCGAACGTCCGTGAAGAACGTGCTCCCGCCGTCCTCCACCAGCAGCAGCCCTGCGCTCCCGGTAAAGCCGCAAAGATATCGGATATTTGGAAGATGACTGACCAGCAATCCGTCAAGCCTGCTTGAAGCGAGGCGCTTGCGAAGCTCGTTTTGGCGAAGCTTGTAATCCATTTTCAAGGCCAAGTGTACCAGCCTGCGGAAGCAAGACTTCTCGTTATGTTCATAAGAGGCAGTTGCGATCTGGGCGCCCGCAGAGAGGTAGAATGTCCGCCATGTTGCTTTTCATTGCAATCTTGTTCCTGCAGCTGAAGGACAATGCACCATGGTGGTCCGTGCAATCGTCTGGAAGCGATGCAAATCTCCGCGGTGTGAGCGTGGTTCTTGATGCGGGCAAGAACGACCGGCTGCAATACATGATCTGGGCTTCAGGATCGGACGGGGTCATTTTGCGCTCAACGGATGAAGGTAGTACGTGGAGACAGATCTCCATTCCGAACACCGGCGGCCTGGATTTTCGGGACATAGAAGCCTTCAGTGCGGATGAAGCCTACGTGATGTCGAGCGGCGAGGGCAAGAAGTCGAGAGTTTACAAGACAACCGACGGCGGGAAAACATGGAAGCTCCAATATTCAGGAACGACGCCCGAATTCTTTCTGGACTCTATGGCCTGCGATTCAGAAACCCATTGCGTTGCGCTAAGCGATCCGGTAAATGGCAAGTTCGTCGTCTTGAGCACAAACGATGGAGAGCACTGGTCGGAACTGCCCCGGGACAGAATGCCTCCGGCGCTCGCCAAAGAAGGTGCGTTTGCGGCGAGTGGGACTGCGATTGCGTTGTGCGATCGTGGCGGAATCTATTTCGGGACCGGTGGGCCGGCAGCGCGAGTCTTTCGTTCGCTCGATCAAGGCCGGTCATGGACAGCTTCCGAGACGCCAATCGTCAGCGGCACAGCCTCCAGCGGCATTTTCAGCATTGCCTGCGACGGCCCGGACGATCTTGTGGCCGTAGGCGGAGACTACAAGAACGCGGATAACGACAAGCGCGTCGCGATCTACTCCGATGACGCCGGAGCCACATGGCACCTCGCCGACGCGCAACCGGGCGGCTACCGGTCGGCAGTAGCATCGTTTTCTTACGGCGACTTTGCTGCGGTTGGACCAAATGGGACAGACATCAGCCACGACAAGGGCATTCATTGGCGGCACACGGAAAAGCTGAACCTGAATGCGATCGCCTTTGAGAGTTCGAACGGCTGGGGAGTAGGCCCGAAAGGAGCGGTCGCCCGATTTAAGACCCATTTTGAGTACTTGATTCAAAGAGAGGACGACGACGCTCCTGACGTTGGCGCGGCCCGCTGATCGTCTGCTTTCCCGAGGGACTGAAGTGCTTCCCAAAAGACAAAACCGCCGGCCCTGACAGGTTCTTCAGGCGCCGGCGGCTTTAAATCTTCAACTGCGCTGCTAGGTCTGACGTTGTTACGTCTGAATGATTCGCGGCGTAATGAAGAAGATCAATTCCTGGTTCGACGTGTTCACCACTGTGTGCTTGAACAGGTTGCCCAACACCGGAAGGTTCCCCAGCACCGGCACCTGCGTGATGTTGATCGAGTTCTGCGTCTGGATAACGCCGCCGATCACCACCGTGCCGCCGTCGGTTACCAGCACCTGCGTGGTTGCTTGCTGCGTGATCAATTCCGGGTTGCCCTGCACTTCCTGTCCGAAGTTCGGCGTCGTGTTCTCGACGTCGACGTTCAGGAAAATTGTGTTCTCCGAAGTGATCTGCGGAGTCACCGTCAAGCGGAGGAATGCGTCAACGTAGGTGACGGTCGGAGGACCACCCAACTGCGCCTGGGTCACGATCGGCACCCGCACGCCCTGCTTCACGAAGGCTTGGATGTTGTTCTGGGTTACCACTCGCGGCCGCGACAGAACCTTCAGCAATCCGCGCGACTCAGCCATGGTAAGAACGGCGTCGATGCGCACCGTGTTGCTGGCGTTCAAGAAGCTAAAGCCGCTGGTGGGCGAAGTCGAGCCCAGATTGGAGAACAACGGAATCGAATTTCCCGTCGTGCCTGTCGCTCCCGGCACTGTGACGTACCCGGGAGTCAAACCACTAACGGTCGTTGGCGAGCTCCCTGCCGCCGAGGCGCCGCCGATCGCACTGTGGCCATTGCCCCAGCCGAAGCCAAGCTGCGTGCCGATGTCGCGTGCGAACTGCCGCGTCGCCGCCACCACTCGCGCTTCAATCTCGACCTCCTGCGTCTTGCGGTCAAGCTGCGTCAGCAGGCGATCGATAACCGGAAGCACTTTCGGAATATCGTTGACGATTACCGCGTTGGTGCGCTCGTCTGCAACCACGTCGCCGCGCACCGACAGGAACTTCTTTACGGTGACGATCACGTCCTTGGCGTGAGCGTAGCTCAGGAAACGGGTAACCGAAACCTTTTCCACGGCCAGCGCTTCGGCTTCCACCTGGGCGCGCCGCCCATCCGCTTCTTTCTTCAGCGTATCCACGGTGGCGATGCGCAGAACGTTGCCTTCCAGTTCCCGCGCCAGGTCGTTGTTCTTGAGCACGATGTCCAGAGCCTGATCCCAGGGCACATCGTCGAGTACAACGGTCAGGGTGCCGTGCACATTGGGATCGAGCACCACGTTCAGGCCGCTGATCTCGTGGATCAACCGGAAGAAGTCCTTCAGATCGACATCCTTGAGGTTCACTGAAATCGGCTCGCCCGTGTACTTCGGACCAACCGCGGCCGGCGCTTGTCCAGCCTGCGCTCTCTGCTCCGCGGCAAGATTTACGGCGGGCTGCACACCTGTGTTGGAGCCAGTGCTCGACGAAGCCTGTGCGGCGTTCGCGCTCATCGGCAGTAGTTCCGCAGCAGTCTTGTCCGCGAACTTCGCCGCCGCTTCCCCAGCGCGCTCACTGGGCTCGTCGGTCGCATCAGCAGGCGTCGTGGCGTCAGCTACCGTCTTCTTGGCTTGGAAAGCGGGCTCGACGAACACAAAATCACTTGAGGTAGATGCTGCCGTCTCCGATTTCTGGGTCGTGGCCGGCAGAACATTTTCCGTCGCTGCTTTGGGAGCCGCCGGGGCGCTGGCCGCGACGGGCTGCGCCTTGGGCGCTGGTGCTTCCATCACTCGCGGCGCAAACGGAGACATCATCTTGCTGGGCGTCGGCAAGGCAGCCGCCACGGTTTGTGGGGCGCTTGCACTCGCCGCTGCTGCTGTGGGCTGCGTATGCAGCGTCAGCACCAGCTTCCCATCCGTCGACGGAGTGAGTTCATAGCGCAAGGCATGCTCCAGATCAACCACCACACGAGTCGTGGGAGGCGTCTGGCCGTCCGTGCCGATGCGCACGCCTTTCACCCCGGCGCTGCCCACCGTGATGTGGGTCTGCCCTGTCGCCATGGAGGTTCCAGGCAGGTCGACCACAAGACGCGCAGGCGAGTCCGCGGTGCTCAGCTTTGGCGTGACTGCGCCACGAGCGCTGATCACGACCCGGATTTCATCCGTGCCGCGAACTACGTTCACTCGTTGCAGTTCGTTGTGCTGGCTCGCCGGTTGTGACGCCGGCATCTCTGCGGCTGAAGCGGCCAGCCCCAGGAGCAGCATCGGTAGGAACACACTCAGCAATTGCTTTCGCATTTCGCTTCTCCCCAAAACCGCGGGCCGGGCCCGCGTGTCCTTCTTCTAAACTCGATTTTGTCGGCGCTCCGGGCTTTCCGGATGTCGCCGCCGCCCCTGCTAAACAGCAGGAGTGCTGATCTTCTTAACCACTTCCCGGGTGAACGGCTTGCCCAGTTTGTCCTGTACCGTCTCCTCGAAAACAACCGAATCTCCAGTGATTCTCATCACGAACCCGTTGAACACCGGATCGTTTTCGTGCAGGAAATAAGCCTTGTTCAAGGTGTTGGTTACCACCGCGATAAAGCCGCTCTCCGACTTCACCACGCCCCGCAAATTGATCTGCCCGATCTCCAGGCATTTCTTCCCTGTTGAGCAACCCGAACCCGTGGGCTGCTGCACCACCGGACTGAAGAAGGGATCGCGCTTGCCGTTCATCGCCCATTTCTTCTCATCCGGCTGCGGAGGCTTGGGAGCTTCCCCAATTACGCTGGCCGCAGCTGCCTTTTCATCAGCCGTTGCTTTGGCCGTAACGGGAGCCGCATGCGCTGCCGGCTTGGGAGCCTCAACCTTAGCCACGGCTACTGGAGCTGATGCCGCTGCTTTCTTGGCTCCGAATGGATCGTGGGGTTGCGCCGCTGCGGCCGCCGGAGCGCTCTTGCTCTTGGCCGGGGCCGCTACCGGCTTCGCCAGCGCCACTGTTTGCGCTTTTGGCGTTGGCGCTGGCGCTGGAGCGTTCTTCGCCGCTGCTGCCTGGGTATGCAGGGTCAGCACAAAACTGTTGCCTGGGCCCGGCGTCAACTCGTAAGTGAGCGCCTGCTCCAGATCCACGACCACACTCGTGTTCGGAGGGGTTTTGCCGTCCATCCCGATGCGCACACCCTTGACCCCGGCGCTACCCACCGGAATCTTGCTCTGGGCCGTCGCCATCGAGGTTCCAGGTAGTTCGACCACCACGCGCGCCGGTGAACTCAACTTGCTCACCTTCGGAGTCACGGCCTCGCGGGAGCTGATCTCGATCTGAATATCGTCCGCATTGCGCACGACGTTCACCCGCTGCAGCGTGTTGCTCTGCACCGAGGCTGGCATTGCTGCCACCTTGACCGGCGCCGAAGCTGCCGCTGCCCCCGGAATCGTCGCCGGCTTCACGGCCGGTGCCGGGGCGCCCGGTGCTGGCTTGGCCGCCTGCGCCACCAGTACGGGTTGCGCCTTGTTGGTCTTAGCTTGAGTTTGTGGCAGCGATTTCGCCTCGCTGCGCGGGTTTCCGGTGGAGGCCGGATTTTGTCCCCAGGCCGCCCCCGTTATCATCACCACTGCCAGAATGCCTGTCGTCAGCTTCATAAGCGATTCCTATTTGCTCACGCCTGCAGTTGCGGGCTTGGCTCCCGGCCCCGATACGGGCGGAGTCAAATCGTGACTGAAGAATGTGGTCGCTGTGAACGTGGCGATCACGCTCTCGTTCGGCGCATACTGGTAGGTGTGCTTGGCCTTTGCCCCTTGCGGGTTTTTCGTGTTTGACACCAGCAGTCCGCTGATGTTCACGATGCGCTCCAGCTTGCCCACCCGGTCAAAGAAATTCAGCATCGAGTAGTACGGCCCGTCCAGTTCCATATCGAACGGGACTTCCGAGTAGTACTCTTTGGCAGCCACCGGCTTGGCGGTATAGCGGCGCAGTTCCACGCCCGCTTTCGTGGCCTCGGTATCCATCATCTCGATGAAGCCGTCCACCGACTTCTCGTCCGGCACAATCCGCCGTTCGATGTCCAATTGCTGCTTCAAATTCGCCAGCTGACGCTCAATGTCTTTCAGTTTGGGACGGTAGGACTCCAGTTCGTTGTTTTCCCGAACCTTGTCCTGCATGGCGTGCTCCGCCTTTGCATTGCTGTCGCTCTGGTTCTTGAACACTGTGAAGTACAGCGCCGCCGTTACCAGCGCTCCTCCAGCCAGCACCGCTCCCCACTGCTTGATGCCCGACAGTTCGCTAAAATTCGCCATAGTTTCGCCTATTAAAGTCCCGCCTCTACGACTTTCCCTTCTCGCAGGTCAAGGTGAACTGGAACGCCTGCATGTCCTTAATCGTGTCGTCCTGGAAGGTTTCCTTGATTTCCACCGTCTTGAAGAAGCCCGTCTTCTGCAGGTTCGCGATCAGGTTGGCCACCGCGTCCGTGCTCAGCGCTGTGCCTTCCAGATTTACGCTCGGGCCGGTGTCATCCATGCTCCTCAACCAGACCGCTTCCGTTCCGTTCACGGTTTCGCCCAGCATGGCCAGCAGGTTCACCGGGCCGGCCTGACCAGCGCGCAGCGAATCGATTACATCCACGCGCCGCTTGTAGTTGTCGGCCTGCCTCTGCCGCTCCAGGTAGCGCGCCTTCACATCGCTGAGTTCGCGGTTTTTTTGCTCCGCCGCCGCCATCTGTTTGGCGATCGACTTCGCTTGCTGGTCCAGCCGGTACCAGTAGCCAAAATTCAACGTGCCGGCTATCAGGATTACCACCAGCACCTTCAGCATGGGCGAACCCATGTCGCCCATTTCCATGGCCGGCATCGCCGGTCCGCTGGAGCCGCGCTTGCCTTTCCCTTTCGTTGTTTCGAGCAGGTTGATTCTGATCATAGGGATTCAAAGCTCCTCAAAGCCAAGCCCACGGCAACTGCGAGCTGACCCGGATTCTGCTCCACCAGCTCCGCTCCCGGACCCTCCGTCGGCGG
>JBAWCJ010000399.1:0-4619 GCA_049590215.1 Candidatus Sulfotelmatobacter sp. | reverse complement strand
TTCTCGGCCGCCTTGTTCTCACTCGTGCGAGTCGCCGCTGCCTTATTCTCGGTCGCCTTGTTCTCGTTCGAGCGAGTTGCGGCTGCCTTGTTCTCGGCCGCCTTGTTCTCGTTTGAGCGAGTTGCGGCTGCCTTATTCTCGGCCGCCTTGTTCTCACTCGTGCGAGTCGCGGCTGCCTTATTCTCAGCCGCCTTGTTCTCGTTTGTGCGGCTCGGGCGGGTCGCCGTCGGTTTACTCTCGGTAGACTTGCCGGCGGTCGCCTTGTAAGGCGCTCCCGCCTGCCTGGCCGCTACCACCCCATGACCGCTAAACTCCCCGGGTTTCGCAGTGGCAGCAATCGCTGGCCTGCCATGATTCACGGACGCCAATAGTGCGTGATTCTTGCTGGCAGCCTGTTGATGCTCTGACTGAGCCGCGGTTGCCGGAGTGTGACGCTCATGGGAAGCAGTCTCTTCCGCCGCCGTTGGGCGAACGCTAACCCCGCCGTTTCCGCCGTTATAGCTGACGTGGTTGTACGTAGTGTTGTTGATGACGGTCTTGTTGTAGACATTGTGAAAACTCGAGCCGCTAATGTTATTCACGGAGCGGTTGTAGTAGAAGCCTCCGTTATTCCAATATCCACCTTGATAACCGACGCCACCGTAGCCGAAGCCGTAGTTGACGCCACCGTAGAAGCCGACATTCGTACCCCAGTAGCCTTCATTCCAGGAAAAGGCGTTTCCACCCCAACCCCAATAGCCAGGCGTCCAGAGAAAACCAACTTCGGGAGCCATCACCCACGTACCCGGCACCCAGAAGTAGCCCTCGTCGCCGTAAGACCAGTAGCCGGGCGTCCACAAATAGCCGTCAGCGGGGGCCATAGGCTGGGCGTAGATGGGTAGCGCGGGCGGAGCGATCGTGATGGCCACTCCGAACTGCGCGAACAAGGCAGCTGGTATGGCCAGTATCAGAAGTGTAAGCAACAGCAAACGTATAGTACGCATTTTGATTCACCTTGCCAGATCATCCTTCGATTGCCCGATGGACTTTGTTGCGGCGGGCTGCGTGGAGAAAGAGGCGACGCCTCAAGCGTCATGGAGAAGGATTGCACGGACTTAATGTCAGGTCTGTGCACTACGGCTCACTTTTTGGGAAAGTGGCGATTGAATCTGCTAAGTCACTTCCGAGATCGCGTTGCTGGTGCCGGCAAGAAAAACGGCGCGTGTCCAAAGATCAGACCCGCGCCGACAAATAGCGTTGTTAAGCTGCAGTGTTTTTTCTGGTTGCCTGCTCGGAACTGGGCCCCGCCAGCTTGTCGCATTGCTCCGTGTGCAGCTTAGCTGCCTCGGCCTCATGATGAACTGCATGCTGGCTGAGCCCGTGAGCAAGATATGCGTGATGCACTTCCTTTTCGTGCTCCTCGGCCTGGTGGTATTTCGCCGCTTCATTGTAATGGTAGGCGGCCTTCTCATGATCACGAGCAGCGTGATGATAGTGTTCCCAAGTTTTTGACACGAGATTGTCCTTTGGTGGAAAGAGATGCTCGTAAAGCCGATGCGGTTGAACGACCAACAGCGATCGATCAGTTCTGCAAGTTCTACTTCTGATCGTTCTGTTTAGTCTCTTCCGACTTTTCTGCGACTTTGGCCTGGATCTTTGCTCCGTGAACTTCCGCAACGAACGGCTGAGCTACAACCGGAACCGGCACCCGGCCGGACAACAAAGCCCGAGTTGTGACGTTGCGTCCATAGATCGCGCGTCGTGAATCATTATCTTGGCGGAGCGACGCACCGGTCAGCGTGAGCCCGGCGAACAAGCCCTTGGCGCGGGAGTAAGTCAGGATCTCCGTCTCCAGCTTCCAATCGGTGCCGGCTTCGGCATGGCGTCCAACCGGACCTGCCGCCGCGGAAGCATCGCCTCCGACTTGAAAATTACTATCGAGCAGCCTTTGCATAGCCTTGTCATTCTGAAAGATCATGACCACGTCGACCGCTTCCACGCCGATCTGCAGGCCCCAGCTCCCACCCGAAATCGTGATGAACGCCGGCGCGCTCCAGCCATCCGCCGTCCGGCAAGTGGCTACGCCTTTGCCGCCCTCGGCTCCAAAAACGAACCCGCCTTTAACCATGTGCGGAATCACGGCCACGCACTTGGCATGCTCCAATACTTCTTCCGGAATTCCCTTGTCAGGCATCCCCATAATTTCGTGCAACACTGTCGTAGCGTTGTCCAACCGGTCGGTGGCATCCTGCTTTGCGGATGCTGCCCAGCCCAACGTACCGAGACTCAACATCGCAAATACGAACATTATTTTCTTCATTGAACAGCCTCATTTCTATAGCCTCTGCGCCGCTTCTCCAGCATCGTGCCGTGTGTGGCACACGAATCCGGTCAGAAATTCAGACGCAACAAGGTCAGTTGAACCTTAGCAGTCAGGACTAAGACGGTCTGAGCAATAACGCTCACAGCTCGGCCGCGTAAAATTGCGCGGACAATTGACACGAAAAAATCTACCTTTACTTCGGATGAAGCCGATGTCCCGTTTCAGAGGTGGTCAATTCTGCACAGACCTCGTAAAGGCGAGAGATTAAAAAAGTGACAGCCATTTCACAATGGTTTCGAACGGCCACCAACTTGGTTGCCAGAAGAATGCCAGCGGCAGGGCTGACATATCGATCAAGTCATCGAAACGGAGCGCATCAAAATGGACTTACTCAGATATCGACACGTTCCCATAATTGTGCTGCTGGCCGGGCTCGCGGGCTGCACACAACAACAAGGTACTCAGGAATTGAAGGAGAAGACCGCGGAAGCAACCGCCGATGTAAAGCACGATGCGGAAGCTATGGCGGCAGGAATTCGCGAAGGCTGGAGCCGCGACAAGCCGCTCGATTTGAACACTGCCACAAAAGAGCAGTTGTTGAGCCTGCCGGGAGTAACCGCGGCAGAAGTGAAGCGGGTGATTGCGGGTCGTCCCTACGCGGAACCCGGTGAAGTGGTGACGCGGCGGATCATGCCGAAGACGGAGTACGACAAAATCGCAGACCGGGTCACAGCCAAGAACTGACGTGAAATGGCGCTCCCAAGTCCACCTCTTTTCGTCGGTGATTTCTTCCATCGTTCTTGCTGACGTGAGCGGTGTTGAACACACGCGTTGCATCGCGGCCTAATCATTTTGAGTTGCGTGGTTTTAAAAGGAATCGACAGAAGAAGTCACATTGTCCGTTCCACGAGGTTGCGATGAAATTCAAACTTACGAAGCTGTCGTGTTTCGTTGCGGTCGCGGCGAGTCTTTTTTGTGCACCCATTGCACTCGCGGCTAAGCGTCCGGCTCCGCTGGTTCGAGCAGTCGGGCTGGCAGAACTTGAACTGCAGGTTCTTCTGGATCGAGCCGATTTCTCACCAGGACAGATCGACGACGAAAATGGAAAGAACAGCCGCGAGGCCCTGGCGGCGTTCCAAGTCGCGCGAGGGATTGCTCCAGGCGCGCGAAGACGCCATGCCGCGCTCGCGGCGCTCGGCGCTGGTTCCGTGAAATCGATCGTCTCCTACACAATCACCGCCGAAGACGCCGCCGGTCCGTTCATCAAGACGATTCCGGAGGACGCAACGGAGCAGTCGAAACTTCCTGGCCTGTACTACACATCCCTGCTGGAAGAGCTCGGGGCGAGATTCCACTCGGCGCCGACTTTGCTCAAGCGTCTCAACCTGCGCGCTCGTTTCGTGGCGGGAGAGCGCATCCGTGTCCCCAATGTGTTGGGCGCCGAACGAGTTGAGCCGGGCCATGCTGGCGCCGCTAAGATCGTCGTCTCGAAGAAGGCATCGGTCCTGATGGTTTATGACCTGGAAGGCAAGGTCATTTTTTACGCCCCGGTGACGAGCGGCAGCGTACACGACCCGCTCCCGTTCGGGAATTGGATGATCACGGATGTGGTACGAAATCCAACATACAACTACAACCCGGACCTGTTCTGGGACGCCAATCCCGCAAACGCCAAGGTCAGGATTGCAGCCGGTCCAAATAATCCGGTGGGTGTTGTCTGGATGGGGATCAACGTTCCGCACTACGGCATCCACGGCACGCCTGACGCGGAGGAGATCGGACATTCCCAGTCTCACGGGTGCGTGAGGTTAACCAACTGGGACGCCACCAGAGTCGCCGACCTCGTCAAAGATGGGACGCCAGTCGTGTTTCAGGAATGAGACGCGAAGCTCCGATCGTTGCGGGATCGTTCACGCCGGGTCTGAGTAAGGGTTCCTCGGCGCGATTGCTATTGCGCCCGGCTCACTGCGGCCACCAGCTCAGGATATGGATTGATGGCCTTCCGCTTCCACCAAAGCCTTTCCGGCGACAACTCGAAGATCGCAAAGTGCAGGTGTGGCGTGGCCGGATCTGCATTTCCCGTCGATCCCACGAATCCGATAACATCCACCTCGACCCGCATCCCCTCCTGCAAGCCTTTCGCGTATGTCATCGTGTCCGTGGCGGCGCTGCTGGCCACCGTGTCGGGCATCAATGCATGGGTCTTCACGGCCATGGAGATTTCCCGTGCAATGTTGAAGGTCGGCAATCTGCCGCGCATGTTCGCGTATTTTGTGTGGCGTAAGGGAATGCTGGGCTTATTGCTCGGTGTCGGCGC
>JBAWCJ010000398.1:0-23501 GCA_049590215.1 Candidatus Sulfotelmatobacter sp. | reverse complement strand
GCGGGAGTGTCGAAATCCGGCTCGCCGATTTCGAGGTGGATGATGCTCTTGCCCTGGCGCTCGAGCGCACGCGCTTTGTTTAGAACCTCGAAAGCGGTCTCTGTGCCGAGGCGCGACGTGCGGCGCGCCAGTTGCAATTCGTGTTGCGTGGTTTGGGCCATGATGACGGGACTCCTGGGAAGCCAAACGGCACATTATACGCCGGGGTGAGCGCATCTCTGTGCTCACCGGACCTTACTCTCTATAATGAAGCGGGGACGCGATGACCACATACCTTCGCGAACTATATCTACATCAGGAATGGGCGGATGCCGAGTACTGGTTGGCATTCGAGACCTACCCTGCAGCCTTGGAAGACCAGAGGATTTGTGAGCGGCTGCACCATATTCATCTGGTGCAGGCCGCATTTCTGTGGGTAGTGGAGGGACAGACAAGGAAATTCACCATCACCAAGGTCGAGGACTATTCGAACCTGGCCGACTTGAAGGCGTTCGCGAGGAAGTATCACTCCGAAATGTCGGCGATGCTAGGAGACCTGGAGGAGGGAAGCTTGGCAAAGACAATTGAGGTGCCGTGGTTTCAGCCCCCGCTGAAGATCAGCGTGCGGCATGCTCTGACCCAGGCAGCCATGCACAGCCACTACCACCGCGGACAAAATGCAACCCGGCTGCGCGAACTGGGTGGTGTGCCTCCGGGCACCGACTTCATTGAATGGCTGCGGCTCGGGCAGCCGGCGGCACGGTGGGAGTAATTGAAGTCCCTGGCCCGCTCTGCAGACCGGTGAGAAAACGCATCAACCTAGTTAAGAAAAGCTATTCCGAGACGCTGTGTTCTTCGTTCTGGGAACGGAGCACGCGGTCGACGGAGTAGGGAGCGCGGTGGCGGGGTTCGTGGTAATGGCGGACTTGCATTTCGCCTAACAGGCCGATGGCGAGCAGGTTCAATCCGCCGAGCAGCAGCCCGAGAGCCAGCATCATCAGCGGCCCGTGAGAGGCCATTACTGGAACGTGGCGCAGGAATTTTTCCACTCCGAGCCACGCTACGACGGCGCTGCCGCCGAACAGGCTGAGCAGGCCGAAGGTGCCGAAGAAGTGCAGCGGACGGGACAGGTAGCGGAGCAGAAAGCGAATGGTGATGAGATCGAAAACCACGCGGAAGGTGCGGGTGATGCCGTAGTGCGAGGTGCCGCGCTCGCGGTTTACGTTACGAATTGGGACTTCGCAGATGGAGGCCCCGTACCACGATGCCAGCGCTGGGATGAAGCGGTGCAGTTCGCCGTACAGTGGCACTTGCTCGAGGATCTCGCGGCGATAGGCTTTGAAGGTCGTGCCGAAGTCGTGAATGTCGACGCCGCTGAGCTTGGCCATGAGCCAGTTCGCCGTGCGCGAGGGGATGCGGCGCATCCAGAAATTATCCACGCGAACCTTGCGCCAGCCGCTGACGATGTCGTAGCCGGCCGCAATCTTTTCCAGGAATAATGGAATGTCGCCGGGATCGTGCTGCAGATCGCCATCCATGGCGATGATGTATTCGCCGCGGGCATGGTCGAAACCGGCGGCTAGGCCGGCGGTTTGGCCGAAGTTGCGGCGGAGCTTGACGACGGTGACGCGGCTGTCGACGGCCGCGATCTCGCGCAGCATGGCGAAGGTGTGATCGTTCGAACCGTCATCGACCAGCACAATTTCGAAGGTCTCGCCTGCAGCTTCCATCACCGCTTTCAGGCGGTCGTACAGGTCCGTGACGTTCTCCTGCTCGTTGTGCAGAGGGACGACGATGGAGTACTTAGGCACGGTTTTTTTATTATATCCCGAAACCAGTTCTCGGTTCCCAGTTCTCAGCCTCGCTAAACCCCAAGGGTAACCAACTGAGAACCTAGAACTCGCCTGTCACCCTTGTTCCTTGAGCTTTAGGCGGGACTTGTTCTCTTCCATGAACTTCTTTATATCTTCTGCCGCTCCCAGCAGGCGGTTCCATTGCTCATAGTAGAGCGTGACTGGAAAACGGCCGAGCCCGTAGACGCTGACGCCGCCTTTTTCGCCGACTTTGAAGATCAGGTCGCCGCTACGCTTCTTGGTCTCGACTTCTTTCTCCAACTGGGATAACCGGGCTTTGAGTTCTTCGTAGGTTGGTTCCGACATGTGTTTCCTCGCTAGTAATTTGATAGCTGAATGGCCACCATACGCAGACGGCCAACATAACAGTCATCCCAATAGTAACTTGCCCGGCATTGCCTTGCGCAGGACAACCGATATAAGCTAAAACAAATTAGCCCAGTGCAGGAACGCATGCGGTTTAGTTTTCGATGGCTGGCGTGGCTCTGTCTGTCCCTGATGTTGTGGACGGCGGTCGTGGAGTCTACTCATAACCATCCGAACCAGACCGAATCCAACTCCTGTTCGATCTGCGTGGTTGCGCACACGACCACGCCCACGCCCAGTTGCAACCACATCCGGCCGGTGTTTGCCGAAGTCGGCCTGCTGCAAGAAGAAGAAGTTATCGCGATCGCACAGCTCAGTGTGTTCGACCTGGGCATTCGCGGTCCTCCTGCCGTCTAGGGATTCCCATTGATCAAGAAGCTCTGATCAAGAGCGAAGCTCCGGCATCAACGGCCGGGTCGATCCCTACTTCTTAAAGCTTGTACAGGAGGATTCATGCTTAGTTCATTCAAGCAGTTGATCGTGGCTATTCTTGCTGTATCGCTCTGTTTGGCCGGTAGTTTTGCCTACGCGCAGTCGGGCGGGAGTTCGGGGTCTATCAGCGGCACCGTGGTCGACCCGGATGGCGCCGTCGTAGCCGATGCCACCGTTGAGATTCACAATCCGGTCAGCCACTTCGATCAGGCAACCACCACAGATAAGTCTGGGAATTTCAGCATCCCGAACATCCCTTTCAACCCGTATCACATGACGGTGACGGCGACCGGATTCGGACAAAGTGTTCGGGACGTGGAGGTGCGGTCGGTCGTGCCGGTCAGCGTCAACGTGAAGCTTCAAGTGTCCGGCTCAACCACCTCGGTGACGGTCGAGGCTGGCGCGGCAGACTTGGTGGAGAACGATTCGACCTTCCATTCGGACGTAGACAAAGGCTATTTCGATAAGATTCCCCTGGAAAGCGCGTCGTCGTCGCTGAGTTCGCTGGTCACGCTCTCCACGCCGGGAATCGCCGCCGATTCCAACGGCCTCTTCCACGGCCTGGGCGATCATGCGGAAAACTCGTTTTCAGTCGACGGCCAACCTATTACGGACCAGCAGAGCAAAGTGTTTTCGAACCAGGTTCCTCTCGATTCGATCGAGTCCATGGAAGTCATTTCCGGCGCGCCGCCGGCGGAATACGGAGGCAAGACCAGCGTTGTGATTGTAGCCACGACGCGCTCAGGTCAGGGGGTCACTACGCCTCACGGGAGCGTAACCACTTCCTACGGTTCATTTGGAACATCGAACGTGGCCGCCGAACTGGCTTACGGCGGCAAGAACTGGGGAAACTTTATTTCCGCGAACGGTTTGAACAGCGGCCGGTTCCTGGATCCGCCGGAATTTGCAGTACTGCACGACAAGGGGAACGAAGAAAACCTTTTTGACCGCGTGGATTACCAGCTCTCATCCGCCGACTCGATTCACCTGAACTTCGGCTACAGCCGGAGTTGGTTCCAAACGCCGAATTCACTGGACGCCGAGAATGCGACGCCTTGGAGCGGATTGGACGGCGTTCTTCCACTAGCAGAGGACTATAACGGCGTAGTTCCCATCGGTACTGCAACCGGCTTTACTCCCGGCGTCCCCGTCGGAACAACGGACCAACGCTCCAAGATTGGAACCTTTAACATCGCCCCCTCGTGGACGCATCTGGTGAGTACGAACTCGGTATTCACGCTGGGCGCATTCGTCCGCCGCGACGATTACAACTACTATCCCAGCAGCGATCCATTTGCAGATCTGGGGCCTCCCAGTCTTCAGAGGCAGTCCGTCGGTCAGAACCGGACGCTCACCAACGCGGGGCTTCGATCCGATCTCTCCTATGTCAAAGGAATTAACCAAATCAAGGTTGGAGTCGTCTACCAGCAAACGTTTCTCGATGAAAACGACACTCTTGGCATCGTTGACCCGAGTTATAACGCGCCCTGCCTGACTCCGTCGACGGCTGCGATTCCCAACGTTCCCGTCCCGGGTTTCACGGACCCCTCCCAGTGCGGAGGTTTCGGGTACGCGCCAAATGTTGCCGACCCTACGAACCTCTACTTCAATGCCAACGCGCCGAACACAGCGTTTTACCCCGCTTTCAATCCGATCCTGTTTCCCTACGACTTGACCCGCGGTGGAGGCCTGTACAACTTCGTTGGCCACACTGACGTGAAGGAGCTAGCACTCTACGTTCGGGACGTAATCACGAAAGGAAACTGGTCTTTGAATCTAGGTTTACGCGGCGACCTTTATAACGGTCTCTCTATCGCGCGGCAGGCCGAGCCTCGCGTTGGTGCAGCTTACAATATCAAGAAGACCAACACGATTCTTCGTGCTTCGTACGCGCGCACCCTGGAATCTCCTTTCAATGAAAACCTGATACTTTCCAGTATCGGCTGCGAGAACCAGGTCCTAGCCCCGCTTCTCCTGTGCAGCGGTCTTTCGAGCGGCGCGCTGAGTCCAGGATTTCGCAATGAATTCCATGCGGGGATTGAGCAGGCGTTCGGCAGGTACCTGGTCTTCTCCGGGGAGTGGATCACAAAGTACACGCACAACGGCTACGACTTCAGCGTGCTTGGCAACACGCCGATCACGTTCCCGATCGAATGGCACAACTCAAAGATCCCGGGATATGCGGGACGGGTGAGCGTACCTGACCTCCATGGCTTCTCCGCGCTGATGGTTTTCTCCAGCGTAGCGGCGCGTTTCTTCCCGCCGCAGATCGGCGGCGCCGGTGCCACTGTGGGAGCTCCGGGACTTCCCTTCCGTATCGATCATGACGAAAAGTTTAACCAGACCACACACTTCCAATACCAGCCCTGGAAGCGGGGCCCCTGGGTGGGCTTCAACTGGCGGTACGACAGCGGGTTGGTGGCCGGCAATGCGCCGTGCTACGGAGTAAATGCAAATAACGATTGCCCGCAGTCAACCACGACAGGCGGTCAACCAGCGGTTTTCCTGCAAGACGTTTTTGGAAATCCGCTTAGCGCTGATCAGGAGTTCCAGGCCGGGTTCACCTGCAATGGCGTCCGAGCAACGCCGACTACTCCGCTACCTTCTCCCTGCGTAGCGCCCATCGGATCGAGTCTGGTAGCAGTGCCTGCGAACGGAACCGAGGACGACGACCACAATCCGCCTCGCATCAAGTCGCGGAATCTGTTCGACGTCTCGGTTGGCCAAGACAACCTGTTCCACTTCCATGGCGACAAGTACAAAGTGAGTGCGCAACTGACCGTCATCAATGTGGCGAACAATTACGCACTCTATAACTTTCTCTCAACCTTCAGCGGGACGCACTATGTGACTCCGCGTGCGCTTACGGCGGAGATTGGGTTCCACTTCTAGGGTTGTCCTCCCCCAGCGCCGAGGGCAGTGCGACCAAGAATCGCGCTGCCTTCGTTTTAAGAACTAGACACGCCAGTTTGAGGTACTGCAGCTCTTGGTGGCGCAAGTCACTGCCACGCAGGGACACCGAGTGAACGCGGCGAAATCCATATTGCTGGCGTCTTTGTTTCTCTATTCTGGAAACGCCTTTGCCCAGTCGGTCAAGGAGCCCGCTGCCATTGTGGAGCTGGGAGGCGCAACAGACTGGAGCATCACGGAAGGCGGATCGAGCTTCGGCCCCACCGTCGCTGTTGAAGTTACGCCGATAGAGAATTGGCTGGAGCTTGAGTCTGGAGTCACGCCGCTCTTTAGGCGTCACTCGACAGAATGGGACCTCGACCTTCTTTTCAAGAAACCTTGGACGCTCTCGAAAAAAGCGGAGTTCATGGCTGGCATTGGACCGGAGTGGGTTCACGCGACAACATTGAGCGTGATTACGAACTCCATCAGTGGTGAAGCCGTGCTGGACTTTATGTTCTGGCCATCGGCAAAGCGCCGGTTCGGTTGGTACCTCGAACCGGGCTATGAATACAACTTTGGGCGAGGGCACGAGCAATCGCTCGGAATAAGCGGCGGCCTGCTGATAGCGATTCCATAAGGCTTCTTTCGCTTTGGTTGTCAGGCTCGCGTGAAGGAATGATCCCGCCGGCTCCGCACTCAGCGGGACTCACTATGTGACGCCGCGCTCGCTTACGGCGGAGATCGGGTTCCATTTCTAAATGGGAATACTGTGACGAAAAGGCGGCCTCGATCTCGGCCGCCTTTTTCCTGCGCATGAAGCTCGGAGCGCACAAATGTTGCACACTGTAAATCAATGTAAAGACGCGGCGATCCTCCGGGCAAACGGAGACAGCCTGCTAGAATTGTGGTTCACAAAAGTTTTCGTTTGATGTGGGATTCTGTTTTTGGGGGAAATGCTTGTCGATAAAGTTGGCCACCCAGATTTTCAGCACCTTCCTGCTTGTAACTTTTCTTTCACAGGCATCGCTAGCGCAGCAGACTCCGCCCCCATCGAACCCCGACTCTTCAACCTCGCAAACGGAAACACCTGACAGCAACCCAAAGCAGACCGAGGACAAGAGTGCCGGCCAGAGCACGGCGCCTGCGAACCATGGTGTCAGACCCGGAGAGGAGCAACCCAAGCGAATCTTAGGGGTGATGCCGAACTTCCGCGCGGTCAGTGCCGGTGCGCTGCCGCCGCCACCAACGGCGAAGCAGGCCTTGAAGATCGCCACCCAGAACAGCTTCGATTATTCATCGTTTATTTTTGTGGGCATAACTTCCTCGCTGGCGGAGTGGACCGATGCCCACCCGCAGCTGGGACAGGGACTTCCGGGGTTCGGCAGATACTACTGGCGAGGGTTGCTCGACAAGACCGATGGCAACTATTGGGTTATTTTTGCGCTTCCTACGGTGTTTCATCAGGACGAACGCTATTACGCGAAGGGACACGGCAGCATCGTGAAGCGCGGTGTGTATGCGGGAACGCGCATCCTTATTACGCCGGATTACCACGGGCACAATAGCTTTAATGCGTCGGAACTGTTGGGCCGGGGGATCGCGCAGGGAATTTCGATATCGTATTACCCCAGCGGGAGCCGCACCATCGGAGCGCTTGCCACCAAGTATGGATGGGCACTCGGACGCGATGCTCTTACCAATACATTCCGGGAGTTCTGGCCGGACATCGCCACCCATGTGTTGCACCGGCATCCGTAGAGCCTCCGAGTTCAGGATGCGCTTGAACTCTGCGGCACGATCCGCCAGTTGTAAGTAACTCCGCAATTTCCGACGGCACTTAGACGACAATTAGTATTTTCCGCCAAATATTGCCTGATTGATATCGGGCCAAAACTCTTTTAGCACGTTGAATACGCCGTCCAAGCCCACCTGCGTTCCCCAGCGCTGGTAGGTTTTCACCCAAGGGTTGGATTCTGCGGGGTAATACGTATTACCAATGCCCGCGGCTGCTCCGGCCCCAATGATCTCCGACAGATTGAAGGTGCTCTTTCCCGAGTTGGTCCGCGTGATGAACAGCCGAGTTACCGCATAACCGGTCCGCTTAACAAATCCGCCTTTGCCCATGGTGTAGTATCTCGGGTCCTCCCTCGTCACGACTGGAACGATTGCTTCCGTCATGTAGTTCTCTATACCGCCGTCGGCAAAGTTGTGCCAGTAGTATTTGCCATAGCCCTCAGCGCCCTGCCCAAAGGCCGGCTGCGACTTGCCGGCCATGTCAATTCCCGCGAGCCCGGCAACTAAAATGAAATAGGAATAGTCGAATGTATCCTGGGTCGCCAGCCAGAGTTCATCCTTGAAAGTCGGCGGAGGCAAGTGGGTGTTGGCACTGACCGCCCGGTAGTTGGGGATAACCCACAGTATTCTCTTTGGTTGTTTACCAAACTGGTCGGGGTTGTTGGCATCTGCGGGAGTGACGCTGGGCGCGGGCGCGTCTGGCAGGGAGGACTTTCCATCCTTGGTTGTGGCGGTTGGCGGTGGGCCCTGGCTCTGCGGACTCTGGCTTTGCGAAGTATCGGTTAACGAAACAACAAGCAGCGCGACCTTGATGGTCGGCGAACTATCGGCCGAATCCGACGGCACCGTTCCTTCTCGGGACTGTTCTCGCGCGCTGGCTGATTCCTGAGCTTGAACAGGCACCGCTGCCAACATCCCCGCCAGCGCTACTGCCATGCAAGATAATCGAATGGTTTTCAAATCTCCCCCACGTCTGCTTTCTTCGGCTTCGCTGTCTTCTTCAAACAATTCCTTCCAGTCATCCGCAGTTGGATTGGTTGAGCCGGCGTTTGGATGCACGCCAGCAGAAAACGGGTAAATGCGGATTCCGGATTGGAACGGTTAGTTGGGCGCTTTCTGCTGCTGTTTCTCCACGTGGCGCTCGTGTCTAATCTGCAAATAGTGGTGGATATCTGGCCAAAACTCCTTCAGTTCATTTCCGAAGGCGTCCAGACCCATCTGGGTTCCCCAATCGGATAAGCTCGACGACCAACTCCGATCTGCGGCGGGATAATAAAGATTGGAAATAGCGATCGCCGTTGCGTTTCCGGCAAACTCCGGAACGTTGAACATGCTGGCCCCGGAGTCTCTTCGAGCGACGAAAATACGATCGAAGGCATAGCCAAAGCGGCGCATGAACGAGCCCCTGCCGAGTTGAAAATAGCGAGGATCGATTTTTAGCAGGGTGGGGTAAACACCGCCCACCATGACGTTGCCATCCACCTGATCGGCGAAAGCCGCTCCATAGCGCTTGGCGTATCCCTTTATTCCCTGTCCAAACGCCGGAGAGGAATTATCCGCTTGCCGGATGCCCGCCACGATGCCTACCACCGTGAATTCATAGGGGTCGAAGGACCCCTTTGCTGAGATAGCGAACTTTTCTTTCCATGAGATGGGTTTCGCCTGTGATTGACTATCAACCGTCAGATAGTTCGGCATCACGTAAAACATCCGGTCATCTTTCTTCTTTTGATCTTCCTGGGCCTGGTTCTTTTGGTCCTGAGAATTACCCTGGGCAGTGGGTTGTTCTCCGGGCTTGCTCTGGCTCGAAGAACTGTTGGCGGGTGATTGGTCGGACGCCGCAGGGTCCGAGGTTTGAGGCTGCGGAGCGCTTTGAGCTGCGCACAGAGCTGCGGAGAATGAGATCGATACAATCAATAAGCTCACACGGGTTGAATAGTAGATTAGTTTCAAATTGATAATGGCTCCAGGTCCAGTTCATTGAGATATCGCCGAGGCGATGTTGGCAGTACATCCTCCGCAAACAGACCCAGATGTCCTGCCAGTAGGTGCGCCAATATTGATCGCGGCGCAAGCGGAACTGCTCTCCTCACTTTACCAGTTAAGATGCAGTTGGAGCGAGCAGGTCGCCTGGCCTTTACAGGATTCTTTCGTGGGTGTAGCCGCTGGCGCCGAGGGCTGAAATCAGTTCGGCGATGTGATCGGGACCGCGCGTCTCCATGGTGATGTCGATAGCGGTGTCTCCCAGATTGACGTTGTGGTAGGCGCGATCATAAGAAGTTTCAACAATGTTGGCGCGGTGCTGCGCGAGGATTCCTGTAACCTTGTGCAGCGCCCCGGGGTAGTCCGGTAAGTGCACCCGCAAGCGAACTAACCTCCCATCTTTGACCAGGCCGCGCTCGATGATGCGGGCCAGCAAAGTAACATCGATGTTGCCGCCGCTCACTATTACGGCAACTTTCTTGCCCGTTTTATCGCGGATGGTCGGAATCCGGTGATTGACCACGGCCGCCAGCGCGGCAGCGCCTGCTCCTTCGGCCAGAATCTTCTCCCGCTCGAGCAAGAGCAGCACGGCATTGGCAATCTCCTCTTCTTCAACCGTGACGATCTCGTCCACATACTTCTGGATCAGCGGGAGCGTGCGCTCGCCTGCGCGGCGCACCGCAATCCCGTCGGCGATGGTCACAGCTGAAGGCAAGGTCACGGGTTTTCCTTCTGACAATGCAACCTTCACCGAAGGTAGCCGCGCCGGTTGAACTCCTATGACCTGAATGCGAGGATTCGTTTCTTTCAGGGCGCAACCGATGCCGCCGATCAGCCCACCTCCGCCGATGGGCACGATGACCGCATCCAGATCAGGGAGCTGCTCGAGCAGTTCGAGCCCTAGAGTTCCCTGCCCAGCAATTACCACGTCGTCATCGAAGGCATGGACGAAAGTAAGGTGGTCTTGGGCACTGAGGCGCAGCGCTTCGTCGTAGGCCTCGTCGTAATTCCCGCCGTGAAGCATAACGTCGCCGCCGTAGCCGCGCGTGGCCGACACCTTGATGAGCGGAGTTGCCAGCGGCATGACAATTCTTGCCCGGATGCCGAGCTTGGAGGCGTGGTAAGCGACGGCCTGCGCATGATTGCCCGCCGAGGCCGCGATTACGCCCTGAGAACGTTCCTCCGCACTAAGGCTCAGCAGCTTGTTCAGCGCGCCCCGCTCTTTGTAGGCGCCGGTTCGCTGCCGGTTCTCCAGCTTGAGATAGATCGAGTTGCCGGTGAGTTCGGAGAAGGTTTCCGACCGCGCGCAGGGAGATACATAAATCGATTTTCGAACCCGCGCGAGGGCGGACTGGATATTAGAAAGACTGACCATGGGAGCGCTGGCTGTGGCAAGAGTCGTCATTTTACCTGAAGGAAATATCGAAGCCTAACGATACAGGAGCCTCGGTCGGAGCCCCTGAGAATCAGTTGCCCGGGCCATGCAGAAAATCCATCCATCGCATCGAAAATGACGATTGTACTTGGCAAGGTGTTTCGGGTTAGACAAGTAATATGGCGGAGAGTCGCCTCACCTTCTCGGCGGACCATGATGCATGCGGCGTGGGCTTTATCGCCCAACTGGGCGGACCTGCGTCGCATGCCGTGGTGGAGCGCGGACTTGAGGCACTGGCGCGCCTGGCCCATCGCGGCGGCGTGGACGCCGATGGACGCAGCGGTGATGGCGCGGGCCTGCTGGTAGGGGTACCGAAAGCGTTCTTCCGCAGGGTCACTCGTGCTGATGGGATTCAACTGCCCGAAGAGTTTGGCGTCGGCATGGTGTTTCTTCAGCGTGGCCAGGAAAATGATGCATTGAAGGCGATTCGGTCTGCAGTTGAAAAATTTGACCTCTCGTTCTTGGGCTGGCGGCAGGTGCCCACCGATTCCTCGATCCTTGGTCCGCGCTCGCGCGATTCCCTGCCCGTGGTGCGGCAATGTTTTGTGGCGCCTCGCGGTGGGGCTTCGCACTTAGACTCCCCCGGGCTCGATTCTTCGGACTTTGAGCTGCAGCTTTTCCGTTTGCGGCAAGAACTGGAAAGCGTTTCCGGCGCTGGCTACTACTGCTCGTTCTCTTCGCGAACCATCGTTTACAAGGGACTGCTCACTCCGGAGCAGCTGGCTCCGTTCTATCTTGACCTGAACGATCCTGAGTTTGAAAGCGCGTTTGTGGTTTTCCACCAACGCTACTCGACGAACACGCAACCGAGTTGGTCGCTGGCCCAGCCTTTTCGCTTTGTGGCGCATAACGGTGAAATCAATACCATCAGCAGTAATCGCCGCTGGTTTCAGGCGCGCGGGGCCACGTTGCGCCGCCAGCTCGGGCTTCCAGAGAACTCACGGATGTTGCAGCCGGGAATGAGCGACTCCGCGAGTTTCGATAACGCACTCGAAGCCCTGGTGCGGAGCGGTTCCAGCATTGCCGAATCTGCTTTGCGCCTGGTGCCCCCGGCGTGGGAGCACGACGAGCGTCTCGACCCTGGGCTGCGACAGTTCCTCGCCGATAGCGCTCCCGAGCAAGAACCGTGGGACGGCCCGGCCGCGCTGCTTTTCACTGATGGCCAGGTGGTGGGGGCAAAGCTTGACCGCAACGGCCTCCGTCCGCTGCGCTATACGCTGACTTCGGATGGATTGCTGATCGTTGGCTCGGAAGTTGGCATCACAGATCTTTCTGATAAGCAGGTGATCGAACGGCAGCGGCTGGGGCCGGGCGAGATGCTGATTGCCGACCCGGCGAGCGGGACGTTTTTCCGGCCGGGCGAGGTGGCGCGACTTGTGCATGCGGATAACATTCTGCGGCCGGAGACAACTGTAATTCCGGCAGAAAACACGGCCGCCCCGATCAGTCTCGATGCCAACCGCTTGATGGCAGCTTTTGGCTGGACGGAAGATCAGTTCCGCATGCTGTTTCAGCCGCTTGTAGAAAATGGCCAAGAGCCGCTGTGGAGCATGGGCGACGACGCTCCTCCGGCCTTGCTGTCTAGCCTGCCGCGTCCGCTCTGGGATTACTGCAAGCAACGGTTCGCGCAGGTTACGAATCCTCCCATCGACCCGCTGCGCGAGAGCCACGTGATGTCGCTTGACGTGTACCTCAGCGAGAATACGAAGCTGGATTCTCCGCTGCTCGATGCCGGGCAGATGGATTCGCTCGGAGAAGCGTTGCTGACGATTCACTGCATTGACTTCAGTTTCGACGCGGCCGGAGGAGTCGAGGCTGCCCGTCTGGTTCTACGCAGGATCCGCGAAGAAGCTTCGGCCATGGCAGCAACTGGCAGAGCAATTCTGCTAAGCGATCGCGCCGTGAGCGATAAGCGAGCGGCGGTGCCTGCGCTGCTGGCGGTTTCGTGCGCGTGGCGCGCGATGACCGCTGCCGGAGCCTGGAATCTTCCGCTGATTGTGGAGACGGGCCAGGTTATCGATACGCATCACGTCGCCCTCCTGGTCGCGGCTGGGGCTAGCGCTGTGCATCCCTATCTCGCGATGAGTTTGAGCGCACGCGCTGATTTCGAAGGGCTCGCGCGCTACCGCGCTGCCATCGAGAAGGGTCTGCGCAAGGTGCTGGCGCGCATGGGCATCTCCACCATGAGCAGTTACCGGAACAGCCAGATCTTTGAGACGATCGGTCTCGATCCGGCGGTTTGCGAAGAGTTCTTCGAAGATGCTGGACACACGCTCAGCGGGAAAACACTGGACGGTCTTCTCGAAGACTGCCTCGCTTGCCACGCTGCGGGCTTCGGCTCTGCCGCCGCCGATTTTCGCGATGCTGGCCTCTACCGCTTCCGCCGCAACGGCGAACTGCATTCGAGTTCGCCGGAATTGGTGCGGCGCATGCATCGCTACATCAAGTCGCCGACACCGGAAAATCAAGCGTCCCTGGCTGTGCTCTCGAACGAGCGAAAAAATGTTTCGGTGCGGGACTTGCTCGAGATCAGTCCCGCGCAGGCTTTTTCCCTGGAAGAAGTGGAGAGTGAAGTTTCCCTGCTCAGCCGCTTCAGCACGCAAGCCATGTCGCTCGGTGCAATTTCGCCGGAAGCCCACCAGACGCTGGCCATCGCGATGAACCGCCTGGGAGGGCGCAGCAATACCGGAGAAGGCGGTGAAGACCCCAGCATTTATTATGAGCGTCCAGAGGCGAACAATCGCGTGAAGCAGGTGGCCTCGGCGCGCTTCGGCGTCACTGCCGAATATCTGGTGCACGCCGACGAAATCGAAATCAAAATGGCGCAGGGCTCGAAGCCGGGCGAAGGCGGCCAGCTGCCTTCGGCGAAAGTTACGCCTTATATTGCGCGCCTGCGGCACGCCGTGCCCGGGACGTCTCTCATCTCGCCGCCGCCGCACCATGACATTTACAGCATCGAAGACCTGGCGCAATTGATTTACGATCTGCGTGCGGTAAATCCGAACGCGCGGATTGGGGTCAAGCTGGTTTCTAGTTCCGGAGTTGGCGTCATCGCTACCGGCGTAGCCAAAGCCGGCGCGGACGTGATTACCATCAGCGGTCACGATGGCGGCACCGGCGCATCGCCGCTTACCTCCATCAAGAACACGGGGCTGCCATGGGAAATTGGTTTGCGGGACGCACATACCGCGCTGGTTCGCGCCGGACTGCGCGCCCGAGTGAGATTGCGCGTGGATGGCGGCCTCAAGTTCGCGCGTGATGTCGTGGTTGCGGCTCTGCTCGGCGCCGAAGAATTTGGCTTTGGAACTGCAGCCTTGCTGGCCATCGGTTGCGTGATGGCCCGGCAATGTCATCTCAACACCTGTCCCGTGGGCATTGCGACTCAGGATGAAAGTCTGCGCGCACGTTTCGCCGGAAATCCGGAGATGGTTGAAGCGTACTTCCGCGCGCTGGCCGCCGACGTCCGCCAACTACTGGCGGACATGGGGGCGGGATCCATCGACGAAATTCTGGGCGCTGTCGGCCGCCTGCGTCCGCGTTCGGCCGAGGCCGAACAGAGCGTGGCCTCGCTGCTACAGCCTATTCTCAATCCCCCTGCGCAATTTCCCTGTCCGCATGAGGACTCGAGCGCGTTGCATGTTGAACTGAATCGTGTGGTCGACGACCTGGAATCACTTTCCACCCGTCCTTATCGTTTTGAAATTACCAACGAGGATCGGGCCGTGGGCGCGCACTTCAGCGGCGAGGTCCTGCGCCGACTGGGGTCTTCGTTCGGACGATCGACTTTGGAAATGGCCGGAGTCGATTGCGAGTTCTTCGGGACGGCGGGGCAGAGCTTTGGCGCTTTCTTGATTTCCGGCGCCAACTTCCGGCTCAATGGCGAAGCGAATGATTATGTGGGCAAGGGCCTGTGCGGTGGCAGCATCGCCATCACCGCCCAAGCCGAAGCATCGGCGCGCGGAGATGTTCTGGTGGGCAACACCGTGCTCTATGGCGCCACGTCGGGTGAGCTATTCGTCGGCGGCCGCGCGGGAGAGCGGTTTGCAGTTCGCAACAGCGGAGCGCTCGCCGTGGTCGAGGGCGTGGGCCGTCACGGATGCGAATACATGACCGCGGGCGTTGTCGTCATTCTCGGTCCGGCAGGAGCCAACATGGGAGCAGGCATGACCGGCGGCCTGGCCTATCTGTTGCGCGTCGACGCTGACGATTACTTCAACGACGATGCCCTGAACCGCGACTCCGTGCGGTTTGCAACTCTTGAACCTCAGGAAGAGCTGTGGCTCCGCCGCATTCTACGCCGGCATCTTCAACTCACGGGAAGTCCGAGAGCCGCAGACCTGCTTGCGTACTCCGCGCTGCCGCTGCTTCGGGTCGAACCCGTGGCACCTCCATGCTCGATCGAAGATACCTGGGCTTCGATTCTGGCACGGCTCGCTGCCGAGGAAGCGCGGAGTTACGGCCGTGACAAACTTCTCACCTCCGAAAGACCCGTCGTGCAATGAGCCGGCTCGCTGGCCGGGCGCTTCCCGGAACCACTTCGATGCGAAGTTCGCTATAATTTCCTGACCAGACTGCATGGATTTCGATCAACTCATCACATTTCTGGAGGTCGCGCGGCAAGGCAGCTTCTCGCGTGCCGGAGAGAAAGTTTTCCGCTCGCAGTCGGCGGTGAGCGCGCAGATCCGCCAACTGGAGCAGGAATACGGCGACCGCCTGCTCGACCGCTCGGGCAAGACTGTAAAGCTGACTCCCGCCGGCCAGGTCTTCCACGATTACGCTCTGCGCATGAAAAAGCTGCGCGACGAGTCGCTGGTGGCCGTGGCCGACCACGCCCACACGCCGCGCGGGACGCTGCTGGTTGGCGCCAACGAAGCCACTTGCCTCTATGTGCTGCCCGAAGTTTTCGGAGAATACTGCCGCAAGTATCCCGACGTGCAGATCAGCATCTATCGCAATTTCACTTACAAGATCGTGGAAAAACTGGAGAACGGTTCTCTCGACGTGGGCATACTGAGCCTCCCCGTGCAGTCTCCGAGCCTGAAGGTTCAGGCCATCTACCGCGACCGGCTGATGCTGATGGTCAGCCCTAAGAATCCTCTCGCCAAGCTGAAGGCGGCGCACATTAGCGATGTCGTGAAATACCCTCTGCTGCTGCCGAAGACCGGCCATACGCGGCGCCTGCTGGATAAGCTATTCCGGGAATACAATGCTGAGTTAAAAGTGAGAATGGAACTGCCGAGCATTGGGATGATCAAGAGCTTCGTAGCCGCCGATCTTGGCATCTCGCTGATCAGCGCGTCTTTTGCGCGCGACGAAGTGGCGGCGGGCAGAGTGAAGCTGATCGAGTTGGAAGGCGCAGAATTATGGCGCGAACTCGGGCTGGCCTATCGTCGAGATCGTACGCTGTCGGTGGCTAACAAGACTTTCATCGCCGTGGTGCGGCAGCTTTCGGACTACCTGAAGAAAACAGAAGCCTAGCCGCTAGAATAGTGTTTCTCTTACGCGTCACCTCCGGCAGACTGCGCAGCGGCCTGAATGACGTGCAGCCCGCACTCGGTCTTCACGAATCCTGCCCAGCGCCCTGCCCTAGGATCTTCTCCCGGCCGCACAGCCCGCGTGCAGTGCGTGCAGCCGATGCTTGGATAATTACGCTCATGCAGCTCGTTATAAGGTACATCGTGCTCGCGAATGTAGTGCCACACCTGCTTCGAACTCCAATCCACGATGGGATTGACCTTCACCAGACCAAATTTGTGGTCCCATTCGATTTTGCCGGCGCTGGCGCGGGCCGCCGTCTGGTCGCGCCGGATGCTCGTGACCCAGGCCTGAAGTTCGCCCAGCTTGCGCTGCAGCGGCTCAACCTTCCGCAGGTTGCAGCATAGGTCGGGGTTTCGCTGCCACAGGGAGGGACCATGCTCCCGCTCCTGTTCTTCGGGCGAACTCAGCGGATAGACCCTTTCAATTGTGATGCCATATCTTTGTTCCATCCGGTCCATGAGATTGTAGGTTTCGGGAAACAGAAATTCCGTGTCCAGGGTGAAGAGGCGAAAGCTCTGGCGCACTTGGGAAGCAATATCGATGAGGACCATGCCCTCTGCGCCGAAAGCGGAAGAGATCGCGACCCGATCCCCGAAGGTGTCGAACGCCCAGCCGAGAAGCTGCTCGGGGCTCCAGGCTTCCGCAGCGATCTGCAGTTTTCCTACCTCGTCTTTCATAACTTCTTCCTTCATGCCAAGGGCTCCTGATCCGTCCTAAAGCTTGCAGTGACAGGTTGGGTGAACGTGGCTTCAAAGGCCGGTTCCGGAAGGCTGGCGGCTTCTTCTACTAAATTCTGATCGGCGAACTGCACGACCTCGCCGACGACTAGAAGTGTGGGAGACTCGAGCTGCGGCGCGTGGCGGAGATCAGAAACCGTAGTGCGGTAAATTCGTTGCCGGGGAGTTGTCGCCCGCGAAATAATTGCGCACGAGGTTTTTTTCGCGAATCCGGCGGAGGCAAGCCGGCTGGAAATCTCGCCATAGTCTGAGCCCGGCATGTAGACGACAAGGGTCGACTCGGACGCGGCAAAGTGGCTCCAATCCGCATCATCGTTCGCCGACGCTCGCGTCACGGACGCTCGATGTCCGACCGTCAGCACGATGGTGGACGATGCCCATCGATGAGTCAGCGGAATTCCGGCAGCAGCGGCAGCGCCAAGAGCTGAGGTAATTCCGGGAACAATCTCATATTCGATGTTGGATTGGCGCAGCGCTTCGATTTCTTCTCCCGCACGGCCGAAGATCAAAGGGTCGCCGCTCTTCAAGCGCACCACCTGAGATCCTGAAGCTGCCCGCGCCACCAGCAAAAAATTAATCTCTTCCTGCCGGATGGTTTTGCTGCCGCAACGCTTGCCCACATTTTGGACTTCGGCCGAGGGCGAAATCAGTTTCAGAATTTCGGCCGAAACCAGGTCGTCGTGAAATACGACGTCGGCGGTTTGTAGCAGCCGCAGGGCCTTCACTGTGAGCAATTCAGGATCGCCCGGGCCCGCGCCCACCAGATACACCTTGCCGTTCATGCTGTTACCCCCTTGTCTTCCTCACGCTTCACCGACTCTTCTTCGATCGCCGCCTTCAGAGCCTCGCGGCTCGCCAGCGAGTGCAATAAATCACTCTTCCGCTGTGGATCAAGATCGCTGGCCAGCACCAGCCTTCGCGTCTCACCCAGTTCCGCAACCCATCGCGCGTATCCTGGCCCGAACTGCTTCTCCAGTTGCCGCCGAAGTTTTTGTGCCAGCGACGGGCTCTGGCCGTTCGTCGAGATCGCAATCTGCAGATCGCCGCGGCGCACCACCGCGGGGTAATAGAAATCGCAATAGTCGGGAACGTCAACCACGTTGCACAGAATTCCGCGCCGCTGCGCTTCGCGATAAATCGAACTATTCAAATCGCGTGACGCGGTGGCGACGATCACGAGGAACGTTCCATCGAGATCTGTCGGAGCAAAGCCGCGGATTTCCAAAGTGATCTTCCCAGCTCTTGCCCACTGATGCACAGCCTCGGACGCCTCCAGAGCGATCACATATATGCGCGCGCCGGTCTCGATGAGGCCGCCGATCTTGGGTTCGCCAACTTTGCCGGCGCCGACCACAAGGCAACGTTTGCCTTCGAGTTTCACGAACATGGGAAACAGGCTGCTCATAATCTGCGTTAACCTTCCACGCTGCTTGGCACGCGTCCCTCGGGCAGATCGCGGGCGACCGCTTCTACAAATTCTCCCGCCAGGAAATTTCGCAACTCTGTGTCGCTGTGACGGGCGAAGAAGCGTCGCAAGTTCTCGCCCGGCCTGCCGTCGACGAGGTAGCGGCGCAGCAAGCGTTCGATGGCTTCCGGAACCTCGGTCGCGACGCAGCGGAATCCCACCGGCCTCGCAATCGCCTGATTCAAGCCCAGCGCACCGCCCAGGCAGAAGTAATAGGCGTCCACCATGTGACCGTTGACTTTGATCTTCTTGCCTTCGATTCCAATGTCGGCGATCCAATGTTGTCCGCAACTATTCGGACAACCGGTGACATGCAGCTTCAGGTGTTGATCAAATCCGGGAAGGCGTTCTTCCAGTTCCTCTACCAGCCAGCGAGAAAAACTTTTCGTCTCGGTTATCGCCAGCTTGCAGAACTCTGTGCCACTGCACGCGATGGCGCCGCGCCAGAACGGCGACCCGGCCACGGGCAAACCGATCGCACCCAACTCTTTTGCCAAATCGTCCGCGTGCAACTGGGGCACGTTGACGATCAGCAGGTTCTGCATGTTGGTTGTGCGCAGTTCGCCGTTCGCAAAGCGATCCGCGAGATCGGCCGCCGCGTGCATCTGTTCGGGGGTGATGCGGCCGCGCAGAACCGTCGCTCCCACATAGCAGAGGCCCGGCTGCTTCTGCGCATGAATCCCGATGTGATCGCGGTAGACGTCCGCCGGCGGCCGCTCGGGTTCGGCCGGATCGAGTTGAAACCCGATCCGCCGCTCCAGCTCTTCCTGAAAGTCGGGCGGCGTCCAACCATGGCGCAGGAAAAGAAATTTCAGTCGCGCCCGCTCGCGATGTTCACGCAACTGATCGGAGTCGCGAAACAGCTCGGCGATTCCCTTAATCACCGGCAGAACCTGGTTCCAGCGCACGAACGCATTCAGCGGCGCGCCCAGATAGGGCTCGGTAGAAAGTCCGCCGCCTACGCGCAGAGCAAATCCAATCTCCGGCGTTCCACGAACCACGCGCCGCGTCGCGGTCAGGCCGACATCGTTGATCTCCGGATAGGGGCACCACACACGGCATCCCGTGATGGAAATCTTGAACTTGCGCGGCAGATTGTAGAACTCTGCGTTGCCTGCCAGCATTCGATCAGCTTCCAGCGCGAGGGACGACGCATCGCAGATCTCGTCTGCATCCACGCCTGCGACCGGGCAGCCCGTGATATTGCGTGTGACATCGCCGCAAGCGCCCATCGTATTCAGGCCGACACGCCAGAGTTCTTCCAGCACCTCCGGAAGAGCCTCGATCGTGACCCAGTGCAGCTGAATGTTTTGCCGCACCGTGAGGTCGGCGATGCCGCGGGCGTAGCGGCTGGTCAGGCCGGCGATAGTCCGCAACTGGTCCGATCGCAGCAGACCGTTTGGAATGCGGATGCGCAGCATGAAGAACGGCAACGCAAGCCCCTGGCCGTCTTTGCCGCCGACAACCCCGGCACCATCGCCCTGCGTGTAGACTCCCCACCAGCGGAAGTACGTCCCAATCCATTCTGGCGGAATCGAGGCAAAACCTTCCCGCGCAAAGCGGCGAATCTCAGCCAGCCCCTCCCATGGATTCATGGCGCGCTTCAGGCGCTCCACCTTTTGCGCTTTCGTTTCTTTGACCGGATTTGGAGTAGCTGGACTTGCCATAGGGTAACTTCCCGTAAACTGATTCGTGTTAGCTGCTTTGGCGCAAAAAAAACCCACCGCCAGATACTCTCTGGCGGTGGGCGATAAGTGCTGAAGTTTATGAAACCTTTAAGTCAGCAACCTCCCTGCGCCAGAGCACACGCATGCACAACAACAACACGCGCACATGCAAATCTGGCGAAGATTACTGAAACTCATCATCTCATCGACAATAGTAGGCTGTGCCTGACAACAGCGTCAAGTTACCGCCCGTTTCCTTGGATGAATAATTTCGATCGTTGGAATCAAAATCTTGAGTATGTCTCCCACGAGCCGTTGGGAGGCCGTTTTGGCGGACGTTCGGTCAGGCCGCGTTAGTAACCCGCCCTCTGACACTCTGGAGCACAGTCGCGGGAATCTGAAGTACGCGGATTCTCGAGTCTTTTTTGGTGGTAACGTGAACCGCGATGCCATCCGCCTCCGGAAACGGGTCTGAAACCACTTCAAACTCCTCGCCATAAAGCCGCACCCGTCTTGAAGCGGCATATCCGAGATGCCTCACTCGTGCACACACTTCCGACATTGAGGGATGTTCAGGATTGCTAGTCATGATAGAACGATTATAGCCTCGCTGGGGCATTTATGGTTGTAGCGCTTTCGAGCCCTTGACCCAGGCTACTTCTCGCTTTGCATCACATCCAGAGAACCAAATGGAGCGGGAGACCGGGATCGAACCGGCGACATCCAGCTTGGGAAGCTGGCGTTCTACCGCTGAACTACTCCCGCTCGCTGGCAAAGACGGAACACCAGCCCTTAAGCCAACCAAAGTCTAGCACTCGAAGCCGTTGGAAACAATCTGCGGAACCGCCGTCGGTTCTGACGAAACTTGGGCTAAACCGCCAGGCAGTCGTGACATTCCCGCCGGAGTAGACGTCACCTAGTGCCGGTTTCATTTAGACTGCCTGATGAGCAGAACTGTGTCTTCCTCCTCCTCAAGAAAACACGCGGGCCCGGGAGCGGGTAGCGATCACTCCGAGGTTCCTGAACCTTCATTCTCGGAGCGGGCAAGAACGCTCGTCTACCTCGGGCGTATCGGAAGCCTCTCGACTCTATCGCGCAAGCAGCCGGGCTTCCCATTTGGATCGGTGATGCCCTACGCGCTCGACCTGCGCGGGCGTCCGATCTTCCTGATCAGCAGCATGGCCATGCACACGCAGAATCTGCAGGCGGATGCGCGCGCCAGCCTTCTGGTAACTCAGCCGGATGCCAGCGGCGATCCGCTGGGCGCATCGCGGGTCACGGTGATGGGGAATGTTCTGTCCATCCCAAAGGCAGAGCTGCCGGACGCCCGCAAGCTCTACCTGGAGCGTTACGAGAACAGCAAATACTGGGTGGACTTTGAAGATTTTTCCTTCTACCGCATGGACGTTCTGGATGTTTACTACGTCGGCGGCTTCGGAATAATGGGGTGGGTGCAGGCTGCGGACTATGGCCTTGCCGAACCGGATCCGCTGGCCGAGTCTGCCGCCGGAATTATCGAGCATATGAATGCTGACCACAAGGATGCGCTCGTCCTGCTGGCCAAGGCGTTTGCCGGCATCGAATGTCAGGAAGCGGCCATGGCTGCCGTTGATCGACTTGGCTTCAACGTGCGCCTGAAAA
Organism: Candidatus Sulfotelmatobacter sp.; assembly: GCA_049590215.1. Classification (GTDB taxonomy): domain Bacteria; phylum Acidobacteriota; class Terriglobia; order Terriglobales; family Acidobacteriaceae; genus Sulfotelmatobacter. The sequence goes on along the minus strand of JBAWCJ010000398.1, from coordinate 1,719 downwards.
CCTCAGACGGCATGAAAGGCGCTCGCATCGCGTTCCTGCGGGAAGTGCGCGATCCGGGGCAAGCGAGAAAGGTTCTGGTGGAGATGGTGCAGCAGGCGCGGAAGCAACCGTAATATTCAGGTCAGGTGTAGCGATCTTAGTGGCCGACAAAAATGCCCGTGACTCTTGCGAATCACGGGCATTCTGTTTTCACTGCAAAAGCGGTCGCTTAGACAGCTTGGACGTTCTCCGCCTGCCAGCCCTTGGGGCCCTTGGTCACGTCGAACTGCACGGTTTGTCCTTCTTGCAGGCTACGAAAGCCACCTGCTTGAATCGCGGAGAAATGCACGAAAACGTCCTCGCCATTCTGACGGCTGATAAAGCCATAGCCTTTGGCGTCGTTAAACCACTTCACTGTTCCTTGTTCTGCCATTGTTGATAGTCCTATTCTGTTTCTTTGGATTGTGCTGAGAAGATTCGCTGCTAGTGAGGGGGTGACGCTGGTTGGCGATACCGACCTTCAGTTGCTCGTGAGTCAAACTTAGCTAAAACCATTGTACACCAGGACGCAAGAAAGCACGCCGAATCTTGGGCGGGGTCGATTTTCAGGAAAACCCGCCCACAAAGTGGCAGTCCCATTTTGAAACGAACGGCGGTTTTTCTTGCACTTTCTCAGGGTTTCCACTGGACATTGAACTAATTCGTGATTAGCTTGAGCCATCCCTCCAGCCATACTTTCGCGGCCGAACTCAGTGGTTTGCCCGAGGCCAGCCGCAGGAAGGTATTTTGCATGGGAAACTTCTACAATCAGGTGATCTGCAAGGACTCACGGTTTGCCTCATTGACGCGCGTCAGCGACCCTTCCCTGCTCGAACCCTCGACTCGCCAGCTCGTCGAGAGCATAGTCTCGGCCGCGCAGCAAATGGGAATCGAGGTCATGATCTTCGAAACCTACCGTAGCCAGAACCGCCAGCAGGAGCTCTTCAACAGCGGCGCCACCAAACTTCGAACCGTGAGTGTTCATCACTACGGATTGGCTTGTGACATCGTCCGCGTGGCGGCTGGGGAGCCTTGCTGGAAAGGCGATTTCTCTTTCCTGGGACAGCTTGCGCACAGTAGCGGGCTCATCTGGGGCGGCGACTGGGGCACTCCCGAAATTAAGCACAGCTTCGTCGACAGCGCGCATGTACAGCGCTGCACAGTCACCCGGCAAGGCGATCTTTTCGCCGGCGCCTGGTATCCCGACGATGCTTACAATCCCTACGACGACGGCCAACATCTGTTTGCGGCCGCGATGAAGGCCGGTGCAATTAAGCAGCCAGCTAAGGCGGAAGTCGCGACACGTACATCGCGCTCCAGCACGAAGCGAGCGTAGCTCTTCGATCCTTCGGCTGTCGCTGCCCTTTCGCTGGTCGGCGCTCGTGCCAGCAGATTTTAGATTGCATAGATTACTATGTCTGGTCGCGATTCGCGAATCCAAACCGCGTCGCAAAGGAACCCTTTAAACCATGCGCCCCACCGCTATGAAAATCGCCGCCAGCCGCCGCTCCTTCCTCAAGAACACTCTTATCGGTAGTGCAACAGCGACCTTGATCCCGCTGTATCCTGCCTTGGGCGCCGCGCGTGAGATTGCGTGCTCCGCCTCCCCTCCAGAAATCAAACCCTTCGAGCTCGATGAAATTACCATCTCTGGCCTGCAAGATGGCATGAACTCCGGCAAGTTCACGGCTCGCTCTCTAG
>JBAWCJ010000397.1:0-18687 GCA_049590215.1 Candidatus Sulfotelmatobacter sp. | reverse complement strand
TGATAATATCGAGCTTGATCACGAACGGCTCCCGGACGGGGTCTGAGAATCATCCCTCAAGTGATTGATGCTATGGGAGATAAGGGAGATTGTCAACGGGAGCATCAGCACCGTAAACGGGCAGGCCGCAGAATCGTCTATCTCTTAATCTCGAATCTCGAAAAGATTGGTGATAAAGATCGCTGGGGAAAATCGCCTGGAAAGATCGCTGAGGTGGAAACATGAGGCAGTACCGAAGTTGGGCGCGCTTGCTGTTCGTCGTGGCCGCGAGCGCAAGCGCTGCTGCGCAAATACAACCACCGGCCCCGGTAGCTTTGTCTGCTGATTTGTCGCGCTATTATTTCAAGACGCCGGAGGAAGAAGTTGCTGCGCGCGCCGAATTGAATGCCGCGCTCGATCAGATGGCCCGGTTCAGAGGGCAGCTTGATTCTGGGTCTCAGGTGCTCGCTCTTCTGCGGCAGTACGATGTCGTTCAAAAGCTTTTCGCCACGCACGAAGGCTACCTGCACCTGCGCTGCGCTCTCAATCGCAAGGACGCCGCCGCTTGTGATGCCGACAAGGCTCTCGATTCCGACGTAGACGCCAGGACCGCATTCCTCGATCCCGACATCCTCGCCCTCTCCGAGGGTCGGCTGAGCATGTTCTTCAAGGAAGAACCGGCGCTGGCGGAATATCGCTTCGCACTCTCCGACATTCGCCGCGCGGCGCCGCATCTGCTGCCGGCAGCCGAGCAGGCGTTGCTCGACCTGTTTCAACCGCAAATTGGCGACTGGCAGGATGATTTGTACGAACAGATTGTGGCCGGAATCTCGTTCGGAACAGTAAAAACATCCTCGGGGCCGCTCGACGTCGTGCGCCAGCGGAACCTGATCGCGGTAAACGCGGACGGGCGAGTGCGTGAAGAAGGATTCAAACGGCGCTATAAAGGATTCGCCGGCCAGCGCGATCTCCTCGCTTTTACTTTGCTGCACACCGTCGAGGCCCAAACCGCTCTTGCGAAAGCGCACCACTATGCGGATGCGCCTGCGCGCAAGTACGAGAGCCTCTATTTCAAGCCGGAGGAAACCCGCAGTCTTCTCGCCTTGGTCGCGCAACACGGAGAAGTCCCCAAGCGCTTCGAGAAGATTATGTCGCAAGATTTCGAGCGAGGCTATCACCAACCGGCGCATGCGTGGGATCTGTTAGCTCCCGCACCTGGATTCACCCCGCCCACAACTTCGCTTTCAGAAGCCCGCGCCATATTTCACGAGGCATTCGCAGGGCTGGGCAAGGAGTATCAAGCCGCATTCGATGCCTTGCTCGATCCCGCCAACGGGCGCGCTGACATCATGCCCGGAGGCGCGCCCAACCGCTACACCAGCGGCTTTTCCGTGGGACGAGCCGGCAACACCAGCATGCTCTTCTACGGCCGCTATGATGGAACTTTCAAAGACCTCTCTGTTATTGCGCACGAAGGAGGACACGCGGTCCATCGCCAACTCATGACCGCAAACGGCGTAGCGCTGTCGTACGCGGAAGCCCCGCATTTCCTTTTCGAATCCTTCGCGGAGTTCAACGAATTAGTCCTGGCTGACTTTATGGCCGAACATGCTGCGACGCCACAACTGCAACGCTACTATCGCGAACAATGGATGTATATCAAAGGTATCGACGCGTTTCTTGGCGCACGCGATGCCTTGCTGGAACAGACAATCTATGACGGTGTTGCCGCTGGCACGGTTCGGAACGCTGATAACCTGGACAGCCTGACCCTAAAGATCGAGGGCCAGTTCTCACAGTTCCCAGCCTCCACGCCGGAATTGCGCACCGACTGGGCCAGGATGTCCCTAATGGTTGAGGATCCCCTCTACGATGTGAACTACATGTACGGTGGGCTGCTCGCGCTGAAGTATTACCAGCTTTACTCGACCCGGCGGGAGTGGTTTGTGCCACGCTATATCCAGCTTCTCAAGAACGGTTTCGATCAACCGCCCGCGGATTTGCTGAATCAGTTTCTGGGCATCGATCTTTCGGGATCGGCGCTGTTGAACGACGACTTGGATCTGTTGAACCGCCGACTGGACCAACTGGAGGCAAGCCCGGTAAACCATTGAGCGATTGAGTCATCGAGTCATCGAGTCATCGAGTGATTGAAGAACGAGGAGTACACCTCAACGATCTTAAATGGCTCAATGACTCGGTGACTCAATCGCTCAATTCCTACCGCCCGTTCTCTTCTTCCTTAAACATGTACTTAATGGCGGGTTTGTAAATCATCAGGTTCGGCCGTCCGTCGTCGCGGATCACCTTGATGCAGGTCTTGTCATACCACTCGATCACGCCGTGTATTTCCTCGCCGTCGCGCAGCACGATCACCATCGGCGTTCGAGACTGCATCTGCTTCTGATAATAAAAATTCTCGGCGTTGGTTTGCTCCGGAGGCGCGGCCTTGCGACCGCCTCCCGGACCCATCGCACGATCACGGTCGCCGCGATCACCCCGTTCGAAGCCGCGCTCCGGCCGATCGTGGCGCTCTGGCCGGTTCGGGCGTTCGATCAACTGCGGATGATTGGAGTTGTGGTTTCCGTGGTTGTGATCCGGGCGCGGCAACGCCGGACGGATCAGCTTCCGGTTGGCAAAATTCTCCTCGTTCCCTGACGGTTGGGCAGGAATCGAGTCCATGATTTCTTTCATAGTGGCGCTACCCCGCACGCGCATTCGCGCAGACCACACTTATTAGAAGGCCCCAAAAATGTGTTTACGAAGGCGTGAAATTTCACCTACCGTACCACAGGAATCTCCCCGTGACAATGCCACCATTGTGCCCCTGCGGAGGACTACGCCAAATCTTGCACATCCAGCGCGAACATGACCCAGAAACATCTTCTCTAGCCGGTATCCGACAAATCCATTCCTCTGCGCTCCCGTCCGCTTCCAGTGACCACCGCCACCAGTGTCGCGACGATCAGAACGGTCCAGGCCAGCACCGGGGCGAACATTCCGCCGAAATTCCGCTCGGCGAGCTTGGCTTGAACCACCACGTTGCGCGAAGAGAGCAGATTTCCCAGTTGATAGGCGAACCCCGGAAACGTTCCCCGCACCGCAGGCGGCGAAAGTTCGTTTAAATGCGCCGGGATCACGCCCCACGCGCCCTGCACCATGAACTGCATCAGAAAGCCGCCCAGCGCCAGCATGGGCACGGAGTGTGAGTATGCCCATAGGGGGATGGCTGGAATCGACAGCAGCGCGGCGACGACAATCGCCTTCCGCCGCCCGATTTTCTCCGACCACGTGCCAAAAAGAATTCCTCCCAGCAGCGCGCCAATGTTGGCGATGATCGCGATCAACCCTACCGTCTGCGGAGCAAATTTGTGGTCCTTCGTCAGGAACGTCGGATATAAATCCTGGGTCCCGTGGCTGAACGAATTGAAGGCAAACATCAGCAGGATCAGGAAAGCGAAAGTCCCCAGATACGTCACGATGTCCTTGCCAACCCGGCTCTCCGCATTCCGCGACACGCGTCCTAGCTCCCAAGCCGGAGATTCATTCACTTTTGTGCGAATGTAAATCACCAGAAGCGCCGGCAGGGCGCCGATAATAAACATTCCCCGCCAGCCCACGAAGCGAAACGCCGTCCCGAAGACCAGAGCCGCCATAAGGTAGCCGACCGCATAGCCTTCCTGCAGCACCCCGGAGAAAAATCCGCGCCCCTCCGCCGGCAATGTTTCAAAGGCCAGCGCCGCGCCCACGCCCCATTCTCCGCCCATGGCGATTCCGAACAACGCCCGCGTGATCAGAAAAACTTTCAAAGAAGGCGCGAACGCCGACGACAACTCAAACACCGAGTACGCGATGATATCCACCATCAGCGTGGGACGCCGTCCGAACCGGTCCGCCATCATTCCAAAAAGAAATGCGCCTACCGGACGAAAAGCCAGCGTGATGAAGATCGCCTCCGTGACCGCCGAAACCTTCGTCTGGAATTGGGTCGAGATCGCGCTGACACAGAAGGTCAGAATGAAAAAATCAAACGCATCCAGTGACCATCCCAGAAAGCAGGCGACGAACGTATTCCGCTGCACCGGAGTAAGCCTGCGAAAATGGCCGACGAATTCCACTGAAGTCCCTCCGCGCGATTCGGTACACGCCGAAACGCCCTGCGGATGCTAGCATAGGTTTTTCAATCAACCATCACAAATTAGCAATCAGCAATTTCCATCCCATGCCCGACCTCGACTCTCCTCAACGCCAGGTGCCCGACGCGCTCATGCTGACGGGTTTCTGGTACCGCGCCCTGCCCGCCGATCAGGTCCATCGCAATCAACTCCGCAAAGCCACGTTGCTTGAGATTCCGCTCGTCATTGGACGCGACCGTGAGGAGAAGCCGTTCGCGCTGCGCGACGCCTGCCCCCACCGCGGCATGCCGCTGAGCTGTGGCAGGTTCGATGGAGAGAATGTCGAATGCTCCTACCATGGCTGGCAGTTCGACGCCCACAATGGCCAGTGTGAACTCATCCCGTCGCTCACCGCCGACCAGAATGTGAAAGTCGACCGCATCTACGCCGGCAGCTATCCCTGTGAAGAGCAGGACGGTTTCATCTGGGTCTACATCCCGGATCCAGGCCTGCCGGGCGCGGGATTCAGCGCGAGGGAGGAAGCTCCTGAGCCTGCACCGCTGATTGAAAAATTCAGCGAAAAATATAAACTCGCCTACCTCACCGCCGACATGCCCGTCAGCATCGACCACGGCATCATCGGCCTCATGGATCCCGCCCACGGACCCTTCGTCCATCAAGCCTGGTGGTGGCGCAGCCGCCACAGCATCCACGAGAAGAGAAAAAACTTCGAGCCCATCCCCAACGGTTTCCGCATGAGCGCGCACACCCCCAGCTCAAACTCCGCGCCCTACAAGCTTCTGCGGTTCTACTCCGCCGCCGATTCTATTACCACAACGATCGACTTCGTCCTGCCCAACCTGCGCCGCGAAATCATCCGGGCAGGGAAGTATTGGTTTTCATCGCTCACCACGGTAACGCCCATCACTCGTAATCAATGCCGCATCGACGTGGTCGCCGCCTGGAACATTTTCCGCTGGATACCCTTCGGCCCCGATCTGTTGAAGTTCGTCTTCGCAAAATTCGTCGAGCAGGATCGCCACACCATGGAACTACAAGCCGAAGGCCTGAAACATAATCCGCATCTCATGCTGATCGACGACGCCGACCGTCCTGCAAAATGGTATTTCCAGCTGAAGGCTGCGCATCTGGAAGCAAAACGTACCGGCACGGAGATGAAGCACCCCATTGCCGGCCCGGTGACGCTGAAGTGGAGAAGTTAGTCGAGCCCGGAATCCTGCTCACACCAGGCCGATGAGTAAACCCAGGATCATAATGATCCAGAACAGAATGCTGCCGTCGAAACGGTCGAGCAGCCAGAAGTAGACAGTCGACAGCAAGAACGCCCATATGCCTGCCACCAGCGCGCCAATGCCATGTCCACTGATCAACGCGAAGACTGTCACGGCGGCAGCGTAGATCCCAGAACAGAGGAAAGGTTTGTTGGTCTCGATCAGCAGGCGTATCAGACCGACGAGCAGCAGGATTCGGAAAATCATCTGATTCCCATTTCACGCGCTCGCCAGTCACCAAACGAGATTCAGTCCGTCGTAAAGCCTGAATTTATCGTCCGAGGTGACCACGGGAATATCTTCCCAAAGCGCCTGCGCGATGATTTGCCGGTCAAAAGGATCGCGGTGGCAGGCGGGCAGCTTGAATAAACGAAAGGCATGATCGGCAGTGAAGGGAAGGATATGAATATCCATGTCCTGGATCGCCTGGCGGGCATCTTCTGCCGAAATCCTCAGTTTGCCCAAAGTCGCCTTGATAGCGATCTCGGTAAGCGAAACAGAACTCAACTCGCGAACGTTTCCGGGATTCTTCAAAACCGCGGCTGCCCGGCTGCTAAGACGCTGCGGCGACTCGACAGCAAAAATAAATACCGCTGTGTCCAGGAGCAGCCGCAAGTCACTCGGCCCCGCCAAACAGATCTTCCACTTCCTTGTCTGTCATAGGCTTCCACCAATCTGGATCAAGGATCTGAATCCTTCCTCGCAAGGTCCCCAACATAGGTTTCTTCCGGGATGGCTTCTTCGTGCGCACGATGTCCACGACCGGGACACCCCGGCGGCAGATCGTCACAGGCTCACCCTGTTCCGCCGCCTTGATCAATTCCGGTAGTTTATTCTTCGCGTCCGCTACGCTGACCTGCATGGTTTGATGATAGCTATCTGAGATAGCCATGTCAAGGAAAAGAGAGGGGCGGCAATAGACGCCTTATTATTCGCCGCTCACCAGCCACTCCAGCGCTTCCTCGCGCGTCTTGAACGAGGGCAGTTCCCGCTGCGAGAAGTTTTTGAAGTGCTCGTAAAATACATGCGGCAGACTCTCCGTTCCTACCCATGCCGATCGCTTCACATATGGACGATCGAGCACCAGAACTTCCTTGATCCGCGTGGCGACTTGTTTGTCGACCTGCGCGCCGGTGACATCCACGAAAGTTAGAACCGATCCAGGCGCATGCCGCGCGATGTCGGCGCGAATCAGATCAAGCAGCACCAGCAGCTCCTTCGCTGTGGAATGCGTCAAGTCAATCGAGTAGATGGCATGACCGTTGTGCTTGATGAAGCGCAGGCGTTCTTCGAGGGAAGCGTTGTTTGTGGTCATCCGAGAAGCGACTCCACCACCGCGTAAGCCCCGTCCAGCGCGGCATCCAGCGCGCCAGCATCTTTTCCCCCAGCCTCAGCCAGGTCAGGACGGCCCCCACCTTTGCCGCCCACTTTCTGCGCCACCGGACCAATCACCTTACCGGCCTGCACCCGCACGGTCAAATCTTTGGTGACGCCCACGATCAGCGACACATTCCCATTCGACGCCGACCCCAGCACTACAACGCCCGAGCCAATCTTGTCGCGCAGTTGATCGACCAGCGTTCGCAGTTGCGCGCGTTCCAGATTGTCCACGCGATGCGCCAGCACCTTCACACCCTTTACCTCTTTCACCCGATCGCCAATGTTCGCCGTACTCGACGACGCCGACTTCATCCGCGCCGAATCCAGTTCCCGCGTAAGCCGCTTAATCTCCGAATCTTTCTTGTCAAGCTCAGCCCTCAAAGCCTCCGCAGGGGACACTGATTCGGCGTGGGCGGAAATCTCATCCACGTGGGCCGAACCCTCACCCGCGTGGACGGAACCCTTATCCACAGAGGGTGCCCCATCTTTGCGCGGTTTGTGCGCAAAGGTGGGAACCACAAAAGTCGACACAACTTTTTCGAGTTCGTGGTCTTTGCGGAAATGTCGTAGCGACCCCTCCCCGGTAACCGCCTCTATCCGCCGCACCCCCGACGAAACGCTGCCTTCCTTCAAAATCTTGATCAACCCAATCTCGCCGGTAGCGCCAGTATGCGTACCGCCGCAAAGCTCCGTCGAGAAATCGCCAATCCGCACCACGCGCACCTTCTCACCATACTTCTCGCCAAACAGAGCCATGGCGTGATAAGTATTGATCGCCTCTTCGATCGGAACATCAGTAATAGTCTCGACAATCTGATTCCGCAAAACTTCCTTGTTGATGATGTCCTCAATATCCTGCAACTCTTCATCTTCAACGGCAGTGAAATGCGAAAAATCAAACCGTAAATGATTCGGCGCCACCAGTGACCCCGCCTGCTTCACATGCTTCCCCAAAACTTCGCGCAACCCGGCATGCAGCAAATGCGTAGCCGTATGATTCCGCATGGTCGATTCACGAACGTCGGCATTGACCACAGCATCGACCTTATCACCCACGCGCAGCGGTCGTTTCGCGACAACCTGATGCGCCCGCACCCCCTGAATCGGCGAATAAGTTCCGGTAACGTCGGCGACGACGGTATTATGATCGTCGGAATAAAACCATCCCCGGTCGCCAACCTGGCCGCCCGACTCCGCATAAAACGGCGTGTGATCAAGAATCACCTCGCCGGCCTCGCCAGCCTTGAGTTCCCGCGCCCCTTGCCCGTTGTGGATGATGGCCAGCACTTCGCATCCGTCCGAGCGAGTCTGCCGATAGCCTTCGAAAATCGACTTCGGAAGCTGCTGATAAGCAGGATTTGCCGTCTGCTTCGCTCCACCTTTCCACGACGCGCGAGCGCGAGACTTCTGTTCCGTCATGGCGTGATCGAAGCCGGCCTGGTCGAATGCAAAGCCCTGATCGCGCGCCGCATCCTGCATAAAGTCGAGCGGCATGCCGAACGTGTCGTAGAGCTTGAAGGCCTCCGTGCCGAGAAGTTCGCCCGTGGAATTTCTGAGAAGTTCCTCCAGTTTCCCCAATCCGACGTCCAGCGTGTGCGCAAATCGGGTTTCCTCGATATGTACTGCTTTCGACACCCGATCAGCACTGTCCCTCAGCTCCGGATAGGCATCGCACATCAAATCTCTCACCGCGAATACCATCTCGTGCAAAAACGGTTTCGTCTGCCCGAGCAGGCGTCCGTGCGTAATCGCCCGCCGAATAATTTTTCTCAGCACATAGCCGCGGCCTTCATTGGAAGGCAACACTCCGTCTGAAATCAGAAAAGTCGCTGCCCGCGAGTGGTCCGCGATCACCCGCAGCGACGCAGCCGACTTCGCCTTGGCCTCTTTCTCCAATTCCTTCGTGAGCGACGTGCCAGTCAGCTCTGCGGCCCTCTTGATCAGTGGCACGAACAAATCCGTCTCATAATTCGAAATCACACCCTGCAACACCGCCGTCACCCGCTCCAGCCCCATCCCAGTATCGATCGAAGGCTTGGGCAGCGGACTTAATTTTCCCGAACCATCCCGGTCGAACTGCATGAACACCAGATTCCAGATCTCAACATATCGCCCGCAGTCGCAGGGAAAGTGGCACTCCGCATGTCCCTGCTCGGACGCAGTAGGACCCATGTCGTAGTGAATCTCGCTGCAAGGACCGCAGGGCCCGGTGTCGCCCATCTGCCAGAAGTTATCTTTCAGCCCCATCTCAAAGATGCGATCCTTGGGCACGCCCTGCCCCACCCACAGGTCGTAAGCTTCAATATCGCGCTCAACCCCAGCCTCGCCTTTGAAGATGGTTGCGTAAAGCTTGTCTTTGTCGATGCCAAACCATTCCTTCGAAGTAATCAGCTCCCACGCATAGGCGATGGCATCTTTCTTGAAGTAATCGCCAAACGAAAAATTCCCCAGCATCTCAAAAAACGTGTGATGCCGGTTGGTGAACCCCACATTCTCCAGATCGTTATGCTTGCCGCCGGCCCGCACGCATTTCTGCGAAGTCGTGGCGCGCGAGTAGTCGCGCTTCTCCAAACCGAGAAAGACATCTTTGAACTGGTTCATGCCCGCGTTGGTAAACAGCAGCGTGGGATCATTCGCCGGCACCAAAGACGACGAATGCACTTCCTTGTGCGGGCGTTCCTTCTGCTGCACAAAGAAGTCGAGAAACTTCCGGCGAATTTCAGATCCAGTCAGCATTTCGATGAGCGCGAAAAACAATTCTAAATGAAAACCCCGCTTCGACACCGTCAGCCCAGGACGAGGTGAAAAACGAGCGGACAACAACCACCTCAAACCATCGGAAAAAGAGAAAGGGCCGCGCAGAACTCACGCAGCCCTTCGATACAAGACCTGCGCCGCCGTTACTGCTGCGGCGACGCGGGCTTGTCTGCTGGCTTGTCCGCGATCTTATCCCCGACCTTCTTTAGCCCGTGCCCAGTATCCTTAACGCCCGTCTTCACACCGCTGCCCGTCTTATCGGCAACCTTCTCAGTGCCCTTCGCCGTGTCTTTGGCCACGACTTTAGTCGCGTGGCCGGTTTTGTCGGCAGCTTTTTCCGTGCCCTTAGCGGTGTCTTTCGCCGCCACTTTGGTAGCGTGGCCAGTCTTGTCGGCAGCTTTCTCAGTACCCTTCGCCGTGTCTTTGGCTGCCACTTTGGTCGCGTGGCCGGTATCCTCGGCGCCCTTCTTCACATCTGTCGCTGCATCCTGAGCCAGCAAAACCGGCACGGCGCTCAGCAGCCCTACAGCGAAAATCGTCTTCAGACAGAACTTCATAGCGTCCTCCTCAAAAACGGTATTGGGATCGGCCTTGGAGTATGCAACATCCGAATGGTTGTTGCCAAGTGCGTCTCTAATTAGATATGCCGAAACGCGCAGAAGAGGCGCTGCTCCGGCCTCCGCGGCGTTACGCGCTTTCGCTCTCCAACTCAGTCAAGGTTTCCTCATCCACGTTCCACTTTTTCAAAATGGAGAAGATGGTCTTCGTCCCAAACCCTCCCCGAGCCAGTTGCCGGAAAACGCGCGCCGCCTGTTTCTGATCTTTGGGTTTCACCAGCCGCTTCTTCCGGAGATATTCACGAGCCTGCGCCTCCTCGCTCACCCCGTCAAAAGCCGCGTCCACAGCCTTGTCGATCACGTCGCTGTGCATCCCCTTCGCTTTCAGATCCGTGACCACGCGCATGCGTCCAAACTTCTGATTGTCGCGCCGCAGCGAAGAAAAATACGCGGCATACTGCGAGTCGTTCAAATATCCCCGATCCTTCAATCGCCGGATAATCAGTTCGACCAGGGTCTTTCCGTACTCGGACTCAGCGTCTTCCACGCGCATCCGCAGCAGACGCTTCAACTCCGCTACCGTCCGCATCCGCCGCCCCAGTGCCCCCACGGCATATTCGTACAACTCATCTTCGGTATAGAACCTTCTCTTGGGACGCGGGAACGCCATATAACTAACGATAGTCCAATTGCAGGTGGAAAAGAAGAACACTCAGGACAGCGGCGACCGGCGAAACAAAAAACGGGCGCGCCCTGTGGCGCGCCCAGTCCAAAAAGGAGAAAGAAAAGAAGCTAAATCGAAGTCCGAAGCCCGCGTTCCTACCGCCCGCCAAATCCGGCAGACTGCATCGACTGCCGCGAAATGTCGGCCGTCGACGCGATGCCCTGCATGCGCAGCTTGAAGTCGTCAGCGTTGGAAGCGTTCTCCAAAGCGGTTTCGTAGTTGACCAGCCCGGCCTGGAACAGATCCCACAACGACTGGTCAAAAGTCTGCATGCCGTACTGCGAAGTGCCGGCCGCAATCGCATCCCGCACCGACCGCGTCTTTTCCGGGACCAGCACGCATTCCCGGATGAACGCCGTATTGATCATCACCTCAACCGCGGGCACGCGCCCGTCCGTATCGCAACGCCGCACCAGTCTTTGGCTCACGATGGCGCGCAGCACTGCGGCCAGCTGCAACCGAATCTGCTTCTGCTCCGGCGGCGGGAAAATCGAAATCACACGGTTAATGGTTTCCACCGCGTCCAGAGTGTGCAACGTCGAAAACACCATGTGCCCGGTTTCCGCCGCGTGCAGCGCCGTCTGAATCGTTTCCAGGTCGCGCATTTCGCCCACCAGAATCACGTCCGGATCCTGACGCAAAGAAGCTCGCAGCGCCGCGCTGAACGAAGGTGTGTCCACCCCAATCTCGCGCTGATTCACGTACCCCTTCTTGTCGCGATGCAGAAATTCGATGGGGTCTTCAATCGTAATAATGTGTTCGGCTCGCGTGGAGTTCACGCGATCGACCATGGCCGCCAGCGTAGTCGACTTACCCGAACCGGTCACGCCCGTCACCAGCACCAGCCCGCGCGGCATCTCGCAAATCTGCTCGACCACCTTGGGCAGGAACAACTCGTCCAGCGCGCGAATCTTCGTTGGAATGACGCGCAGCACCAGACCTACGTTGCCGCGCTGCTGAAAGATGTTCACACGGAACCGTCCCAGCCCGGCCACGCCGTAGGCCATGTCGATTTCCGTGGTCTCTTTGAATTTCTGTTTCTGCCGCGCCGACATCATGCTGAACGCCATGTTCAGCATGTCTTCCGCGCTCACCCGCGGTTGCTCGGTCAAAGGCGCCAGTTCGCCGTCAATGCGCAGGTGCGGATAGTTCCCCACCTTCAAGTGCAAATCGGAGGCCCGCCGTTCCGTAGCTATCCGCAGCAGATCGTCAATATTCATTGGAGAGGTTTCCTGGGAGGCCGTCAGCCTCCAAGCTCTCCCTATCATCGCCCGAATCGTCACCTTCCCCAAGATGACCTAGGTAATGACCACACTCCGGCAACCGGACACCACCTTACGTTCAGCAGATGAGATTGTGAGAAGAATACGACCGCAGAGGCCGCGCAAAAACTCAATCGGCGCCTCTGCCCCAAAAAGGCGCGGCTTCCCGCCGCGCCCTAACCGCCACGCCACACGCTCAGAATAGGAAGCGCAGAGCAAACTGCATGAAGCGCGGCGTGGTCAGGGTCGAAAGATACTTGCCGAACTGTGTCGGGTCGGAAGAGAGCGAGGGTTGAGCCGAGTTGCCCACGGGCCCGCGCACGTCATAGCGCACCGAGTTGGTTGCGTTGAACGATTGCCAGCTGAACTCCAGCCGCTTCCCCTCGCCTAGAGAGAAATCCTTGCTGACCCCGGTATCGATATTGAAGATGCCGTCGCCAATGACGTTGTTGCGAACGCCTGATTCGCCCGGCCACTCGGGACGGAAAGCCGCCTCCGCTGCCGCGGGATTTTGGAAGATATCCGGGCCGATGTCCATACCGTTGACAATCGCGTTCTTGGGATTGGACGCTACCGGGGCTGGACCGTTCGGCTCAGCATCGCCTTCGATATTCCAGTCGGTTGCCCAGGTGAATCCGTTGTCAACCGTAATCGGGTAGCCGCTGGTCCAGCGGAACACGCCCGAGACGTGCCAACCGCCGATCAAGACGTTGAGCGCTGGACTCGCGTTTCCCGTCAGCCTCTGGCCCTTGCCGAAGGGCAGATGATAGACCAGGTTGGCATTGACTTGGTTGAAAGCGTTGAAATCGGACAGTCCGCGTAGAGCCAGCGGATCCCATGCATTGATGACAATACCGCCCCCGTTCAAATCGTCGCCCGTTCCCCCGGTTCCTTCATAAGGACCAACGCGCTCGGCCGCCGATGCCTCATCGAGCGATTTCGAAAACGTGTAGTTAAACTGCCCCTGCAGGTTTGCTCCCCACCGCGCACTGTAGGTCACCTGCAGCGCGTTGTAGTCGGAAGTGCCGATGTTGCGCCACGCGTAGAGTGAAGCGAATTGGTCATGGAAGAAACTGTACGGGCCGTTCTTGCTATTCGGGAGAGCCGGGCTCAACCCTGTAGCGGATGCGGGCAGATCCATCAGGAACAGGGAGAAAGTCTCATTGTGCGGGAAGCAATTCCAGAGCTCGTAGACGTTTTGCGTGGCTGTCGGATTCGCTGGCAAGGCGCCGGGGGCGCAATTGTCGCCACTAGGATTTGATGAGCTTTGGTTGTTCAGACCTAGAGCGTTTTGCGTCGCGGCACCAGCCCAGGCAGGGAAGATATTCTCGAAGAACGGTATAGGCTGGATCTGATTAACATCCGTGGTGTTGGCGGCCGCCTTCGAGAGAATCGTGGCTGATTGAAAATACGTCGTCTTGGATGAAGGGTCTGTTAGATTAGCGGGCATCGCCAGATCGACCTGCAAAGGCAGACGCCGAGCGACGGTGCCCACATAGGCGACCTGCAGTGATGATCTAGATGTGATCTGCCGCGAGAGCGAGAAATTGAAGACGTGCGCGTAGGGCGTCTTTAGAGTCTGGTCCAGCCCCCAGTTGATGGCAAACGCGGTGTTGCTTGGCGTAACCGGGAAAGCGCCCGATGGCGTAGGGCCGAGCAAGCAGCCCGGACCGCTCAGACTTGGGCACGGGGTTGGCAAGCAGGACTGGCCGGACGATCCCGGAACCAGGCAAGTGAAACGCGGGGCGTTAGAGACGGTCACCACTCCGGCGGGATTGCCCAAATCTGTGGAGAGGCCGAAAGAGCCGTTCTGGTCAAAGCTGTTCACGATCGGAATGCCGAAGTGGTCGTACATGATGCTGTAGCCGCCGCGAATCGAGAACTGGTCTTTCTTTCCCAGAATCTTTGAGACCCAGCCGTCGCCCGTGTCCGGCGCCCAAGCCACGGCTATGCGCGGCGAAAAATCCTTGTGATCCCAGTTCCACAGGCCCGGACCGTTATTCTTTGGTCCGCCTAGCACAAATGAAATCTCTCCGGCGCTATTCGCCGACATTCCCTGCGAAGCTAATTGCGCAGTGTGGTTGAACCAGTCAGCGACGTTTTGGTTGGTGCAGCCGCCGCCGGCCGCCTCCACGCAAGGTGCAACCTGATATCCATTGGTTTCGTAAGGCGGAGCTTCGAGCACCCAGCGCAGGCCATAATTCACCGTCAACCGGGGCGTCACCCGCCAGGTATCCGACCCATAGAACTCGTAGTCGTTCACCGCGTATCGGCGGTTGATTGCCGTGCCCTGGGTCAACGCTGTGCCGTTAAGGTTGAAGTTATATTTGCCGTCACCCTCGGCGAAGATTCCTAACAGAATCCCCGCCGCGCTGTCGTAGTTCGGACCGAAGTTGCTATCCACAGCCGGATAGCCATTGTTGAACGGATCAAGCGGACTAGGGGTGTTGGCGATTCCACCCGTGTTGAGATAGACAGGGTTGGTCTGAACGTCGGAGAACGAGTCAGCATAGCTGCTGCTGTTGTTGCGAATCAGAAAAAAATCGCCCCCGAATTCAAACGTATGGTTCTTGCGCGTCCAGTTCAAACTGTCGGTAAACTGGTTGCTGGGCACAAAGTGAGTGACCGAGCGAGTGAACGGAACAAGATCGTCGAGCCCAGTCAACCCAACCCACGGATACTGGGAAGTACCAGCATTCTTCACTCCCTGGCGGATGAAGCCCCAGTGAAAATTGTTGATGAGCCTGGTGGAGATAAGCGAGGTAAGTCCAACGGTCACTCCTTTGCTGTCGTCGAGTATCGAGGTGGACGCCGATTGGCCGGGAAACTGTTGCAATCCTGGCTCTTTGAAGTTTTGCGTCTCCCCGCGCCAAAACAGGGTTTCTGAACCGCTGCCCGTGATGTGGTAATCGACCCGGCTGAGGTAAGTGTTGTAACTGGAATCCGCATTGGAAGAAAACCGGTAACCCAGAATGTTCAAACCATCGCCTGCATTCTCATTGGCCCCCGGGTACTGGTTGAGGAGGTTCTCGATCGCCGCACTCGGTCCGATTCCGAGCGGGTCCATTGCTTTGATCTGGCCCGGCGAGAGCGCATAGTATCCAGCCTGGACCGGGTAGCTCTGCCCGCTTGCACCTGTGACGCTGCCCCCGGGACACGAGGTTGCGTCTTGGCATAAATACTGGAGAATACCGTCCTGGAGCTCGGCGCTCGGAACGTCACGCAACACACTGGAGCCTTGCGCGTCGCGGCGCCCTTCATAATTGGCAAAGAAGAACAGCCGGTTCTTCTGGATTGGCCCTCCGATCGTGACGCCGAATTCGTTGCGCAACAGTTTCGGCGCTGTGTTCGATTCGCCGCTGCTCACCTGCGACCACTTCAGGAACGGGTCATTGGCGCTGAAGATAGTATTGCGGTTGTACTCGTAGGCCGACCCGTGAAAGTTGTTAGTGCCGCTCTTGGTTACAAGCGCGACCTGAGCGCCGCTGGAATAGCCGGAGTCGGCGTTGGAGTTGGCGGTGGTGACTCTGAATTCCTCGACCGAATCAGGCGGCACGTTCAACACGCTGGTAAAAGCGTAACCATTGTTCTGGTCGTTGACCCCAATGCCGTCGAGCGTCACATTCGATTGGTCGCTGCGCATGCCATTCACCGCTCCGCTGCGCGTGTCCGTGTCTTGTAGCGACTGACTCTGAATCCCCATGTACGACACCCCTGGCTGGAGACTCAGCAACTGAACTACGTTGCGGTCGGCGATGGGCAGTTCCGCGATTTGGTCTTGCTCAAAAGTGTTGCCGAGGGACGCGTCGGTGCGATTGATGAGCGGCGCCTGTCCTTCGACCTCTACGGATGTCTTGATCCCCTCTACTTGAAGCTGAATATTTATCGTGGAGGGTGTTTTGACCACGAGCGTGACGTTCGATGCCACGTACGGCGAGAAGCCGCTCGCCGTTGCCGCCAGCCGGTAGTTGCCCGGCGGCACATCGAGGAACTGGTAGAGCCCAGTCCCGTTGCTTGTCGTTGTCCGCTGCAAGCCGGTCGCGGGATCGGTCAAAGAAATCTTCGCGCCCGCAACACCCGCGCCAGACGGGTCCGTAACGCTGCCGTTCAGCAGGCTGGTGGATTGCGCGGTCGCGAATGAAGTCAGGAATGCCAACCCTACGAAGACACAAATCGCGCGCCTTATTTTCTGCCCGCATCGAATCTCAAACCAGCGCGATCGCTCACGCTGCACTCCGGCTGCTTGCTGATAGATTCGCATCATCGAACATAGCCTCCCTGGGATCTTTCACTTCCCGTCCAAGTGCCGCGAATTATACTCGAAGACCGCTCCTTTGGAGCATTGATAAAACAGTGATCGCAGAACGTTTTTTTTAGCCTTGGCGCGCGATAAACGGAGAAGCCGCCCTTGCGGGCGGCTTCTTCAACATCGACCGCTGTAATCTACGCTGCGGTTTCGTCTGACACGGGAGGCCGGAACGGTTCGTCGTAGCTGCCCCCGTAGATCGACGGCACTTTCGATCCCATCGGACGAAGGTAGGTTGCGAGTTCGCCGCGATGGTGAATGCTGTGGTTGTTCAGGAATCCCAAATACAGAACTGCCGGAAGATTGAACACTCCAGCGAAGCTGACGGGTGTCATCAGTTGCTCGGGCGTCATTTTCGCTATGCGAGCTGCCCCGCGCTTCATGTTCTCGTCGTACCACGCCACCACTTCGGCTGAGGTTTGGGGCTTGTGTTCGGGGTTTGCCATGGTGAACTTCAGGTCAGCGATTCCGTCGAGGAACTGAACGTCGGTGTTGGCCAGATGCCAGGCCAGTTCCTTCGCGGTACGACCGTTGGGATCGTGCTTGTAGTTCGAAGCCGCATCGGGCACGGCTGCTATGACTTTCTTGGTGATTTCCGCTTCGCGCAGGATGCCGTCGAGCGTCATCGCGCAGTAGCCTTGGGCAAATTCTGGTGTCATGCCTTGCTCGGACATTGTGTCCTCCTTATTGTGAAGGTGTTATGTATTCCGTGATCCAACAAGCCGAAAGGGGCGCTGGATGCGCCCCTCCGGTTAAATCGACTCGGGCCGAATTATACTCCGACCGGCTGTTTGCTGCGCACTGGCACCGGCGTGAGCCAGCCGTGGCGGTCAGTTTTTTCTCCGCGCACGATGGCGTAGAACTCTTTCTGAATCGCCTTGGTGATTGGGCCGATTGTGCCCTTGCCTACTTTGATCTTATCGACCGTGCGGATCGGCGTGACCTCGGCAGCTGTTCCGGTGAAGAAGGCTTCGTCGGCGATGTAGAGCATCTCGCGCGGAATCATCTGCTCGACGATCGTGATGCCCAGGTCGCGCGCGATCTGCAGTACTGAATCGCGAGTGATTCCCGGCAGCACTGAGTTGCCCAGCGGAGCCGTGATCAGCTTTTCGCGATGTACGATGAATACGTTTTCGCCCGAGCCTTCGCTGACGTAGCCGTTGATGTCGAGAGCGATGCCCTCGGCAAAGCCGTTGACAATGGCTTCCATCTTGATGAGCTGTGAGTTCATGTAATTCGCGCCGGACTTGGCCATCGCCGGCAGCGTGTTGGGAGCAATCCGCGTCCACGACGAAACGCAGACGTCGCAACCGTCGTTCTCGCCGCCCAAATATTTCCCCCACGGATAATTGATGATGTAAACCTCGGTGGGCGAGTTGAATGGATTCACTCCCGCTTCGCCGTAGCCGCGGAGAATGATGGGCCGCACGTAGCAGGGCCACGCGCCGTTGCTGCCAACCGTTTCGAGCATGGCCTTCACCAACTGCTCGCGGGTGTAATCGACATCGATGCGGTAGACCTTGGCGGAATCGAGCAGACGCTGAATGTGCTCGTTCGCGCGGAAGATCGCGGGGCCCGAAGGCGGCGCGTAGCAACGGATCCCTTCAAACACGGAAGATCCGTAGTGGACCACGTGCGACATCACATGCAGGGTCGCATCATCCCAGGGGATGAGTTTGCCATTGTGCCAGATAAATTCCGATTTCTCGATCGCCATGCGAACTCCTTCGGCTGGAAACTGGTGAAGTGTGTAACGAGGGCTGAATCTTTCCTCTGGCACTTGCAGGGGAACGAGGCGTGAACCCAACCAGCGTTACAGAACATTATAGCTGAGCCTTACCACACAGTCTCGACAACCTTGGACCGCCGGATGCGCACGTCCGCTGTTACTAGAGGCATGCCCTCGACCATCGCGGTTGCGGCAATCAAGCGGTCCGACGGATCTTTGGGGAACGGATCGGGCAAACTGACAGCGATGGCCGCAATCTCCGGAGTTGCGGGCCGTAGAATGACGCGGGCAACGGTGTCGGACAGGAACGACTCGACGCTGCCCATGACGACGATGCGACGATGGTGCGCCAGCCAGGCGATCTCCCAGAGTGTGATTGTGGCGACGGCGATTCCGGCAAGATTTCGCCGGGCTTGGCCGATGGCCTGATGAGCGCGCTTCGAGAGGCGATCGGGATCGTTTGCCATCCAGAGGAGCGCGTGGGTGTCGAGCAGGATCACCTGGTTTCCCTCACTTGGCCGGTCTCATTTCGTCTCCCAGTCTTCGAGTGGAGTGATGGGGCCAACGATGTCGCCGACGATCTTTG
>JBAWCJ010000396.1:0-4791 GCA_049590215.1 Candidatus Sulfotelmatobacter sp. | reverse complement strand
GCGATGCCTCGTACGCCGCGATCCCGCATCTGGTCAAGATTCATCGAAGGCGCGGCATAGTTGACTGGAACACATATGCGCTGGTCGCGATCATCGAATTGGCCCGCACGGAGAAACAAAATCCCGGGCTGCCGGCATGGCTGGAGGAGGATTACTTCCACGCAATCCGTGAACTAGCGGAGATCGGCGCAGCCGAGGTTCTACGTGCCGAGGAAGCGGAAACTGTCCGAGCCATACTCAGCGTCGTTGCCATCGCGAAGGGGCTTCGCACCCATGGAAAATTTCTCGTAGATTATTCCGAGGATGATCTGCTGGAGATCGAATCTCGCGAGCAATAATCAATGAGCCCGAAAGAATAAAGGCGTCACCGCCGCCACCGGCTAACCAAATACAGCACAACCGAAAGCACCACACTCAACACCACCGAGGTAGCCAGCGGAAAATACACCGTAGTATGTTTCCCGCGATACAAAAAATCCCCCGGCAGCCGCCCGAAAGGCAAGTTCGTCCGCCCCAACAGCATCAAGACAATCCCGGCCACCACAATGAGCGCTCCCAACCCAACCAGCAGCTTGCCCAACTCACTCATAAAAGTCTCAACTCACTTCGCCCGATACACCGTCTTCCCCGCAACCATCGTCCACAAAACTTTCGTATCCCGCATCTCCTCCGGAGAAACCGTCAACACATCGCGGTCCAGTAAAACCAGGTCCGCGCGCTTCCCCGCAGCAATGGTCCCAATGGAACCCTCCATATTCATAGCCCGCGCCGAGTTCCGCGTATAAGCGTAAAACATAGCCTCCCGCGGCATATCCTGCGAAGCGTCCAGCACTCCCTCCGACCCCCTCCGCGTCTCCGCCTGATAAATCGCCCGGAAAACGTTCGCCGTCGATACCGGCCAATCGCTGGCCCCCGAAATAATCCCTCCACTATCCAAAATCGACCGCGCGGGATACTGCCACTCATAAATCTCCGGATCCAGATAAGGCTTCAGAATCTCAATCGTGTCCGGACTAGCCTCCGCCCAAAAAAGCTGCAGCGCGCTCACCACACCCAACTCCCGGAACCGCGGAAAATCCTCCGGCTGCACGAACTGTTCGTGCGTAATCGTATGCGGCAACCCGGAATTCCCATTCGCCCTGCGCGCCGCCGCAATCCCATCCAGCGCCGCCGTCACCGCCCCGTCGCCAATCGCATGCACGTGAATAATCAATCCCTGTTTATCCGCCGCAACGCACAGCTCAGCAAATTTCTTCGGATCAAACAGCAGATCCCCATTGCGCCCCGTGTTCCGGTACGGCTTGCTGAGATGCGCCGTCTGCGACGGAAACTCCACCACGCCATCGGCAAAAACTTTGATCCCAGTCACGTGCAGATGCGGCACATCCTTGTAAGCCGCGCGCGTCTTCTGCACTCCAGCCAGCTCCGCCACCGGATCCTTCGCAAACACCTGCGGAAACGCCACCACCTCCGAATTCAGCTCACCCCGGTCCGCCAGCATTTTGTACGCCCGCAAAACATAATCGCTGGCCAGCGGATCAAGCCACGCCGTGATCCCGAGGCTGTGGTTATATTCAACAGCCGCCCGCCCCGCCGCCAGCAACTGATCGGCAGTGAACTCGGGCAGCAGCGGCTCGATTTTCTCCATGCCCGCGTCCACCAGAAATCCGTTCGGCCGCCCGTCTTTGTCCACGCCGTAATAGCCCCGCGCCTCAACGGAAAGCTTCTGCAGAAAGTCAGCCGTGATCCCGGCCCGCTGCAACATTTCCCGATTCGCCCAAGCCGTGTGGCCATCCATCCCGCGCAAAAGAACGCTCTGTTTTTCGTAAGCCCCCGTGCTGAACTCGGCATTGAGCACATCCGGATGCGACCAGAACTCAAGCGGCAGTCCAAGAATTTCAAGAACGTCGCCACGCATCCCCTTGCCTGTCTTCCTCGCCTCCGCGACAAAAGGCGCCAGCTGATCGAGCGTTTCCACCTTGTCGCTGGCGTCCGCGGAAATCAGGCTCAGTCCGCCATCGATCGAGTGACTATGCGAATCGATGAACCCAGGGAAAAGACTCTTCCCTTTCAGATCGGTGCGTTCTGCCTTTGCGGACACGGATTTCAGCACCTCAGCCAGATTCCCGACCGCGAGAATCTTCCCCCCTCGAATCGCAACCGCCTCCGCATAAGGATTCTGCGGATCGCCGGTGAACACCTTGGCGTCAAAGAAAATCCGCTCCCCGGAATTCTCCTGCCCCCAAATCGAAGAGCCTGCTAGAAGAACGAATGTCGTAACCCAGACCACAACTGCCCAAACCAGCGAAAATCGCCTCATGAAACCGTCCTCTCCCAAGCCAACACCCCAGGATTCACCACCATACCCTGCCATCATCTTCCCTTTTTGCCGCCCCACCGCCCCCGGGAAAAACAGCCTTATTCCCGCTCCCGGCGGCCCATCCCGCCTGCACCAACGAGTTTGCCTTCCCTGTCGAACCCTGCCATAATGCCACCACTGCGGGCTTAACGGGAGAGGTTCAGCAAAGACTATCTCCTCCCTGCCACTCCGTCCTACCCGCGATTCAGAGAGCCAATTCGGCGCTCCTACCTGTCCCCGCATTTTAGGGAGCGCCCCGGAGGTCCCATCATGCCGCTCTGCAGACGGTTTGTCACGCGATTCATCTTAACCGCCTTCTTCGCTTACGGTTGTTCAGCCGCCAGCGGATTTCTCGCATTCTCCCAGGACGTTCTCACCTACCACAACAACACCTCCCGCACCGGACTCAATTCCGCCGAGACCACGCTCACGCTAAGCAATGTCAATTCCGCCTCGTTCGGAAGGTTATTCACTCTCACAGTCGACGGCCGGGTCGACGCTGAGCCTCTCTACCTCTCAGCCGTTCCTATCCCCGGCAGCGGCACACACAACCTCCTCATTGTCGCCACCGAACATGATTCCGTCTATGCCTTCGACGCCGACTCCGGCTCGCCAATCTGGCATGTCTCCACTCTTGGCTCGGGCGAGACCACGTCCGATGATCGTGGTTGCGGTCAGGTCGCGCCAGAAATCGGAATCACTTCCACGCCCGCCATCCAGCGCCCCACAGGGTCGAACGGCGTTATCTACGTCGTCGCCATGTCAAAAGATTCTTCCGGCAACTATCATCAGCGCTTGCACGCTCTCAACGCCCCCACCGGCGCCGAGCGCTATAAGAGCCCTGTCGAGATTACGGCCAAATTCCCCGGCACCGGCGATAACAGTTCCGGCGGCGACGTCGTCTTCGATCCTGCCCAATACAAAGAACGCTCCGCTCTGCTGATTACCGGTGGCGTGGTTTATCTGGCCTGGTCGTCGCACTGCGACATCCGTCCCTACACCGGCTGGATCATGGGCTACAACCCAACTTCCCTCGCCCAGGAATCTGTCATCAACGTCACCCCCAACGGCAATGAAGGCGCGATCTGGGGCGCGGGCGGAGGCCTCACCTCCGATAATCTCGGAAACATCTTTTTCCTCGACGCCAACGGCGTCTTCGACACCACCTTGAATTCCAGCGGATTCCCCAGCAGCGGCGACTACGGCAACGCCTTCATCCGACTTAGCGCCACCAGCAGCAGCCTGACGGTGGCCGACTATTTTGAGATGGACAATGGTGTGCAGGAAAGTAACGGCGATACCGACCTCGGTTCCGGCGGAGCCATCTTGCTGCCCGCGATGAAAGACGCTTCCGGCAACAGCTGGAAGCTCGCCGCCGGCGCAGGTAAAGACGGCAATCTTTACATCGTCAATCGCAACAACATGGGAAAGTTCAATTCCGGCAGTAACAAAATCTATCAGGTGATCTCAGCAGCCTTGCCCGGCGGCATCTGGTCCTCGCCCGCTTACTCCGGCAACAAGCTCTATTTCGGCCCGGTCGGCCAGCCCATCCTCGCCTTCCAATTTAAGAACGCGAAGCTGATGGCCGCTCCGGTGTCGAAAACCAGCAACGCCTTCGGCTATCCCGGAGCCACTCCCAGCATCTCCTCCAACAACGGCGAAAATGCAATCGTCTGGGCGGTGGAGAATACCAGTCCCGCTGTCCTGCACGCCTACAACGCAGCCAACCTGCAGGAAGAACTCTACAATAGCAACCAGGCCGCCGATTCCCGCGATCACTTCGGTGGCGGCAACAAGTTCATTACTCCCATGATCGCCAACGGCAAAGTCTACGTCGGCACCACCAACGGCGTTGGCGCATTCGGTCTGCTCCCAACCGAAAGCGCCGCGACCAAATAGCGATGTGGCCATCTCGATCGGGAAGGGCACGACTTCAGTCGCGTCGGCATCGCTCGGATCAAGAAGGGCAGGACTTCAGTCCCTCGGGGTTCCTGCTGGGCTCGGGAAGGGCACGACTTCAGTCGTGCCATAAGGTCTGGGGTTAGGTAAGGCTTCAGTCGCTGCGGTTTAGCTTTTTGTCGACGGGCCTCGGCCCCAAAAGTCCTGCCTGGGCAATTGCTACTTCAATCCCCTCACCACGTACGCCTCCGACAAAGTCCGCACGTAGAGATACGCGTACGCACTCCCATCGCTTGAGAGATGAGGCGGCGCCAGCGAAGCACCCTGCGCCCCCACCCCTGCCCCAAAGCTTTTCCACGGTTCCATTTTTCCAGTCTGTATATTCGCGCGAAAGACCTGCACCGTTTTCGCGCCACGTGTGAACGGAGCGACGTACACCGACTCTCCGTCCTGCGTCCAGCCAATCACGCTGTCCTTCGATTCAAGCCCCGGTATCGGACGGAAATCGCTCTTTTCCAGCGACCAGACACCTC
>JBAWCJ010000395.1:0-6780 GCA_049590215.1 Candidatus Sulfotelmatobacter sp. | reverse complement strand
CCGCCGCGGCGAAGGACGCGGCTAGGTTGATGGCAGTCGTAGTCTTGCCCACGCCGCCCTTCTGATTGGCAACAGCGATGACGCGTCCCATAAATTGTCGAGGAGCCAGAGCTGTTGGCAGAATAGTGCGATTCGCGTTTCGAATGCAAGGTCGAATTACCATGCGCGGTTGAATTTATGTGCAAAACGTGTCCAATGTTCCAGTCGGAACATTCAGGCGGTTTGTCGTTGGCTTCTTGCCCGAGAGACCTCTCGATTGTTCCGGTTGGAACATTCAGCAAATATTGCGGTGGTGGCGGTCTCGGACTGCTCTGGCGTTCGATGAAGGAGTGAAACCGCTCGAGTGTTCCGACTGGAACATTGTGTTGAATGTTCCGGTTGGAACACTGGAGAGATCTTTGAATTGGCAAGCTAGCGTGGAAAAATCCCAATGCGATGAGGTTTTACCACTTTCATGAACATTTTTGCCAATTGCGCATCACGGCCAGCTGCCTTTAATGGCATTAGTCAGGAGTCCGTCCCACTTGTTTATAGTCTTGGTTCTGCTTGTCCGACTAGTAGTATGCGGGATTGGGAGTTGGGGATGGGGATTGGGTGGCCCCAGGCCAGGTTGTGGAGGGTGGAGTAGGTGGACGCAAGTTGGGAGGAGGAGATCAGCATGGCTAGGCGTCCATCGGGGGCGAGGAGGGTAAAGGCTACGGGGAGGACTTTGGGTAGGCGTTCTACTGCCCGAAGGGTTACTACGTCGAAGGTGGAAGGGGGGAGGGTTTCGGCGCGGGCGTTTTTTATATTGATGTCCGTCAATGTAAGGGCGCGGGCTAGTTCGCGGAGGAAGGTCGCTTTCTTTTGATTTGATTCGATTGGAGTGAGGGCTATGTTGGGGGCCCAGATTTTTATCGGGACTCCTGGGAAGCCGGCGCCGGAGCCGAGGTCGGCTACTCGGGCTGCGGCTTTCGGGCTTCGGGATACGGCTACGTCAACGTCAACGTCAAGAGCTTTCACCGCAGAGGGCGCAGAGTACGCAGGGGAAACGTGAGGAAATAAATGGCGGGCAGCGAAAAGGGATTCGCCGAAATGGCGGGTCACGATTTCTTCCGGGGTGCGGATGGCGGTCAGGTTGATGCGGGCGTTCCAGTGGAGGAGCATATTGATGTACGTCAATATACTTTGGAGTTGCGCGGCTGATAGGACAGCAGATTCCTCACCGGCTTTCGCCGGTTCGGAATGACAAACGTTTGACAGGAAGGGCTGGAGCAGTTCGGCGATGCGAGCGGGCTGCATGGGAAGGTTCGATTGTAGACAAAGGCAGTTGCCAGCGCACGCGCCGTGGAATCCCGTCCTTGACAAAGAGCGTCGGAGATGCCGCACCCGCAGTTTGTCGATGTCGGCGGTCGCCGCCAGCGATCATCTCCAGCGATCAGGGCGGGCGGCGACGAAATTCCGCCAGACGTAGTCCCAGGGCACGACGAACAGGAAGATCACGCTCATCAGGCAGGCAAAAGTTGTGTCCCAGGTGTCGGCGTCCATGACGTGGTTCCGCCAGGCAGGCAGGGCGACTGCGAGAAGCCAGGTGGCCTTCCAGGTTATTTCCCAGAACAGAAGCGGCAGCATTTTCAGGGGATAGCGCAGGCCGAGGACGGCCAGCAACACGAGCGCGAGCAACATGGAATTGACCACGCCATGCATCAGCTCCCAAGGCTTGTGATGAAGGAAGGCAGGGATCTTCTGCATTCCCATGCCGACGGCGATCAAGAGGTATCCGGCCCGGAGTAGATAGATTCGCCACAGGGCGATCTCAGGTGTGCCCAAGGCTGATGCTGGCGATGAGTCGGTTTTCATAGCATCCTTCAGGCCTGCTGTTGGCTAGCCACGGGGCACGGACCGCGAACGCATGTAGTTTAGGACGGGATCGGCCGGAAAGCCAACTGCCACTACCCTAAATCATGATCACACACATTGACTCGGGGGCTACCAATTTCTCAATGGGTATAAGCGCGTATATCAATAATTACTTCCGAGGTTGCGGTGTTCCGGCACAGACACGAAGACACGGCCCGAGACGAAAGTATGGGCAATACCATCGTCCAGTTGCGGAGCTCATTATTGTTCTGGCTAAATGGTGGCTTCGATCAGACTCTGAATGGAGGGTTTTCATGAAAGCGAACGTTACGTTCGGCTTCTCGGTTGCGGTCTTGGCGCTGACGACCGCCGTCTCTGGCGTGCGAGTTTCCGCCGCCCCCAACCCGCAGGTCAAGTCGGGAGTAGACCGCCTCTATGTGATCGACTGCGGCGACGGCAGTGGCCCCGACGAATCGCGTTGGACACCCGGAGTCAACGTCGGGAAGCCCGTCGGCTTTCCCGGACACTGCTACCTTATTCACCACACCCAGGGTTGGGTTCTGTGGGACACGGGCATTGATGATGCTGTAGCGAAACTGCCTAATCATGAAGAGGTGTTTCACGAATGGGGGCCCGGCACCGGCCCCATCTGGCGCAAACCGATCACGCTCGCGGCCCAGCTCGAAGAGATACACGTTAAGCCTTCGGACATAAAGCTGATGGCCGTGTCACACCGCCACCCCGACCACGCCGGGAACATCGAAATGTTTCCCAACACGCTGATGCTGGTGCAGAGAGTCGAGTACGAGTGGGCTGGGAGCCGGCAAGACACTGTCGCCTTCAACAAGAAGCATCCGGTAAAGCTCATCAACGGCGATTACGATATTTTTGGCGACGGGAGCCTGGTGCTGCTCTCCACACCGGGACACACGCCCGGCCACCAATCTTTGCTGGTGCGGCTCCCTAAAACCGGAGCCGTGATTCTTAGCGGCGATGCTGTACATTTTCAGACGAGCTTCGAACATCGCTACGTCCCTGACAATAACTGGAGCAAGCAGGCCTCGCTGCAGTCCATGGACAAGATAGCGGCAGTCATGGCGAAGGAACATGCGCAGCTCTGGATTAACCACGATCAGGCGCAAAGCGACGCGGAGAAGAAGTTGCCGGCGTATTACGAGTGATGGGCAGCAGGGGTAGGCATCGCCTTGAGTTTCGGATAGTTCTCAGGCTGTCGGTAAATCGCGATTTCGCTCGTTGAGTTGCGCCCGAAGCGTTTTGAGCGTAGTCGCCCGGTAACAACACTTATTCCAATTCTGAAGCCGCCGAAACACGGAGACTACGTGTTCGCAGGTGCAATGAGCGACGGTTCCTTCGCACCTACAATCAGCAGCCAGAGCATGGCGGCGAGTTCGGCCATAAACACCGGCTGGAAATAGTGGAACAGAGCGTCCGTGCGATTCGGAGCGAGGAACCAGGTCGTACTCAGGACAACCCAGGCAATGCCGTCAAGCAGGAGCCAGTACCCGAGCCAGCGCGGCAAGAAGCGCGACCTCACGACCAGCCATCCAAAAGGCAAAAGCCACAATCCCCAGAACATCTGATTGATGCCATTCGCCTGGCCATGCATCCGGATCAGCAGCATGCCGACCGCCACGCTAGTGTGGCCGTCAAAGCTGGCAAAGGCATCGCCTCCGCGAAAAACGAGGAGCGCGGCTGCACTGAACACCACGCTCATCAAGCCAAGGGCAGAGGAAACCAGCACAAGAGCCACAAGTTGTCGCGCGCGGCGGCGGTCCACATCCTCGAAGAGCCGATAGAGCGCCAAGCTCAGGCCGATGAATATGACAGCACCAAGCGTTTCGGCGAGCATGCCCCAACGGTGAAGCGTTTCGTGCCCGAGGATCCGGGCTCCGGTGGCGGCAGCGTCATTGTGCACGACTGTCTGCGAGGGGACATACAGCAGGTAAAATGGCCCCAACGTGAAGCCCAGATACCACAGGCCAGCGATGCGGGCCGTTCTCTTCAGCGATGTCATATGGACCTCCAGCATTGGGAGTATGCGGTAGGGGCTAGAGTTTCGGGGAACTCATTGGCATTTACAACTCTATCTAGTAAGAACAATTTGGGAAAGAGACTTTTGAACGCTCGACGAAGTGATGCGCCGCTTCACTCCCAGGATTTTTGGCGTAACGTCGCCATTACACTCATGGACCTTGAAGGGCAAGGGCAACGTCAGCGTCACCGTCACCGTCAAAGGCCATCGCAGAAGGCGTCGGCGGTTCCCACCCTTCGGCAAGCTCAGGGCAGGCTCTTTCGCAAAGGACGCGAAAGATGGGGCACCCACTTTGTTTTTTATGGAGGCGAAGTCAAAGTCCCGGTCCTGTCCCTCCAGAGACGGAGGGACAAGGACAGGGCACCCGCGCACTAAGCGGCTTGCTTCTTCTTCGCATCGAGTGCCGGTAGAAGAAGTTTCAGAAGCGCTTGATCGGAGAACGGGTTCTGGCCTGAGATCAGCTCGCGATCTTGAAGGACATAGCTCGACCACGGAGCGAGCACCGTTACGTCGCCGCCCGCCGTTCGCAGGGCGAAGTCCGGATAGAAGAGAACTTTACCCTCAATCTCGAGCGGTTCCCGCTGCTGCTCTTCCGCTGTCGAAAAGATAGTCATCTTATATCCAGCATAGATCCAACCCTTCGCTTTTTCGTGAGCTTCAGCGGTATCGCCCGCCGCCAGCGCGGCGACGAACTCCGTCGAATTCGGAAGCGCCGAGAGAAGTGAGATCGGGCCATGGCAGAGCACAGCCGTAGGCTTGGATGTTTCGTGAAAGTGTCTCATCACTATGCCGGCATCGGGGTCATCGAGAAGATCAATCATCGGGCCATGGCCGCCGGGGACGAAAACAGCATCATACTGATCCAGGCCCGATGCGATGACATCCGCGATGCGGACTGGATCTCTGAGCCCCTTCAGGCCGTCGCGGAATAACATATAGTCTTCAAGCTTGGCCGCGTCCCCGCCGAAGAAATCGGGGACCTCTGAATGCACATCCACTTGGGGCGTGTTGCCTTTCGGGTTGGCGAAAGTGATTTCGTAACCCTCCTTCATCAGGGCGCGAACCGGAACCGTCAGTTCGTTCAGGTAGTAGCCTGCGCCCTTGTACCATCCGCCATCCTTCAAGGGCAAACCGCGACCGCTCGATACTAGTACGAGGACTTTTCCTTTTGCTGACATTTTGTTCTCCTTCTTGAAATCCATGAGACCACTGGAATCTACCGTGGGTCTGGCCGCACAAAATTATACCGCGGACGAGAATCATTCGTCGCAATTCTCGACAATCATTTATGGCGATTGTGAATCCTGCGGTCTTCGAGGCGGTAGAGTTTTGGGGTGGTCTTTCCCGCTAAGTGATCGTCAGGATCAGGCTGCCGCTGGTGCAGCCCAAATCTCCGGAGTTCCCGCTGGGAGTGTTGACAGCCACGTCGGCTGTGCCAGCAGCGGAGATTACGGCGGTGGTGATCGTTGCCTGCAACCGCGTACCGGTTACGACCACCGTGCTGAGCTTGGTCCCGTTGATCTCGACCACGGAAGATGAAACGAACTGAGCACCGTACACATTGAGAACGAAGCCGGGCTGCAGTTCGGCGAGCGTAATCGTGCTGGCAGAAAGGGATCCGATGATCGGAACGGGCCGGGCGCTGCCGCACAAAGGGTTGAGCGCGTTGCATCCTGGGAACGCCAGGGAGGCGAGCAGCGCGCCGAGAGGCAGCGAGAAGGCGCCGATTCTTTTCATACTGGATCGTACCACCGACGGCGGGTATGGGTGCGCTTCTCCTTCGCTCGGCATGACAGAGAAATCCTCAGACAGGCGAGGCCGCGGGATCCCACGTCTCGGCTGTCCCTAGACTTGCTGGGCTGGCTATGTTTGCGGGGGTGTGGCAAGCTGAAGGGATGAAGAAACAAGCGTCGGACCAGGCGTTTCATGATCGGCGGCATCAGGAGCGAAAGCGAGCGGAGGCGGAGCGGAAGGTTCCTAAGAAGAAGGTGAGTAAGCAGGGTGTAGAGTCGCGAGTCCCGAGCTCCGAGTAGGAGCGGTCGAGAGAGCAGGTCGTTTCAGGGAGGTTGCGACGACGAGGGCTGGAGCCCGCATTCGTGAGGGGCCTTACGCGGCGCTGAAGCGCGCTCTTCCACGGTGCCGCGCGGGCATTTCCGCAGAACTTTGGAGTCGCAGGTGGAGTTGTGTATTGACGCGGCGGTTGTTTTTTCTGTAGATTCTGTTTGAACTGAAAGTACTGATATGGCTACTTTGACTGGGGTGCAGAAGGCTTACATTCTGCATTGGGGAGAGATGGGGACGCGGTGGGGGATTAACCGGACCGTGGCGCAGATCCACGCGCTACTGTATTTGTCGCCGCGGGCTTTGCCGGCGGAGGAGATTGCGGAGACTTTAAGCGTGGCGCGGTCGAACGTGAGCACGTCGATTCGGGAGCTGGAGGGGTGGGGGATTGTGCGGGCGGTGCATGTGCTGGGCGACCGGCGGGAGCATTATGAATCGATGAAAGATGTTTGGGAGATGTTCCGGCTGGTGATTGAGCAGAGGAAACGGCGGGAGATCGATCCCACGCGGGAGATGTTGCGGAGGAGTCTGGAGGAATTGGATCCGAAGGAGGCAGGGGCGGAGTTTACCCGGGAGCGGCTGGCAGCTATGGCCGGATTTTTTGAGGCGGTGACGGAGTTGCATGATCAGATGAAGCGGCTGCCTACGGGGACGGTGAGGAAATTGTTGCGGATGGGGGATAAGGTTAGGAAGAAGTAGCTAGTCGCGAGTACCTAGTAGCCAGTTTTCGGTTTCTCGTTACCAGTTTTACGTTTGGCAGCGGCGAACAAAAGGGCTTCGGATGGGAACTCCTGTTCGAGCTTTTGCTGGTGATTGCGGGTATGGGG
>JBAWCJ010000394.1:0-6803 GCA_049590215.1 Candidatus Sulfotelmatobacter sp. | reverse complement strand
AGCCTTGGACTCCCGGCGGCACACCCATGACCCTCTTCACCGAGGCCCCGCTCGCCTTCGGCGGCGTAACCATCCCCCTCGGCGCCTACACCGTCTACCCCATCCCCGAAAAAGGCAAATGGACTCTAGCCGTCAACAAAAACGTAACCCCCGGCGCCCCCTACGACGAGAAGCAGGACCTCGCCCGCTCTCAAATGGAAACCGATCAAGTCTCCGACGCCGCAGACACACTCGAGGTCGCCTTCGCGCATTACAACACCAAATGCACTCTCCGCATCTACTTCGGCAAAGTAGCCTCCTTCGCCGACTTCATCGCGAAGTAATAGATCCCGCGGTGACCAAAGTCTCATCTCTCCATTGTCCTTCCTGTTCTTGTTCCTCCCGCCATCTTCGACGAAGATGATTAGGAATTACTAACGAATACAGCAGCTCAAAGTCTCCCCCAGACTGAGAACCTCGTGAAAAACCTGTCTCTAGCCATCATCCTCTGCGCCGCCGCGCTGGCATCCGCGCAAACCCCGGTGCCGCCAACCGCGGCCGCCACCGTAACCCGCACCACCAAGGCCGTCCACTATCGCCTGCAAGGCGGCCAGACCAAAGTAGATTTCCACGGCACCGATCTCCTCCAGGGCGCATCCGGCGAGGCCCGCGTAGAAGGCAAGAAGACCAACTTGCAGATCGAAGTGAAATTCCAGAATCTCGAAGACGCCACCAAGTTCGGACTCGAATACCTAACCTACGTTCTCTGGGCCGTCTCTCCGCAAGGCCGCCCCGTGAATCTGGGCGAAGTCACCATCGATCACAACAGCGACGCCGCACACCTGAAAGCCGCAACTGATCTTCAGACTTTCGGCATGATCGTAACCGCCGAGCCTTACTTCGCAGTGACCGCGCCCGGCAACATGGTGGTCATGGAAAGCGCTCCGGTCGACGGCGCCGGAGGCGAAAACATCGAAGCCAAATATGATCTGGTAAGCCGCGGCACGTATTCGTCGACCAACACACATATTCAGGACGCCATCTTCGGCATCGACAGTAAAACTCCGCTCGAGCTTTTCGAAGCCCGCAACGCAGTTCGCATCGCACGCATCGCCGCCGGAGATAAATACGCCGCCTTCATCATTTCCAAAGCCAGCCAGCAACTCCTGAACGCCGAGAGCATCTACCGCCAGAAACAAAACAAAGCCGCCGTAGAAGCCGCCGCCAAAGAAGCGACAGAAACAGCCGAAGAAGGCCGCCTGATGGCCGTAAAGCAAAAAGCTGAGGACGAAGCCCAGGCCGCCGCCGCCGCCAGGGAGGCCAAGGCCCGCGCCGATGCCGATGCCGAAGCCAAACGCCGCGCCGAAGCGGAGACCGCCCGCGCCGAAGCCGAACAAGCCAAAGCCGAAGCTCTGAAGATGAAGCAGGAAGCCGAAGCCGCTGCCGCCGAAGCCGCGCGTCAAAAAGCTGAAGCCGAAAAAGCCACCGCCGAAGCCGTAGCCCAGCAGCAAGCCTTAGCCGCCGAAACCGACAAAGCAAAACAAGCCGCCGCCCAATCCGACGCGCTCCGTCAGCAAGCCGAAAATGAAAAGCAGGAACTCCGCGCGCGTCTCCTCCAGCAACTGAACAGCATTCTTGCGACCCGCGATTCCGCCCGAGGCCTCATCGCCAACATGTCGGACGTTTTGTTCCGCAGCGGCAGCTTCGAACTCCTCCCCGGAGCCCGGGAGCGCTTAGCGAAAGTTTCCGGAATAGTCTTAGCCTATCCAAGTCTGCATGTAGCCATCGAAGGCCACACCGACATCGTAGGCAGCGACGACTACAATCAGCAACTCTCCGAACGCCGCGCCCAAGCCGTCCGCGATTATTTCGTTCAGCAGGGAATTAGCTCCACCAACGTGGAAGCTCACGGCTACGGCAAGACCGAACCCATAGCCACGAACGACACTCCCGAAGGCCGCCAGCAAAATCGCCGCGTAGAACTAATCCTCTCCGGCGACGCCATAGGCAACAACGCCGACGAAACCAAACCCCAAACCGTAAGCAGCGCCCAGCCTCAATAACCACCACGTCCCTGTCATCCTGAGGCGGAGCATGATCGTCCGATAGGACGGTCATGCGCAGTCGAAGAGCCTGCCCCGAGCGAAGCCGAGGGGACCCCTTTCATCTTTCCTTCATCGGCGGGCTCATCAGGGAGTTCCCGCCACGGACAGCCGCCCCCCGGCGACCCACCCCCAAAAGTCCACCTGCCATCGTGCCCCAAAAAACCCACTACCCCCTTGCCCGATCCCCCGAAACCCATTACCCTAAGTCAGCATCTGGCAGGCAGGGCCCATGTTCACCCCGCACCCCAATTTAGCGGACGACGTCAACCACGCCATCATCCAGTCCGAAATCGAAGGTGGAGTCTTCCTCCACGACCTCCCACCCTCCACAGTCTTAGAAATCCAAACCATGCACCACTGCTACACCGCCGTTCTTCTAGGCGGCAGCCACGCCCTGATCTCCGGCCATCCCGAGTTCTGTCCCAGCCCGGTTCACGTAGCCATAGCCGGTTCCACCTGGGGAGGCTCCATGCTCAAACTCCAATACGTAGGCCGCGGCATGCACCTGGAATTTCACCACCCCGAGTACGACACTCCCATAGTCACCAGTCCCATCCAGGAAATCCGCGACTCCCAACCCATCCCCGCGGCAGCCGCCTTCAACTCGTTAAGCTTCTAAGCCGGCGAAGCTCTCTCGCTCTGTCATCCTGAGCGGAGCATGCGCTTAAGCGAAGCGCAAGCGCATGCGCAGTCGAAGGACCCCTTACCCGCTAGCACCCCCACGGACTCAGCGAGGCACTTCCACCACCACCCACGCAGCATTTCCCCGCGCCTCACTCTCTCCGTGGTAGATTCCGAACTTCCGAGGTACAATCAATCGGCATCATGTCCATCACTATCCGCGAAGTCAGCCACGTCACTATCGTCGACATCGTCGGACGCATCACCTTGGGCGATGAGACCGGACAGCTCCGCGACACCATCCGCCAGCTCCTCGTCGATGGCAAGAAAAAAATCGTTCTCAATCTCGCCCAGGTCGATTACATAGATTCCTCCGGCGTTGGCGAACTGGTCAGCGGCTACACCGCCGTCCGCAGCGCCGGCGGCGAACTAAAACTCCTAAGCCTCACCAAAAAAGTTCACGACATCGTCCAGGTCACCAAGCTCTACACCGTCTTCGACATCAAAGACGACGAATTCACCGCCATAAAATCCTTCGACTACTTCTTCGCCAAATAAAGTTTGAAGTGGTTTGGGATCTTCCACGCCCTGTCATCCTGAGCGGAACAAGGGCTTGCGCCTTAGCGCAAGCGCTTGTGCAGTCGAAGAGCCTGCCCCGAGCGAAGCCGAGGGGACCCCTGCAACCCCAGATGCCACCACCGTCCCGAAGAGGCGTTCTCCCCGAAGCGCCGGCGCCGTCCTGCACTTCATGCAAATACCCGAGATATACTCCCGATAACCCAACACAGAAACGAGGCGCTCAATGCACAAACTCACACTAACCATCCTCCTGTTACTCGCAACCTTCGCCCACGCATCCGACCCCAAACCCGCCGAGTACACCACCACCGTCCACGTCAGCGCCTCGCGCATGGTTCTTCAACCCAATTCCATCGCCTTCAATCAGCAGTTGAATGTCGTTATCGACGGCAAGAAATACGAACTGTGGTCTCCCAACGTCAATGCGCTACTGTCGCTAGGCGACTACAAGGCAAAGCTCGTCAAAGACGAACACCGATCCACCTACGATTCCTACCAGGTCTACGAATTCCTCTTCCCCGACGGCAAAACCAGAAAGTTCGACGTGGTAGGCCAAATCGAATGATGCTAGGAACCACGCACTGGGTACCGGCTACTCGCAACTACCGCCCATACTCCCGCACTTCCCCATCCACCGACACCGCCACATACCTATGCATCTCCACATCCCGAAACTGCACCACCTGATGCTTCTCCCGCGCCAGCTTCCCCCAATTGCTAGGCTTCTCAGGATTCTGCTCAATCGCCTCCAACACCCGCCCATTCAGCCGAAACTGAACCATCCGCAACCGCCCCCTCCCCACGCGCTCAACCGGAATCCTCTGACCCTCCAGCAAAACGAAGTCGCCATTCATCAACTGCGCTGCCACCGACCCCAGTGTTTTCTCAACGTCAGTCAACGTCATAAGCAAGTCTCCCGAAGAATTGCGCAAGCGTTTCCAACCTTGTCATCCTGAGCGGAGCATGATCGTCCGATAGGACGGTCATGCGCAGTCGAAGGACCCCTGCAATCTTGGCCACCGCCACCGGCTCCAAGAGGCATTCTCCCCGGTCGGGCGACGCGACCTGGCTTCCGTGCGCAGCGCGGCACAAATATAGGTCGATTTGTTTACCGAGGGCAGGTTAGTGGAATCAAAGTAGTTAACATGTCACCGCCTCTCCACTTCACTACCAAATCTTGGACAAAACAGGACCCCAGTCTAGCCGTGTCTAACAAGAACGCCCCTCCGCTCCCACTCTTACCACTTTGATTCCCCTTCGGGCACCCAGAGAACGAAAAAAGGCGGCCGCAAGGCCGCCTCCAGAACCAGGTGCTAGCTACTGGGCACTGGCTACTTCTTACTCCGCAGCATCCCAGTCACCCGCTCGTAATCATCGACCGAAGCATACTCAATCACAATCCTCCCTTTTCCATGCCGGTCTCGAATCCGAACCCGCATCCCCAAAGTCCGCTCCATATCAGTCTGCGCGGCCCGCACATTCGGATCCATCCACCGCGCCCCACCTTTTTTCTTCTTCTCTCCCGGCAAGGTCTGCCCCGGCAGCATCGCAAACGACCCGTTGATCCGCATCACGCGGTCTTCAATCTGGTCCCACTTCAACTTGTGAGTCACAATCTCTTCGGCAACCGCCTCGATGTATTCTTCACTCTCCAGGCGCAACAACTCGCGCGCATCGCTGAAGCTGAGCCGCTCCTCCAGCATGTAGCTCATCACTTTCTCCGGAAGCCGCAACAGCCGCATGTAATTCGCCACCGTTTCCCGCGACACTCCAATCCGGTCCGCAATCTGCACCTGCGTCAGCTTGAACTGCAGGCTCAACACCCGAAACGCCTCCGCCTGCTCAATCGGATTCAAATCCTCCCGCACCACATTCTCAAGCACGGTCATCTCCGCCGCCTGCTGCGGCGAAAGCCGGCGCACCAATGCGGGGATCGTGTCCTTCCCCGCCATCTTCGAAGCCCGCAATCGCCGCTCACCCAGCACCAGGATGTAGCGTCCTTCCTCCTCCGCCGGACGCACCACCACCGGCTGCACCACCCCATGCTCCTTGATCGAATCCCGCAATTCCTGCAACATCTCCTCATCAAACACATACCGAGTCTGGTAAGGATTCTTCTCAATCAGGTCGATCGAAATATTAGCGACCATGTTGGTAGGCATGGCCATAGCCTGAATCGAAATAACCTCCGCCGGCTCGTTTTGCTCCAATGAGGAGACAGCCGCCCCCGGCTGTCCAGCCGCGACAGCGGCTGCCTCAGACCCATCCGGGATCCCTAAAGCCTTGTCATTCCGAACGAAGTGAGGAATCTGCTGTTCGCCGACGCCATCACCGGCCACCGCGCCAGCCCCCCGAAGCTCGGGAACAGGAACGACCACCCGCGGCCCCGGCAGCAACGACTCCAACCCCCGCCCCAAGGCCCGCCGCTTCTCCACCTTCTCCTCTTTCTTCTCGATGGTAGGATGCCCCGCCAAATTCTCCGCCGCCGATGTAGTCATCAAATGTTTCCTCTCCTCAACTCTGTAATGCCGTGCGTAGTCGAAAGCCTGCCCTGAGCGAAGCCGAAGGGGACCCCTTGCATGCAGCCACCATCATCGGCTCCGCCGGGCGTTCTCACGATTCACCGCGCAGTTATATATCGACACGCATCAATATAATACATCGATATATATCAATCTACAAATCAAGCACTAATCGCCGCAGGCGCCTCGCCCGCAGCCGCCAGATGCCGCCCCAACAGTTCCTTAGCCAGCCGTATATAACTCTCCGCCCCCTTCGACCGCGGATCGTACACCAGCGCCGCCTTGCCATGGCTGGGCGCCTCCGCCAGCCGTATGTTCCGCGGGATGGTTGCCGCGCACACCTTGTCCCCAAAAAACTTTCTCAGCTCAGCCGTGACTTGCTGCGCCAGGTTCGTCCGCTCATCCAGCATGGTCAGTACCACGCCTTCAATCTCAAGCCCCGGGTTCAAGGCCACGCGGATCCGCTCCACCGTATCCAGCAGCTCGCTGATGCCTTCCAGCGCAAAGTATTCCGCCTGCATAGGAATCAGCACTGAGTCAGCTGCCACCAGAGCGTTCAGCGTAAGCAGGTCGAGCGCCGGCGGACAGTCGAGGACGATGTACTGGAAGCGATCACGCAGTGGCGCGATCGCATCGCGCAAGCGATACTCGCGCCGCTCTGCCTCCACCAGTTCAAGGTTTGCGC
This sequence comes from Candidatus Sulfotelmatobacter sp., assembly GCA_049590215.1. Taxonomy (GTDB): domain Bacteria; phylum Acidobacteriota; class Terriglobia; order Terriglobales; family Acidobacteriaceae; genus Sulfotelmatobacter. Next base: position 312 of record JBAWCJ010000394.1, on the reverse strand, counting down.
CGATCAGGTTCTTGTGTGAGGGGATCAGCCAGAGCTGTTCCAGTTCGGTCACAGCCAGAGCCTCCTCGCCTGAGGCTGCACCCAGCAGTAGGTGATAAGTAGACAGGCGCTCGGGATCTTTCATCAGGCCCAGACCGCTGGTGGTGTTCGATTGCGGATCGCAATCGATGAGGAGTGTGTTCACCTCCGCCGCGGCGAAGGACGCGGCTAGGTTGATGGCAGTCGTAGTCTTGCCCACGCCGCCCTTCTGATTGGCAACAGCGATGACGCGTCCCATAAATTGTCGAGGAGCCAGAGCTGTTGGCAGAATAG
>JBAWCJ010000393.1:0-7549 GCA_049590215.1 Candidatus Sulfotelmatobacter sp. | reverse complement strand
GGCACGAGGTTGTTGATGGACGCGCACTTTAACCCCAAGCGATTTCCAGTGGCGGCGGTGGATTATCTCGAAACGCAGGATGTGCAGAGTAAGCTGGCAAGCCCGCTAGTAAGTCCCGATTCCTGGGGCGGCTATTTGATCTACCGGCTTTATCCGCGAGCGCGCGTGGTGGTCGATGACCGGCACGATTTCTACGGGGAGGAATTCTTAAAGTCTTACTTGAAGATGGTGCATGTGGAGCCGGGCTGGCAGGATTTTCTTCAGCAGTCCCGGGCTCATTGCGTAGTCGTGCCCAAGGACTCTGCCCTGGCGAACATTCTTGATGAAACCGCTGGCTGGAAGGCGATCTACAGTGACGGCGTCGCGACCGTCTTCGTGCGCACCGCGCCATGGACTGAGTAAGTCCGCGAATGTCCATGAGATTGGCGGGCGCCTCCGCTTGATCGCTGCCAGAGTCTCCTCACGCCTGATAAACTTTGAACGTGTCGCGCCTCACTCACTTGGAATGCACGCGTTGCGGCGAGCATTATCCCGCCGACCGTCCACAAACTGTTTGCCCGAAAGATGGCGGCATTTTGTATGCGCGCTACGATCTGGCGAGCATCAAGAAAAGTTTTTCGCCGTCCTCGCTGCTTCCGCTCGCGCCTACCATGTGGCGTTACGATGCCGTCCTGCCCGAAGCTGCACCGGTGTCGCTCGGCGAGGGTTTCACTCCCATGCTGCGCAGCCGCGAATATCCTGGCGTCTTCATTAAAGACGAAGGCCTGAATCCCACCGGCTCTTTCAAAGCTCGTGGACTCTCCGCCGCGGTCACGATGGCTCGCCATTTCGGCCTGAAGAAGCTGGCCATCCCTTCCGCCGGAAACGCTGCAAGCGCCCTTGCTGCCTACGCTGCCGCCGCCTCCATCGAAGCGCACATCTTCATGCCCAAAGATGTTCCCATAGCAAACCGCGTCGAGTGCGACTACTACGGCGCGAAGGTCACGCTGGTCGATGGCCTCATCTCCGACTGCGCCCGCAAAGTCGGCGAGTTAAAAGAAGCCGAGTCTTGGAAAAAAGAAGGGTGGTTCGACGTTTCCACCACCAAAGAGCCCTACCGCGTCGAAGGCAAGAAGACCATGGGCTACGAAGTTGCCGAACAGCTCGGATGGAAGCTTCCGGATGGAATCATCTATCCCACGGGCGGAGGGGTTGGGCTGCTGGGCATGTGGAAGGCTTTCGATGAGATGGAAAAGCTGGGCTTCATCGGTCCCGAGCGCCCGAACATGATCAGCGTGCAATCTGCGGGATGCGCTCCCATTGTTAAAGCATGGGATGAAGGCCGCACGGAAGCAGAAATGTGGCCGAACGCGGCAACCCTGGCTGCCGGCCTGCGCGTGCCGAAACCCTACGCCGACTACCTGATTCTCGACATTCTGAAAAAAAGCGGAGGCCTTGCCCTCACCGCGACCGACGCCGAAATTCTCGATGCCGCGCGCCACTGGGCAAAGGTCGAAGGAATTTTCGCCGCGCCCGAGGGCGCCGCATCGCTGGTCGCCTACCAGAAATTGCTGGCCAGCGGATTCTTCAGTTCCGACGACACCATGGTGCTCTTCAACACCGGCTCCGGCCTCAAGTATCTGGACGTCCTGGACACTAAGAAAGAAGACACCGACGCTGCGCCCCCCGCGGCCCGCGCAATCGCGGGTATCATCGGGCCGTACTGATCATCCCTGCCGCATAACCCCGGTTATGCTCGGCATCCCGCTTCTTGATATTTCCTTCCTTTCCGCGTACAACCCTGCTAAAGATTAAAGACTAAAGATTAAAGATGAGACGCGTACTGTTGTGCACTGGTTTCGTGTTGGCACTCGCGGCATCGCTGCTTGCCGATTCCAACCTGCGCATCACCGATGTCGGCTTGCACGGCTACTCGGGTGCTCCCTCTTCCGTCCGCCTGATCGTACTAAACCCTTCCCCCGAAGCGCAGACGATTCATCTGCAGGTCGCAGCTACGGACCAGAATAATTCCGTCACGAACACCGTTACAGCAGACGTCAGCCTGAACGGCGGGGAGCAGCGCGGGCTGGAGCTGCCGCTCCTGATGCCGGGCGGGAATGACGTCATCACGGCTGACGCGAAAGCCGCGGGCGTCGTTTTCGGCCACGATAAGCAGGACGCTCCGTTGCGCCAAGCCAATTTGATCGTGCTGATGTGCGCCAGCGACAGCATGTGCAAAACCGTCCAGTCGCAGATACAGTTCAGCGGCACTATTGAGGAACGAGCCGACAAAAACCGCCAGGCTAAATTCGAAATCGTGAACGACCCGCGTGACCATTGGTGGGCCTATTCGGCATGCCGGGCCATTGTGCTGGCAAGGCCGACGGCAGGCTTCACCCAGGCGCAGCGCGACGCTCTGGAAGGATTCTTGCGCCGTGGCGGACGCCTGGTCCTGCTCGAAGACGAGATCGCGGATCCCGGCTTTCTTTCTGCCTATCGCCATGGGCCGGCACCGCCTAACGGTGAGGCCGTGGGTAAAGGCAGGCTTCTTCGAGTTTCCGGACTAAGTGCGAACGACCTGGGCACCGCTTTCGTCGGCCAGAATCTGCGTGGCGTCCTCGATCAAACCTACGCGTGGAACTCGAACCAGGTGGGCTGGCTGAGCCGCCGCTTCGCCACCGCTTTCGATTTTCCGCGGCTGAGCTGGCTGCTGATCTGGCTGACGGTTTACATCGTCATGATCGGTCTGTTGAACTTTGCCGTGTTGCGGCGCTTGCGCCGTCTAGAGCTCGGCTGGATCAGCATGTGCGTGCTGGCTCTGCTGTTTGCCGGGGGCTTCTATTTTTCCAGCGCCAGCCGTCGTCCGAAGAATTTTCGTTTGGACAATCTGGCTACCTATTACCTCGACTCGCGAAGCCCGCTGGCCGTGGCCGATTACAATCTGCGTGTCTCCGCCCCTGACCGCCGCGACGTCCTGGTTTCAATCGCCGACCCTGCCGTGTTCACCTCTTCCAATTTCGCGGAAGACGAAACCAATAGCCAAATCTGGACGGAAATGAACCGCCAGGCAACGCAACAGCGCCGCGCCTACGACATTCACCTGGGTCCGCCAAGCCAGGTTGAGTTGCCAATGTTGAAATGGTCGTTCGATGACCTGAACCTGCAGGGTATGCGCGAATTTTCTGGAACCCTGCACTTTGTAGCACCCAATCGGCTGCGCAACGATACCGGCCAGCGTTTTGCAGACGCTGTGTACGTGGATTACCCGGGAAACGCTTTATACGTACTGCCCGTGCTTGGGCCGGGCGAAGAAATTCAATTGGACACGATCAAGCCGAAACGAATCCGCGCGGAAGATGGGCGGCAGCCCGTCTTCCTCCCGAGCTATGATCCCAGCAAGCAGACGTTACAAGAAGCCGTGCTCTCCGCCAGCTTGCCCCTCGTCGGCTGGGGGCGCGTGTTCGCCGGACTCAGCGACGGACCGGCGCTGCCGGTCGAGTTGAGCGTTACGCCTCAGACCAGCGTTCATTCGCTCATTATTGTTGCTTTGGAGCAGCCATGATGTTGGAGCAGCTATGATCGACGTCGAACAAATGCGCAAGAGTTTTAACGGCACGCGCGCGCTCGACGGCTTCACCTTGCACGTGGGCGCCGGAGAATTGTTCGGACTGGTCGGCCCGAACGGCGCCGGTAAGACCACGCTGATGAAAGTGCTTTCGACGCTGCTCCCGATGGACAGCGGCACGGCTCAGATTGATGGCCTGAACGTGAACGTACAGACTCGCGAGGTGAAGCGCCTGATCGGCTACCTGCCCGATCAGCCCGGCGTCTACCAGGACATGAGCGTGCGCGAATTCCTGGAGTTCTTTGCTGACGCGTTCCAGCTCAGAGGCGCGCGCAACCGGGCCGCCGTCGATCGCGCGCTGCAACGCTCCGGACTCGCCGATCGCAGCGAAACCTCTGTGGAGCAACTCTCCTTCGGCATGAAGCAGCGCCTGGTTCTCGCAAAAACTTTGCTGCACGACCCCAAGGTGTTGTTGCTGGACGAACCGGCCACCGGCCTCGATCCTCTCGCTCGCATCGAATTGCGCGAGCAACTTAAACGCTTGCAGGCCGAGGGCATCACTATCCTCATCTCGTCGCATATTCTCAGCGACCTGGAAGACATTTGCACGCAGATCGCCCTGATTGGCGGAGGCCGCAATGCGACCGATGCCGAAGGCCACTCGGTTCTGCAATTGCGCGCGCCCCAGGATCCAGTGCGAATTTACGAAATCGAGCTGATCGGCGACAGCGCTCCCGCGGTAGCCGTTGTCGGCTCAATTGCGGGCGCGCGTACCCTGGAATCCAGCGCAGACCGGTTGGTGGTCGAGATCACTGGCGCAGACGAACAGGCCGCCGCGCTGCTGCGTGCGCTGGTGATGGCGGGAGCGAACATCCTTCGCTTCGATCATCGCGCACTCGGCCTCGAGGAACGATATCGAATGGTCTTCCGGGAGAAACGCCCATGAACCCAATGATCCGAAAAGAACTGCGGCAGCGCATGCGGGAACGGCGCGGTTGGCTGCTGCCCTCGCTCTACCTGATTGTTCTGGGCGCGGTTGTGACCTTCGCCTACTTCTTGACGACCAGCGAAGGCCGCGGGACCGGCATTCAGGGTTCAACCGTGGGCGTGGTTCTATTCTTAACCCTCGCATACTCGCAACTGGGTCTGTTGTTGCTGCTGGTGCCCATCTTCAGCGCCGGCTCCATCACTATTGAAAAAGAGCAACGCACCCTCGCCGGTTTGCTCACATCGTTGCTGACTTCCTGGCAAATCTGGTGGGGCAAGTTTGTTTCTTCGCTGCTGTTTGTCCTGCTGCTTCTGGTTACAAGCCTGCCGGTGCTGAGCATGGCCTTTGCGTTTGGCGGCGTCGGCCCGTGGGAAGTGTTCAGCGCCACGTTGACCACGGTTATCATTCTGGCCTGCATGAGCGCGATCGGTCTTTATTGCTCGTCAGCGTTCCAGCGCAGCGTCCACGCCACTGCCGTGACTTATGTCACGGTCGTTGCCATAAGCGTGGTGACCGCTATCGTCTTCTTTGTACGCCTGACGATGCATGAAAGCGTGCAGCGTGGCCAGGGAGTTGTTACTGGGGGAGGTTGGTACAGCATCCCGCTGAACATCCGCATTCCGATGTATCTGAATCCATTCTTTTTCCTGACTGCGTCCTTCGCTCCGCCCCGGCAGTTGTACCCGGCGTGGATCACCAGCGCCTGCCTCTTTATCGCAATCGGCACCGTGGCCGTCGCCATGACCTTGCGCAACCTCCGGCGCAGAGGTGATCTGTGAGGCCGACTTGTAGAGCCTGCACGCTCCGGCGAGGATCGGGCCGCGATCGTAACCTCACTGCTCAACTTTGGAAGACTTCAAGTTCACTGCCTGGGTTGTGCTGGGGTCGACCTTGACGTGCTCAGCGATGTCCGCGTGGTCCTCTGGAAAGTCGACGGCGAAGTATGCGTCGTCGGCGCTCGGCCGGACGGCAAACAGCAGATATTCCCCGGGGATTACGCCTGCAATTTTGTATTGACCGGCAACATCCGTGCGGGCTGTGAGGGTGCAGCGCGGAATCCGGCGCAACTCCTTCGACTCCGGAATCAAAGCAACGACCCGCCCGCGAGCCGGTTTCTCACCCTCCGTTACCTTTCCTTGAATCGTGCCCGTGTCGTTCGCCAGCGTGACATCGCAGTCGAGGCTGGTCCCAACCGCCAACGTCAACTCGCGGGACGCATAATCCCGACCGCCGCAGATCGCCTTCTTTACGTAAACAGATTCTTCCCCGTGAGCATCTGAAACAGTAAAAGTGAATTCGCCGGGCGGTATGTTGGTGATGACGAATCGTCCGCCAGCATCGATGCCCGGAGCTTGATACAGAAGATGGAAGCCCGACCAGAAGGTTTCGAGCGTAATACGTTTTCCCTCCGGGGAAAGACCCGCGGGCGTCTCGACACCCCCGCGCACTTCAGCAGCGCGTCCAATTTCGATGTCGGCATTCACGTTCGAGTCCACGACGCGAACCGATGCAAAACCCAGTTCGTGCTCGACACCCGCGGTGTCGACTGTTTTCACTTTGAGCCTGTAGTCACCGGGAGCCAGAGACGAACACTTGAAGGAATGATCGGCCTCCACTTGCACGTTGTCGCCAACAGGCCCAAATGTGTACACCGCCGCGTCCACTCTCTCGCAGCTGACCTCGGCGCCTTTAAGCGCTGGGCGCGCCTCCGCGGAGATCACCTTGCCTGTGATGGCGTAGTTTCCCTCGGTCGGTACGGTGAATCGGATGTCGTTGGCGCTCGCCTCGGGTCCGAGCTTCACGACCTGCGCTTCATCCATCGCCGGCGTTCCCGGATAAAACGTGTTGCGATATTGCATGCCGCCCGCCGGACCCTGCTTGAGCCCACTTGCCCCCATCGGATGCTCGATCAAACCTCCCGCGCTCACATAGTAAGAACCGGGTGGAAGATTCGCTATGCGGAAGTTGCCCAGGTCGTCAGTGACTGTTCGACCGAAGCGGGAAACCTGTTTTCGTCCCCCCGGCTGAAACTTGATGCGCAGAGCCATGACCTCAAGGCCCTGAACCGCCTCCCGGTCTTCGTCAGAGATCTGCCCGGCGATCACTCCCGTGGGGCGAAGGCGCAGGGTTACGCTATCCAATCTCTGTCCCGGGCGGAGCGTAACGAATCGACCATGCTCGACTTCACTCGGCAAGACTTCTACAAATCCGTTGCGCCAGACCGATATCCCAAAGCTGCCCGCTGGAAGATCTATAAACACAAATGTACCGTCCGGGCCGCTGCGCACAATCCGCTCCGCACCGGCGGCTTTCGCGGTGTCGGGATCGGCAGGGTAGAGTTCGACCTCCGCCTTGGGAATGGATTCGCCAGTGTCGGAGCGGCAAACGCGCCCGGAAATCTGTCCCAGCATCGACTTCGACGGTTGGGCAGAGTCCGTGGTCTGGGCGACTGGAAGCGCGACGGGAGTCAGCAAGAGCACTGTACACACAGCCGCGATGCAGAACGCGAAATGCGCGGACGCGCGATCAAGCTCTGAGTTCATCGCCACTGCCCACAAGCATCATAACCCGCCGCCTGCTGGGATGCACCGGGCCGTTCCAATCAGGATAAGTGAAGCTGCGTCTCGCAGACGGCGGGTGTTGTCACCTCACCTCTGTACTCAAGACAAAGAACGGTGCGGGGCAGCATTGGGCTGCCCCGCCAGGTTTGAGACGTTCTCAGAGAGTTACGCTGACGTCGACCGTCGTAGTTGCGCCACTGGCCGGCACGCCCTTGCGTGACGGAATATCGGGAACGCTTCCGCGCGACTCGATTGGCTGCACAAGAGTTGCAGTTCCATTGGTCGCAGTGACCTCATACCCATAATAGATCGTTGCGCTTCCCGTGAAGCTTACCGTATCTGTTGTCGGGGTATCCAACAGCCACGAGTAATGGATAATTGCGGAGCAGGTGTACGTCGTTCCGCTGACCAGCGTGGCGACTCCGGTCGCGCGTTCCTCGTAGGAGCCCGCGGCGT
>JBAWCJ010000392.1:0-2148 GCA_049590215.1 Candidatus Sulfotelmatobacter sp. | reverse complement strand
GACTTCCGTTCACCCAGGCAGCGTTCTTGCAGAACAACAGCGCCGCGCTGTGGCAGACGATCGGAGGCTTCAGCGCCGGTGGAACATACACTCTCAGTTTCTACCTCGGTTCGCGCTATTACAACGGCGGCTTTGACGGCAACCAGACCATCCAGGCGCTGATTGGCGACAAAGTGATCGGCACATGGACGTTGACAAGTTTCACCAAGTTCACGCTCCAAAGGGCGACGTTCACTGTCAGCACAGGCGGCAATCAAACGCTTAAGTTTGTTGGTCTGGCCTCCGGAGATCACACCGCGTTCATCTCCGGCGTGGCGATTAGCCCCACTACCTTCACGACACTCGGGTCCTTCAACGGGCTTGACGGGTCCGCTCCCAGCGCGCCGCTCGTCCAAGGACTCGATGGAAACTTATACGGGACGGCAAGCGGAGGCGGGGCGGACGCCGGCGGCACAATATTCAAGATCACCCCAGAGGGCGGGTTGACCGGGCTGCGCCGCTTCTGTTCGCGACCTGAATGCGCTGACGGTCGGTTCCCACAGACAGGGTTAATGCAAGGCGAAGATGGAGACCTGTATGGTGTAACTTCCCTCGGGGGCACCGGTTGCCCCAGCGGCGACTGCGGCACGGTCTTTACGATGGCCTTAAGTGGAACGTTGTGGACGTTGCACAGCTTCGATCTGGCCGACGGATCTTCCCCGGCGGGGTTGCTGCAGGCCAGAGACGCGAACTTCTACGGTGTGGTCGAGGGTGGTGGGGCTGGTACTGGCCCGAATTGTCCCCTCGGTTGCGGCGCGGTATTCAAGATGACCCAGGATGACACTCTGACGACAATTTACAACTTCTGTTCGCAGGCTGAGTGTGCGGACGGCGCAGGGCCGGATTCGCTGGTGCAAGGCACGGACGGGAACTTCTACGGAACGACTAACGGAAACGGAAACGGCGCCAACTGCGCAAGTGGTGACGACTGCGGCACAGTCTTCAAGATCACGCCAGATGGCACCCTGACCACCCTCTACCGCTTCTGCTCGCAAGCGGCTTGTGCGGACGGCTCCCTACCGACAGGATTAGTGCAAGCGACCGATGGAAACTTCTATGGGGTCACAACGGTCGGGGGCGTCACTAACGACCTGTGCCCAAAAGGCTGCGGCACGCTCTTCAGAATCACGCCGGGCGGCGTACTAACCACACTTTATAATTTCTGTTCGCAGGCTGCTTGTGCGGATGGCATTGCTCCGGTAGGGGTGCCGATACAAGCCACGGACGGCAACCTCTACGCTACAGCCGCGGCAGGTGGAAGCAGCACCAACTGCCCCTCGCTTAACGGATGTGGCACACTCTTCAAAATCACCCTCGGCGGGACGCTTGCGGTGCTGCATCAGTTCGTCGGTACCGACGGTTCAGACGCGCGAGGGCTAATGCAAGCCACGAACGGCAACTTCTATGGCACCACCTCCGCAGGCGGGAACAGCATTTGCAAGAGCGTCGGCTGCGGTACGGTCTACATACTGTCAGAGGGCCTTGGCCCATTCGTGATAACCGTGCCTACGTCCCGAGAAGTGGGACAATGTGTGCGAATTTTAGGGACGGAACTGACCGGCGCAACATCAGTCACATTTAACGGCGCGTCGGCGAGCTTCACCGTGGTTTCAGCAACCGAGATCACGGCGACCGTTCCTGCTGGCGCAACGACGGGCACAGTCGAAGTCACAACCCCGAGCGGGACGTTGCGAAGCAACTTGGCGTTCCACGTGTTCTGAGAGCAGGGAGCACCGATGGACGGTTGGCGTAAACGACCTATATCACTCATCGAGTTGCTCTTTATCGTGATCGTGCTTAGGCTCTCTTGAGAAACAGCGCCGAGAGCGGCGGCAGGGTGAGCTTGAGCGAATGCGGGCGGCCGTGGGCCGGTTCGTCCTCGGCGTTCACTCCGCCGAGATTGCCGACACCGGTGCCGCCGTATTCCGAAGCGTCGCTGTTCAGCACCTCGCGCCAGTAGCCGCCTTCGGGAACGCCAACGCGATAGCCCACACGGACGATCGGTGTGAAGTTACAGACGATGAGAACGGTGTCTTTGGGAGATTCGCTCTTGCGCAGCAGCGAAATTGTGCTGGTCAGATTGTCGTTGCAATCGATCCACTCGAAGCC
>JBAWCJ010000391.1:0-5181 GCA_049590215.1 Candidatus Sulfotelmatobacter sp. | reverse complement strand
CGAATGCAGTGAATATCGCTGCCGAACTTTCAGGGTCCGCTGTGGAAGTGATCCTGACCGGCGGCAATCTCAGAAAGAATTCGTTTTCTCTGGTGGGGCCGATTGCGGAGGAGACGCTGCACAAGCTTAATGCGGACATTCTTTTTCTGGGGGTCGACGGATTCGATGTGCAGTATGGACTGAGTACACCCAATCTGCTGGAAGCGAAGGTAAACCGCGCCATGATCGAGATTTCGCAAATCGCAGTGGCGACTTGTGATTCGAGCAAGTTTGGCAAGCGGAGTCTTTCACTGATTGCCCCGCCCTCGGCGCTGCAACACGTCATCACCGACGAAGGTATTCCGAAGGCGGACCTGATCGCGCTGAAGAAGTCCGGAGTGGAAGTGACGATCGTCTGAACCCGTGCTCCGCGCTTGCGCTGTCCCTCGCAATGGATTGACGATCAGCTAGGGACCGGATTGACGGGGTCCGTGTTCTTGCGATGGGTGAATACCAGAAATGAAAAACCAAGTCAGGATTCTTGTGGTGGATGACGGAGAACCGATACGTGAAATTATGGCTGTGATTCTCGGTTCCGAAGGCTTCCGATGCCAGTCTGTGCCGAGTGGTGTAGACGCCCTTAAACTGCTTGAATCAGGCGAACGGTTCGACCTAATCACCAGTGACATCGTTAATCCCGGTATGGATGGACACTCATTCCTTAAGGAAGTCAGGCACAGATTTCCAGAGATTCCAACGCTGGTGATAACGGAGTGTCGCGACATTCCAGGCTCACTCCTGAAGCCCTTTGAGCGTGAGCAGTTGGTTCTCGCTGTTCGGCATGCGTTGGATGGTGTTTAGACACGACGGCAACCTATGTCCGCTCCCCGCTTCGACCGAGCCGCCAGCCTGAGAGTTGTGCTGCTCTGGTGTTTGCTGGTGAACGGCGGCCTTGCCATGGGACAAAGCTCCGGCCAGATTCCCGTGTTTTACGGAGCGTCTGCGGGCACGGCAAAGGCGGAAGTCCGCAACCAGCTTCTGTCTCTGTCGAACCAGATGATGCAAGCACAATGGTTGGTTCGCGGAGGCAAGCTGACTGGGTTGAAATTTGTGATCCGCGGGACGGAATCGGAAGTGGCTCTGCCGCGCGATCCCTTTCTTCTGATTTTCAAGGATGGGACGTCCATACGCGCGTCGGAGATGACAATGGCCGATGGGCCGCGAATCGAAGTTCTGCACGCCGATCCCGCGGCGTCGCGCTCCGCTGAACATTTCGCCGGACGGGCGATTCTTGTTCGGCTGCACGATCCCACTGGAAAGATTTCTGTCAACTGGCGCGCGATCCTGCGCGACGGCTCCAACTATGTTCGCGAGGAGGTCACGATCTCAGCGCTGAATGATGATCAAGCGATCGCCGAAGTGCGCTTGTTCGATGGCAGTCTACCCGGCGCGCGCGTGATTGGGAGCGTCAAAGGGTCTCCGGTGACGGCCGGAGGTTTGTTTCTGGGTTTTGAAGACCCCTTGGCGCAATGCCAGGCGGGCGCGACTGCGATTTGCGGGATGAAGAGAGAACTGCCGCTCAGAAAAGGACAATCGGTCGATTATTCGCTGGTCATTGGAGCGGCGCCTCCAGGACAAATGCGGCGCGGCTTCCTGAACTACGTGGAGCGGGAGCGGGCACATCCCTACCGGACATTTCTGCATTACAACACCTGGTATGACATTGGGTTTGGCAAGCCGTACGACGCGGCGGCCGTGCTTGACGTGATCGGCGCGTTCGGAACGGAACTGGTCCGCAAGCGCGGAGTGAAGCTGGATTCCTTTCTATTGGATGATGGATGGGACAATCCGCACTCGACCTGGCAGATGAACTCGGGATTTCCCGGTGGGCTGGCCCCTCTTAATCGCGCCGCGCACGCATATGGCGCAGCGATGGGGGTGTGGCTTTCGCCGTGGGGCGGGTACGACGAAGCGAAACAGGAGCGACTCGGTTTTGGCCGGAATAACGGGTTCGAGACGAACGAAGGAGGGTTCGCGTTGTCGGGACCGAAGTACTACGCGAGATTCCGGGAAGTGTCGCTGGACTTCATCCGCGACGGTGTCGATCAGTTCAAGATCGACGGCACGGGCAATGTCGACAGCGTGTTTCCGGGCAGCAGTTTCGACAGCGACTTTGCAGCGGCCATCAGTTTGATTCGGGACTGGCGGGCGAAGAAGCCGGACCTGTATGTGAATCTGACGACCGGAACCTATCCCTCGCCATTCTGGTTGCGGTACGCCGATTCGATCTGGCGCGGGGGAGATGACCACAGCTTTGCGGGAGTGGGGAGTCGGCGAGAGAAATGGATCACGTACCGCGATTGGCAGACTTATCAGAATATTGTGCAGGCGGGGCCGCTGTTTCCGCTGAATTCCCTGATGCTGCATGGGCTGATTTATGCGCGCCAGGCCGAGCACCTCGATAGCGATCCGGGAAATGACTTCACGAATGAAATCCACGACTACTTTGGAACGGGAACACAGCTGCAGGAGATGTACATTTCGCACACTCTGCTTTCGAAGAACAATTGGGACGTGCTGGCGGAAGCTGCCAACTGGTCGCGGCGCAATGCGGGAACACTGAGAGACACGCATTGGATTGGCGGCGACCCAGGCAAGCTTCAGGTTTACGGCTGGGCGGCCTGGTCCAGGACAAAGGGCATTCTGACGCTGCGCAACCCGAGCGACCAGCGCCAGAGCTTCGCGGTTGACGTAGGGCAGGCCTTTGAACTGCCGCCGGGAGCGCCGCGTCGCTTTGTTACGAGCAGCCCGTGGAAACAGGACCGAGGAACGCCGCCTGCGTCGCTAAAAGCCGGTGAGGAGCACGTCTTCACGCTGGAGCCCCTCGAAGTGCTCACTCTCGAGGCGCGCCCTATTACTTCTGGTGGAAAAGTGCGCGAAAGCCACGACCAGTAATTGACTTCACGAATAACAGAGCTGCCTGGCCGAAGTTCGCGGGAGGCGGGACTTTGGCGGCAGCCAAGCCGCGGGCGAGATGGGTTTTGGCGGACGGATGTCCCGTGCTGAGAGTACAGGGCTCTTTCGGTTTAGCCCGGCACATGGGGCATCGGACGGACAATATGTGCCGCACCGTGAGCTTCGCGATTTCCACATTAGTATTATTCAGCATCGCGGATTTAAGAACTGGTCAATCTTGCTCTTAAATGATTGCAATCGCCCAAATTGGGAACGTGTGATGAACCGGCATTTTGGCAGCTAGAACTGGATGCGACATTTGGCTCTCGTTGAGGGTCTTTGTTGAAAGACCATTATTTTGGATTTCCTGCTGCTGCCTGATAGAGTTTCGTCGGACGGCAATCCAATGACACGAAAGCTCTGCACCGGACTGCTTATTTTCCTGGTAATGCTGATTCCAGGTGTTGGCTTGGATGCGCAGACCACTGAGAAATCTGACCTGAGCAAGCAGCCAACGCTTTATGTGGTCGGCTATGCCCACCTCGATACGGAGTGGCGATGGGAGTATCCCCAGGTCATCAACGAATATATTCGCAAGACCATGGAAGATAATTTCACCCTCATTGATAAATATCCTCATTACATCTTCAATTTCAGCGGGGCCAATCGTTACCGTTTCATGAAGGAATATTTTCCCGCCGATTACGCCCGACTGAAGAAGTACGTGAACGAAGGAAGATGGTTCCCGGCAGGCTCGTCCATGGAAGAAGGCGATGTGAATGCGCCCAGCGCCGAGGCCATCATCCGGCAAATCCTCTATGGCAACGACTGGTTTCGCAAAGAACTTGGCAAGGCCAGCGCTGAATACATGCTGCCGGACTGCTTTGGATTTCCCGCGTCGCTGCCGACCATTCTGGCGCACTCCGGCGTGAAGGGATTCTCAACGCAGAAGTTGGTGTGGGGATCTTCCGCTCCACGCGGAGGTCCGGAATCGTTGGAGAAGACTCCGGAAGGCACGCCCTTTAACGTAGGCGTGTGGGTGGGACCGGATGGCGAGAGCGTGCTGGCTGGGCTGAATCCCGGCTCCTATGACGGCGGCATTGAAACCGATCTCAGCCAGCCATTGCCTCCGCTACCGCCCGATGCGGCACTCCAGGACATACAAAAGAAGCTGCAGGCAGTGCGTGCGAAACTCGACCAGGAGCAGGGCAGCGGGCACGCCTCCGATACTAGAGACATCGAAGAATCCGTCCGCCTGCGAGACGAACTTAGCGCTTTTACGCGGGTCGATCAAGACCGGGCACAAGCGCTGCATCAACGCGACTGGGCGGCGCGCGTCGAACTGAACGGCAAAGTCAGCGGCGTGTTCACCGATTACCACTATTACGGAACCGGTGACATCGGCGGCGCTCCGCGGGAAAAAGACGTGGCGCGTCTGGAAGCGATCGTCACGCAGGGCATGGCGAGCCTGCCACCTAATGGCCTTGGATCTGACGAAGAACGTAGCGATGCGCCGCCGGTGAAGGTTGGCGACGGGCCGGTTCATGTGATCTCGACCAATGCGGAGCAGATGTTCCTCGACATCACACCAGCAGAGGCCGCCGGACTGCCGCGCTATACGGGCGAAATGGAACTGACGAATCATTCGGCCGGCTCGCTGACTTCCCAGGCTTATCAAAAGCGCTGGATCAGGAAAGAAGAATTACTGGCCGACGCCTCGGAGAAGGCTTCGATTGTAGCCGAATGGCTGGGAGCACGCCCGTACCCTCTCGGGCGCTTGAATGATGCCTGGACGCTGGCCATGGGCGGCCACTTTCACGACATCGCCGCCGGAACGGCCACGCCCAAGGCATACGAGTTCGCCTGGAATGATGACGTAATTGCGATGAATCAGTTTGCCGGCGTGCTCAACAACGCTACCGAAGCTGTCGCCGCGGCGCTGGACACCGATACGAAAGGTGTGCCGGTAGTGGTCTTTAACCCGTTGAACATCGTGCGTGAAGATTTGGTGGAATCGAGTATCGGCTTTCCTGAAGGCATGCCGAAAGAGGTGCATGTCATTGGTCCGGATAACAATGAAGTCACGTCGCAGATCTCGAACGGCAAAGTGATCTTCCTGGCCAAGGCGCCCTCTGTCGGCTATGCGGTTTACGACGTGATACCGGGCGCAGGGGCGCCTGATCACTATCGAATGAAAGTTTCGGAGAATTCTCTCGAGAACGAATATTACCGCGTGAAGTTAAACGC
>JBAWCJ010000390.1:0-1924 GCA_049590215.1 Candidatus Sulfotelmatobacter sp. | reverse complement strand
CTGACTCACGCCAATCCGATTCGTTTTGAATTCGTAAGTCATAAGCTGCTCCGTTTGGTCGTGCCATTCGCTTTATGCGCTGCGCTCGGTACCTCTTACTTTCTTCCCGCTCCCGTTTACCGCATAGCATTGGTTATGCAATTGGCGTTCTACAGTTTAAGCGCATGGGCACTGGTTCGGCTGAAGCCTGACCCATTGGCCCGATTCGCCGACGCTGCGTTTACTTTTGTCCTGTTGAACGCGGCCGCTGTCGTGGCTTTCGCCAACTTTGTCATCCGCCGCAAAGTGGCCTGGGGCCGCTGATGAGCGGGAGGTGATCCGGCCTTCGATTCCGCGCCATCTCGATGCGCAATTTAATCCTGACTGTGGCAAAACCTTAATTATGCGAGAACTATCCTTCAAGCAGAAGGAGGAAATGCGCTCGCAGTCCGCTGAGACGCAGAGAAATCGATTAGCTCGGCGCGAGACTGGCAAGTCGACTGTGCGTGCCGCTATCATCGGACGGCACACCCTACGCCGGTCGCTACCGACATTGCTCGTCTCAACGGGAAAGAATGTGAATCGGAATTCCAGGAGAAGTTGGGCGGGGGTTACCGCAAATGGCGCAGAAAGTAAAGTCTGCTTGCTCTGGGTCTCCGAGGTGCCCGCAATCAGCCCCGCCGAAATCAACAAAGCGCTTTGAAATCCTGGTGAGCGCGGCAGGATTCGAACCTGCGACCCATGCCTTAAAAGGGCATT
The DNA here is from genome assembly GCA_049590215.1 of Candidatus Sulfotelmatobacter sp. Lineage (GTDB taxonomy): Bacteria > Acidobacteriota > Terriglobia > Terriglobales > Acidobacteriaceae > Sulfotelmatobacter. Next base: position 1,186 of record JBAWCJ010000390.1, on the reverse strand, counting down.
GCTCTACCAACTGAGCTACGCGCCCGCCCGTCTTTCAATCTAACATATTCCCACGCACCCATTGCGCGGACTGCGGGAGCGTGGGCTTTGCCGCAGACGAACCCTTCCCATGCGATTTCAGCAGCGCCAACCGCGTTGCTGGAATAGAATAGCGCTTCGCCAAGTCTTGGCCTATGAGCACTCTGAGCGAACTCTGGAAAAACTGGGAAGGCCGCGTAGCGGACGGAAAGTTCCCGCTTCGGCAGTGGCTGGGGGGGTCGGACCATGGCGCCGTATTTCTTACGGACCGAACCGGCGCGGGGCCACAGAAGGCCGCCATCAAGCTGATCCCCGCGGACTCACGCGAAGGCGATCAGATGTCCCTCTGGGCCGACGCCGCGAAACTTTCCCATCCCCACCTGATTCGGATCTTCGAATACGGACGCTGCCAGATCGGCGACATGCGGCTGCTCTACGTCGTCACGGAATACGCGGAAGAGAATCTGGCGGAGATTCTTCCCCTTCGGCCGCTTTCTGCTTCCGAGGCTTCCGAGATGCTCCGGCCCTCGGCGGAAGCCCTGACTTATCTTCACAAGTCCGGGTTTGTCCATGGTCGCATCAAGCCCTCGAACATCATGGCGGTCGGCGACCAGTTGAAGATTTCTGCCGACAGAATTTGCAAGTCCGGGGACCGTGGCGACGCACGCACGCGCAGCGTGTACGACGCACCCGAGGCTGCGACCGCGGGGCTGTCTCCGGCTGCCGACATCTGGTCGCTCGGCGCCACGCTGGTTGCCGTCCTCACCCAGAACGAGCCGAATGTTAAGAACCTCGCCCGGGAGCCGGTGGTCGTTCCTGAAACCATTTCGCAAGCGATTCGTGAAATCGCGGGACGGTGCCTCCAGATCGATCCGCAGCAGCGCTATACGGCGACCGAGATTCTCAGCCGGCTCCAATCTCAGGTTAGCCGGCTCCCAGTTCCAGTTAGTGCAAGAGCAGTCGAGACGCGCCCATCGGCAGCACGTTCGAAGCGATGGATTATCGCGCCCATCCTTGCCGCGGCCCTCGTCCTCGGGGTGTGGGTGGGGAGCAAGTTTATTTCCCATCAGCCGTCATTGCCGGCGGCGGAAGTTGAGCCCGCGAAGCCTCCAGCAGACATTCCTCCTGAGCGATCGCCCGCTCCGTTTGCCCAGAAGCCACAGCCCGC
>JBAWCJ010000389.1:0-1815 GCA_049590215.1 Candidatus Sulfotelmatobacter sp. | reverse complement strand
CATTGAGCCCACGCCGCAACTTCGATTCGAGCACATCGCCACCATTGCCCAGCTGCCAGTCGCCGATCAATCGCTGGATGGAATCCTTTGTTCAAGCGTTCTCGAGTATGTTCCCGACCCCGCTGCTTGTCTCACAGAATTTGCCCGCGTGGTGCGCCCCGGCGGCCTGCTGGTTGTCTCGGTAGCGAACCGCAATTCGATCGTCCGCCGAGCCCAGCTTGCCACGCACCGCCTGGGCCGCATCCTCCAGCAACGATGGTGTGCCTTCCTCGATTATTCGCACAACGACTACGCGGCCACCGGCTTTCGCCGCGTGTTAAGGGAGCACGGCTTCGCCGCAAACCGGGTCATTCCTTTTGGCAGTCCGATTCCGCACTGGCTGCAGCGCCGCGAGTTTGGTGGATCGCTCCTAGCCTTCTGCGCCTTCCGCGAGTAATAGCGCTCAACGTTCTGCCACAAAGCCGTTCACGCCCGCGCAACTATGCTCTGCCAGCGCCCGTCAGGTAATATGTTCAGAGTCTCCACACTCCCGATGCAAAAGCTGGAAGAGCCAAAGCAGATGCGAAACGGGCGCTCTTCGCCGCTCCTCCCGGTGACTGCAATCGTTGCCGCGCGCAACGAAGCCCGCAATCTGCCCCGCTGTCTCGAATCTCTCCGTGATCTAGGCGAGGTCTACGTCATCGACTCGCAAAGCACAGACGCGACCGCGCAGATCGCCGAGTCCTACGGCGCACACGTCGTGCAGTTCCATTACCAGGGCGGCTGGCCCAAGAAACGTCAGTGGGCGATGGAATCGCTGCCTCTGGCCTACGACTGGATCTTCTTGGTGGATGCCGATGAAGCGCTGACTCCCGAGCTGGCGCGCGAAATCTTGCAAGCAATTCAAAATCCCAGCGTCGACGGTTACTACATCGCCCTCCGCATGCATTTTCTCGGACGTGAACTTCGCCACTGCGGCGCCAGTTTCGAGAAGCTCTCACTATTCCGCCGCGGCAAGGGCCGCTTCGAATGCCGCCTCAGAGAGCAGGACGCCTCCATGGCCGACATGGAAGTCCACGAACACATAGTCGTCGAAGGCAAGACAGCAACGCTGGATCATCCTTTGCTCCACGACAACGTTGAGTCCCTCTCGCATTACATCCGCAAGCATGACGAATATTCCAACTGGGATGCGAGAGTATGGCTCGAAGGCGAAGCTGGCTCGCGGGAACTGCCTCCATCACTTTCCGGGTCGCAAGCGCAACGTCACCGCTGGCTGCGCAAGAAATTCTTCGCGTTTCCGGGCTCGCCGCTCCTGTTCTTTTTCTACAAATACGTCTTCTGTCTCGGATTTCTCGACGGCGTTCCCGGATTGATCTATTGCAGTTTCCAGGGCACACAGTTTTTTCACATCAAAGCCAAAATCTACGAATTGAAGATGCTCGCGCGCAGCAAACAAAAAGCCTAGAGGACAAACCCTAGTTCATGCTCATTCTGGGCCTAAACATGTTTCATGCCGACGCCTCTGCGGCGATCGTGCATGACGGTGAAGTGGTCTTCGCCATCGCCGAAGAGCGCCTCAATCGCCACAAGCACTTCGGCGGTTTCCCCGCGCTTGCTGTCAAGGCGTGTCTCGACGCCGTAGGCGCAAAGATTTCTGATATTAACCACGTCGCTGTCGGCCAGGATAGCGACGCGAATCTCGCGAAGAAAGTCCAATACGCTCTCGTCAACCCAACGAAGATTCTGAATTTCATCCGTCTCCGCCAGCGCAAAGAGTCGATGCGTGACGTTCGCTCTCTACTAGCCACAGCGCTCGAAGTCGACCCCGCGAAG
>JBAWCJ010000388.1:0-3238 GCA_049590215.1 Candidatus Sulfotelmatobacter sp. | reverse complement strand
AACGCGCAGCTTCAGACTTTCACCGCATAAAACCCGGCGCACGAACTTCCCACTCGGTCGGTGCAAAATTACTTGACAGAATTCGGAGTGTGCTTTCTGCAGGCCGAAAGGCGATAGAACCTTGGTTTTTAGTTGCCCTATCCGCACCAAGTGTTGCTCGCACCCTCCTGGGGCAAAAAAGAAGTGGCGCCCCGGAGTGCGCCACGAGTTGAATGGGATTTTGTGGGCACAGCCGGATTATTGCGGCTGTGCCCCTTTTCTGGAACAGGCTACCAGTGTTTCTGCTTCGCCTGGGCTTTGACCGGACGCGCCACTGTGGGTAATCCGGTTAGCGATCCCTGGACCTCGATGGGGCCGAGGAATACGCTGTCGAAATCATATTCGAGCCAGAACAACTGTGAGGCGCTGGCCTGATAGATGATCGCGTCGAAGCTGGTGAAGGGGCTGGTGCCGATTGAAGCGGTCAGCGAACCACCTGGCGCCGGATCGGTCGACAACAATGTAAGGCGCCCGGCGTTGGTGTTATCTGGAGTTGGCATTCCGGTGAATGTTCCTGTCCCGTACGCGCCCCCCGCATCCAGCGTTTCGAAGGGATCGCTGACCTCGCCTTCGGAGAGGCTCAGTGCGCCACCCGAGGTCATGGTTCCATTGGCGATCATATCGAACTCGCAGCCGTAGCATGCGCTGGCGGGGACAAGATTGTTGAGATCCTGCCATCCAGCAGCGTAGTTGCCGTTGAAATCGGTCGCTGTGGTATCGGTTTGAGGAACCACGACTCCCGTGCCTCCGGCAAGAACTGCGTCGAAGTCGAGCAGGAGAGCGCCGCCTACGTCGGGATTTCCGCTTGCGTTATTGGGATCCATCAGATCGAGAGTTGGGTCCGTCGCATAAACCTGCATTGCGCTGACGTCTCCACCTCCAAAGCCGCCGATGGTGAGGCTGCCGTATCCATTGGCCGCAATGGAGTAGGGGCCGCCGACCGCGGAAGCCGCGCCTGACAGGAAAGTCTCCAGCTCAGCTTCTTCTCCCACGCCCGCGAAGCTACCGTTCGTGGAGTTGGTAGTGAACTGGCCGGCTGTGGCGTATTCAAATCCCCATGGGTTGCCGGAGACTCCGAATACGGAGGCGACGAGCGAGGTGTCGGCGCCGGCTGTAGCGTTTGTGCCCTGGCCGTAGGCTGAGCCGACCGCCGAGTCGTCTGCATCCACGTCAATGATCCTTATTGCTTCAGGACCAACGATGTAGTAGTTGAACACGATCGGCGTAGTGCCATATTCGAGACTGCTGGTGACAGAGCCGCGCCCGAAACTATCGGGTGCGCCGAGACTTCCGGTCAACGGCGCTGCGGTTACCAGAGTCCCGTTATCATTGGCGTCCACTTCATCGGTAGCTGCGCTGGGAAGTGTGAAAACGCCCCCGAACGCAATTGGGGCATAGCTGGGATCGACTCCGGACATAGTGAAGGCAAAGCCGCCGGATGGCGTCCCTGAAAGCGTCTGCAAGTCCATGCTTCCGCTCGACGTTGCCGACCCATCGAACTGAGTGATGAGGGCGTGGTCGGCGTTCACAAACTGCACGGCAAGGGTTTCGGTTCCCGGCGTCGAGCTGGAGCCCACGGCCGTATTGTTCGTGATGAGAGTGAGTGTTCCCTGGCCGGTACCGTCAATCGTGAGAGTTCCACCGGTGATCGAGTCGCCGCTGGGCTCAGGTGAGGTGACTCCAAAAGCGTCGTTATAGTCTTGTTCGCCGCCGGTGACGTTGCCACTCGAGTCAATGGTGACCGCGCCTGCCAGAGCGTAGTAGTTGGGGCCCTCGTTGATCTCTTCCTGCCCGCTCAGATAGAACGCGAAAGGAGTTGTCGTGGGTGGAGGAGTAGTGTGAGTGGATGAGCTAGAACTGCTGCAACTGGTCAAGAAACTTATCGCCAGGAAAACAGCGGCGAGCGAGATCGCGTAAAGTTTGCGGTTCATAGGGACTCCCCTTTCTGGGCGGCGCGGCTGTTAAACGGCGCGGGTTTCTGTCCGGCACGCGCACGGGTCTGCGGCGACACGGGGATGCCGTGCTGATTGCGCATGGTATAGACCTGGCTGCCCAGCTTCACGGTGCGGGCGATGAAGACTTGCCTGTCCTTATACGTCTTCATGACGCCGGTTACTTCGACTCGCGCACCGGCGGTGACGTGGAGCGCTCCTTTGCCCATGAAAGCCCACCTTCCCAGATCGGCATTCACGGCTCCGGATGAAGTTGCGAGTTCCAGGTGGGCGCCGACCTTGGGTCTGCTGACCACACTCGACACGGTGCCATTGAGCGTGACTTCCCTGGCAATGTCGTAATAGGGTTGGGCTTTGGGCACCGGTTGGGCGCCGAGTGGAACAGCCAGGATCGCAACCAGCAGGCCGGACAGCAGCCCTGCGATCAGTGGTATGGGCTTGGTGAAACGGGTTCGCCTCATTGAATTCGCTCCTTATAGAAACTTATCTTCGGTTCTTGTTCCTTAAGCTTGGTTTCCCGGTCAAGTGGCGAGGGTAGACGCGACCGAGGTGGTTGACTCAGAGAGTTTGCCTTTCGCTGGCGGTAACCGCCAAACATTTGCAATGGAGACCGATGGCGGGATTATGCGCCCGCGGACATGCAGCGTCAATCGGATAATAAGATAAATAGGAGCGAATGTTTGGATTCTTGATTCGTGGTATGGGAAGGGAAGATTGGGTTTGCTGGCTGGCCATGCCGTATCCGGCCCTGTATTTGCGTTATTCCGTGGTGAAATAGTCGACGGTGACGGGATTCTCGAAGAGCGAGTAGTCACGGGTAACCACGGTAATGCCGCTATCGGTGACGAAGTAGCGGGAGCGGTCGGCTTCGGTGTCGTAGCCAATGGTGGTGCCTTCGGGGAGATGGACGTTGCGGTCGATGATGCAGCGGCGGATGCGGCAATGGCGTCCGATGGCGACGTGGGAAAACAGGATGCATTGGTCGACTTCGGAGTAGGAGTTCACGCGAACGTCGGGCGAGAGGATGGAGTTCTTGACCAGGCCTCCGGAGACGATGCACCCGTTGGAGACGATGGAATCGAGCGCGGTGCCCATGCGTTCTTTTTCGGCGAAGACGAATTTGGCGGGCGGGTACTGGCGCTGGTGGGTGCGGATGGGCCAGTCGTGATCGTAGAGGTTGAAGATGGGGGAGACTGAGACGATATCCATGTTGGCTTCGTAGTAGGCCTCGAGCGTGCCTACATCGC
>JBAWCJ010000387.1:0-11799 GCA_049590215.1 Candidatus Sulfotelmatobacter sp. | reverse complement strand
CCGGGGATCTGAAAAAGCAGTCGTTCGCCGATATCTGGGAAAACTCGGTTGTGTTCAATCAGCTGCGCGACGTCAACAATCTGAAAGGGAAGTGCGGCTGCTGCGAGTTCCGCAATGTCTGCATGGGTTGTCGCGCGCGTGCTTTTGCTGCCACGGGCAACTATCTCGATGAAGAACCATTTTGCGTCTATGAACCAAAGGCAAAAGGTTTGAACGAGATTACGCCAGCGCAGGTTTCGCGCTAGGGCAGCGGTGTTTTCTCATCAGAAAGAACTTCTTAGGCGTGCGAAAACCCTCCCGGCAAAGCGTGATATCCCGCAGCCTAATCTCTCGCATCTTCCACTGCGTCGATAGCGCTCCCGCAACTCATTGAAACGACATGTGATCACACTCGTTCCACGAGCTGCGCTTTGGCGAACCAGATGCCCTTGAGAGGGAGTGGACGGGAGCAAAGCATTGGAACCCACTTTAATGGTTGTTGGCTTGAACTACCGCACGGCCCCTGTAGGGGTGCGCGAGCGTTTCTGGATCAGCGAAGACCGGCGCTACCAGGCCTTGGTGCAGCTGTCACGGGCCGAAGGTATTGAAGAAGTCATCGTGCTGGCCACCTGTAACCGCACGGAGTTTTTCCTGTGGGTGAACGACGTCACTCTGGCCGCCAACTCAGTGATGCGGCTTCTCGGCTCCGAATATGGGCTGAAGCTGTGCGAGTGGAAGCACTTCTACCGCCTGCTGGATGAAGCGGCTCTTCTGCATATTTTCCGGGTCGCTTCCAGCCTTGATTCGATGGTGGTCGGTGAGCCCCAGGTGATCTCGCAGGTGAAGCAGGCTTGGCAGCAGGCGCAAAAAGTTGGGGTAACCGGCCGGTTTCTTGATGCTGTGATGCAGAAGGCGCTTGGCGTCTCGAAGCGGGTGCGCAGTGAAACTGCGATTGGCAATGCGGCGGTTTCAATTCCATATGCCGCCGTGGAACTCACGCGCCAGATTTTCGGAACGCTCGAAAACAAGAAGGTGCTTCTGTTGGGCGCGGGCAAGATGAGCGAGCTTTCAGCGCGTGGCTTGCTCAACCACGGCGCCAGCTCTGTCAAAGTAATCAACCGTACGCTCGAGCATGCCGCCGAGTTGGCCGCGAAGCTGGGTGGAGTCGCGATCCCGTTTGAAGAGCGCTGGCAGCACATGGCGGAGGCCGACATTATCATCAGCTCGACTTCGTGTCCGCACACGATTCTGAGCCGCGAGGAAGCCGAGATTCTGGTTCGCGGCCGCAATCATCGTGAGAGTGAAGATCGACAGAGTGAAGATCGACCGCTCGTGATCGTAGATATCGCTCTGCCTCGCGACATTGATTCCGCTGTCCGCGAAGTGAAGGGCGTTTTCCTCTACAACCTTGACGACCTGGAAAACGTGGTCGACTACAACGCGGGCGAGCGTGAGGCTGCCGCAGCCGATGCACAAAAGATCCTAGAAGCCGAGGCGCAAGGCTTCCGCCGCAAGCTGATGGCGGAGCGCGTGGTGCCGACCATCGTCGCTCTGCGCCAGCGGCTGGACGAGATTTGCCGGCAAGAATTGGATTCCTTCCGACAGGAGAACGGGCCTTTTTCCAAGGACCAGGACGAAATGTTAGACGCAGTCATGTGCAAAATGACGAAGCGAATTGCAGGCTCCTTAGCCCGTGAACTCAAGGAACTTCCAGAGAAGGTGGAACAGGAACAGATGACCACTGCGGTGCAGCGGCTGTTCCACCTGCAAACGCCTGAACCGGCGCTTGCCGGCACCAGATCCCAGTAAGGAGACGCCAATACCATGGCCAATCTAGAGCACGACGCATCGCATTCCAAAGCCGGCTGGACTGATGTTCAGGCATACCTGCTCGCGGTTTTCTGCCTCGTACTGGGAGTCGCGCTCGGCTATCTGTTTCGCGGTTCTGCCTCTCCGTTAGCGGAGACCGCGCAAGCGTCAGCTGCCATTACCGGCGGGGGTGCACCTCAGGGTCAGTCAACCCAAGCGCAACTGACTCCCGAACAGCAGAAGGCGATGGTGGATCAGGCGGTCGCACCCTTACTCGCCACTTTGAAGACCAGCCCTGATGACTTCAACACGATTGTGCAGGTGGCGAATCTTTACTATGACGGGCGGCAATATCCTGAGGCCGTCAAGTACTACCAACTCGCCGTGAAAAGCCAGCCCACGAACGCAGATGTGCTCACCGATCTCGGAACTTCGCTGTGGTACACGGGAGACGCTGACGGAGCCATCGCTGAGTTTCAGACGGCTTTGAAGTATCGGCCTGATCATCCGGGAACTCTGTTTAATCTGGGCGTGGTTCGGTGGCAAGGCAAGCTCGATCCCAAGGGAGCCGTGCAGGCCTGGGAGGAACTGTTGCGGCGGAATCCGGATTATCCGCAGAAGCGGGAAGTCGAGGAATACATCGACCGGGCCAAGCAGCACGCTAAAGGATAAGAGCCTGCGCACACAAACCTGTGCGCCAAGTCACATACTGCGGTTGCTATTTCGTTACAAAGTGATTCGGAGTCCGCAGGACTGAAGGCAATCCATTCAATCTTGGTTTTCGAAGGAGACATAATATGGCAAAAACAATGAAGGCGACTTTTGTGGAGAAATTTGGCGAGCCGTTGAAGATTCGAGAAGTTCCAATTCCGGATCCAGGGCCGGGAGAAGTGCTGGTCGAAATAGTCGCGAGCGGCGTCTGCCATACCGACCTGCACGCAGCAGATGGCGATTGGCCGATCAAACCGACTCTGCCCTTTATTCCTGGTCACGAGGGAGCTGGGTTCGTAGCCAAAGTGGGACCGGGCGTGACCCATTTGAAGGAAGGCGACCGCGTCGGAATCGCATGGCTGCATAGTGCTTGCGGGCATTGTGAGTTCTGTCTTACCGGCTGGGAAACGCTATGTCCAGAGCAGCAGATGTCGGGCTATACGGTAAATGGCTCGTTCGCTGAATTCGCTTTGGGTCAGGCAGATTATCTGGGCCGCATTCCTGACAAACTGTCATTCATTGACGCTGCGCCGATTCTCTGCGCCGGCGTCACCACCTACAAGGGCCTGAAGCAAACGCAAGCACGTCCCGGTGAGTGGGTTGTGATTTCCGGAGTGGGCGGGCTCGGGCACGTCGCGATCCAATATGCGAAAGCGATGGGGCTGCACGTTGCCGCCATCGACATCGGACCCGAAAAACTCAAGTTGGCCCGCAAGCTGGGCGCCGAAGTGACCGTGGATGCGAAGGAAGAAGATGTGGTGCAAGCCATTCAGAAGCAAATCGGAGGCGCTCACGGTGTATTGGTCACAGCTGTGTCTCTTCCAGCATTCAAACAAGCGCTCGGGACGCTTCGTCGCGGCGGGACTTGCGTTCTGAACGGCCTGCCTCCGGGTGAATTCCCTGTCTCCATCTTCGACTTGGTGCTGAATGGCCAGACTGTGCGGGGTTCGATTGTAGGCACCCGCAAGGACCTGGAGGAGGCGTTGCAGTTTGCCGCTGAAGGCAAGGTGAAGGCGACGATCGAAGAGCAGCAACTGGGATCGATTAACGATATCTTTGATCGTCTCAAGAAGGGGAAGGTGAATGGGCGGATCGTTCTCGATATCGCTGGCGAGTCCCGTTCGAAAAAATCTACCCGGACCAAGGCCTCTGAGACTTGTGCCGTCGCGTAAACGCCTTGGAAGCAGACGTTACAGGGCGGGTACGCGGCGCTCCCCCTGTTTTTCTTACATCGCAACGCTCATTGATCTTCGGCCACGCCAGTCTGCGCACCTTCTTCATCGCCGCGGATCAAGCCAAATTTCTTTAGCTTGTAGCGCAGAGCGTCGCGGCTGATATCGAGCAGTTTAGCGGCGTGGGTCTGGTTGCCGTTGGCCTGGCGCATGGCCAACTCGACCATGGCGTGCTCTACCTCTTCCAAAGATGTCCCGCCTTCCGGGATATAAAGCCGCGGCAGTGTGCGGCCGTTGGGCAATGTCTGACCGCCGTCGGCGGGCGAAGTTCGCTCAAATAAAGTGCGACCGCCTGATTCGCCCACCGAAAAGGGAAGATACAACGGACGCAAGAGTGGTTCGTCTTCGAGGATCATGCCGCGCTCGATGGTGTTCTTCAGTTCGCGCACGTTGCCGGGCCAGTTATGGCTGAGAATCAGGCGGCGGGTGTCATCGGTAATGCCGCGAATCGACTTCTTGAATCTTCGGTTGTAGCGATCGATGAAGAAGTCCACTAAGGGCAGAATGTCTTCTTTTCTGTCGCGAAGCGGTGGGATAAAGATCGCAATAATGGCCAGGCGATAATAGAGATCCTGCCGAAACTCACCTTCGCGCACGGCTTTTTCGAGATCACGGTTGGAAGCGGCGATTACGCGCACATCCACCTGCATATCCTTGATCCCGCCCACACGCCGGATGACCTGGTCTTCGAGAACGCGCAGCAGCTTGGCTTGCAGCAGGGGAGAAAGTTCGCCGATCTCGTCGAGAAACAGTGTGCCCCCATCGGCGGCCTCGAAGAGACCCTTTTTCATCTGCTTGGCATCGGTGAACGCACCTCTTTCGTGACCGAAGAGCTCGGCTTCCATCAACGTCTCTGGAATGGCGGAGCAGTTGATCGCCACGAAGGGCTTCTGCTGGCGGGAGCTTTCGTAGTGGATGGCTTTTGCGATGAGATCTTTGCCGGTGCCGCTCTCCCCTTGAATCAGGATCGTGGTGGCTTCGCTGGACGCAACCTTGCGTACGAAGTTCATGAGCTCGGTCATTTTGGGCGAGGCGCTCACTACGCTTTCATAACCGGCTCCGCGGCGCACCTCACCTCGCAAAGCCTGGACCTCTGTGCGCAGGCTGGTGGCTTCGAGTGCGTTCTTGATGGTGACATGAAGCTCATCGAAATCGACCGGTTTACCCACAAAGTCGTACGCGCCTAGCTTGAGCGCGGCTTTGACATCGTCAAGCTGCGGATCGGCAGTGATCATGATGACGGCCCGGGCGTCGCCGCTTTTCTTGAGCTGATCGAGGACTTCGATTCCGGTGAGATCAGGCATGCGAACGTCGAGCAGGACGAGATCGGGCGATTCATGCTGCGCCAGTTTGAGCGCAGGGACCCCGGAATCGGCTTCGATCACATGATAACCCCACTCCTCGCATTTCTGGCGGAGCGACCAGCGCACCAGACGCTCGTCATCCACGATCATAATTTTCTCTGCGGGCATCGGTGTTTAATTTACTACGAAAAGGGAGGCCATGTGGTTTGATGGCCCGTCGGGGACGGGGCAAGAGATTTCAGGATGCGGCGATGCGAGCAGCAACATAAAATGGCAACAACACTGTGAACTGGCTCCCTTCGCCCACCACGCTGCTCACTACGATGCGGCCATGATGATCCTCCACGATACGGCGAGCGAGTGAGAGGCCAAGACCGGTGCCGTCGCCCTTAGTGGTGTAGAACGGCCGGAAAATGTTGGGCAGGTTCTGAGGAGAGATGCCGCGGCCGGTGTCGCTGATAACCACGCTGGCGCAGTTGTCTCGCGAGCCGACTTCGACCTGTACCGTGCCCGCTCCCTCCATGGCCTGGACTGCGTTCAAGAGCAGATTCAGAAGCACCTGGTGGACCTGATCGCTGTCGTGCTCGACTTCGGGCAGGGTGGGGTCCTTGCGCAGTTCGATCTTGATTGGCCTGGAAAGTACTTGCTGGCGAGCCAGCATCACGGCATGTTCCACGGTGGTGTTGAGATTACTGCGACGAATCTCGGGATGGCGGGGCCTCGCCGTTTCCAGAAGGTCGGTCAGCGTGCGGCTGATGCGCGTAATCTCCAGGCGAACATCCTTCACGACTGCGCGCGCGGGACTGGTCGAAGGCAAATCGCGGCCTACGATTTCGATGACTCCCGCGATGCCGGCCAAGGGGTTGCGAATTTCGTGGGCTAAACCTGTGGCCAACTCGCCGAGCGTGGCCAGGTGCTCGGCGCGAGACATTTGCGTGCGATGCAAGCGCTCAATCTCGTCGCGGCTCTCTCGCAGTTGTTCCATCATGTGGTTAAAGTTGCGGCCGAGGTCTCCGATTTCGTCGTTGCGCTGGGAGAAAGTAACGGCAGCGTCCAGGTTGCCTTCGCTAACCTGCTGCATCTTCTCCTGCAATTCGACCATGGGTCGCTGAATCAGATAAGCAAGTACGAACATTGACACGGCACAGATGGCAACCGCTCCTGCTCCCGCGACCATCAGCACGGCATGGCGTTCCGGATCACGTAATGACACGGTCGCAAGAGTAAAGAGCAGCAAGCCTGCCAGTAGGACCAACCCTACCGGCAAGATTGCCTTGAGCTGCCAATTGACGCGCACGGAACTCAATCGGTGGTCCTCCTCCCGAGTCGTGGGGGCTGACGCCGTCGTTGGCCCAGTTGCTTTCGCCGCGAACTGATTGCGGCTAGGCATAAGCGTGCATGCCCGGCAGCAAGTAAGTCACGCCAAAGAAAGTGAACATCACAACAGCAAAGCCCAGGATGGCGAAGTAAGCCGCGCGGCGGCCACGCCATCCACGAGTGATGCGCATATGCAGATAGCCCGCGTACACCAGCCAAGTGATCGCAGCCCAGGTCTCTTTTGGATCCCAGCTCCAATAAGAGCCCCAGGTGCGATTAGCCCAGTAGGCGCCCGCCGCGATCATCAGGGTGAGTAAGGGAAATGCGATCGCGATGGTTTTGTAAGTGATGCGGTCCAGTTCGTCTGCACTGGGCAACATCCGCTCTAAGTCTTCACGCCTCCAGAGCAGTAATAGGTACAACAGCGACACAAAGATCGCGCCCACCAGACCGGAGAGAATGAACGGGCTGGCTGACAGACTGGTGGGGAACAGACCGTCGGCATCGAGAGAAGCGTAACGGCCGTCGCGCGATCGGAGCACAAAGAACACCGCCGCCAGTATCTGCAACAGGATGCTCAGGAACACCGCTCGATTGGCCATGTCGAGCAGTCCCTCATTGTGAGTCTTGCGCCAGATCAGATAAAGAACCAGCGGTGCCGCTACCGCTGCCAACACCAGAAGGAGCAACCAGCCGAGATCAGGGATCACAACGAAGAGGCGAATGCCCTTGGACAAGAATACTTCCGACTTCTCGTCTGGGTTCCAGGCCGCTACGCTGAGTCCGCCCCATTTTTCAAACCTGGTCAGGATGCCCAGATACGTAGCGACAGTAAACAAGCTCGTCGCCGCCAGAAACGTTTCGGTTTTCATCTTGTCCTGGATCAAAAACATCATGGCCAAGGCGAAGCTGAGCGCGCATGCCGCGTAGGCCAGCATGGCTAACGTTACGTGGACGTGCAGCCATGTGGATTGCAGAGCGGGCACCAGCGGACGAACCTCGGTGCGCAGCAACTGCATTAGCACGACGCCTACAATCGCGACCGGCATGGTTACAGTGCCAATGACTTTCACTCCAAATTTCTTCTCGGCAACGAGCGTCAGCACGGCCAGAGTCCATACGAACATGAGCAGCATTTCGTAGATGCTGGCGAAAGGCGGATGGCCGGCCTCATACCAGCGGCGCGCTACTGCGCCGGTGTTGGCCAGCAATCCCGCCCATGTGGCCAGTGAGGCGAAGCGGATGTAAGAAGGAGTACCGGTGATCCCGAATCCAAGATAAAGCGTTCCTGCGCCTGTATAGAAAATGAGGGCGGCGTAAAGCAAGTTGGAATCGTTGAGCAGATTGCCGCTCTTGACCACGTTCAGAAAAGCCATGAACAGCAGGAAGGCAATGCCCAATCCCACCATTACTACCAGCGCGCTGCCTGGGGCTGGTTGCCGTTCGACTGTTGCAATTCGTGCCATGGACGCACCCTCCGTGCGGGATTATTTTCCGGCGAACACTGGAACAGGCGCCCCGTAGCCCGTCTTCGCTGAAACTTTCAGTTCTGATTCGATTTGTTCAACGAGTTCGCGAAAGCGCTGCTCAAACACATCTTTGTTCTTGTTTGCTGTTCCGCCGATCCAGAGAACCAGGCGACCCCTGATATCGCGCACCGGCACGGCCCACACCCGCATGTGCACGAAATAGAAGACGAGGGCCAAGCCAAAACCCATGACGACCACGCCTGCCCAAACTACCCACTGGCCGGGTTCGTGCGAAACCTCCAGGCCGGTGAAGTAGGCCATCTGAATGTCCTTGCCTTCGAATGCATAGGGCGAAGATGCATTTTGCTCGAACCCTGGAATTGGAGGCAGCCAGACATTGACGGACTGGCCTGATTTCCTGGATTCGACTACCAGGTGGGCCGCAGGATTCTGCAGCTCGTTGGAGCGGGCGTAAACCTGGCCATCGCTAACCACATAGTCGGGGATGAACTCGGCGAGGCGGATAGTTGTGTCCGCGTCCAGCGGAAGAGTTTCATCCAGACCAATCGTGATGTCTTTGGGATCTCGGTCGTCTCGCGGCGTGGCGGTGAGCACCAGTTTGTCGAGCTTTCCGGTCTTGCCATAGCTCGCCTGATAGAAGCGCATTCCGCCGTAAACCAAGGGATCGTTGACGACGATCTGCTTGCGCAGGATGACTTGCCCGTCCTTCAGAACCGCCAGGTCGGACCACCATCGTTTGGGAGTGCCATCGGCATAGTTCTCCTGCCCAGCGCCGTCGCAGCGGATGGCAAACGGCAGGCTGCGTTTGATGCCGTTCTGCGGTTCCACCTGGCTCGCCTGTTGTCCGCGAGTCAGCGTAACGAACGCGCGCCAGCCGTATAACGCATCGACGATGCCGCCGAGAAAAATGAGAAGTAGACTTGCATGCACGATGTAAACCGCTATTTCAGAAAGGCGGTTACGCTCACCAAAAAGAGAAAAGCCGTTCGCGCGTACAATTCGCTCCGGTGCGAATCCTGCCTTTTGGAACATCTTCTCAGCAGCGCTCAAAGCCGCCTCTTCATCTTCAATCGGAATCAGCACATGGCCGGGCAGCGCTTTGCGGAACGCTTCGTCAGGACTTTTGTAGGGACGCGAGAAATACCTCCATGCATTGGGGAAACGCTGGACGGAGGCGGCAATGATGCTGATGCTGACCAGACCCAGCAGCAACACGAACCACCAGGCATGGAAAACGTCGGTTAGTCTCAATGCATCGAGCAGGCGGAGCACTTGCGGCGAATAGGCCCGTTGCATCTCATCCGCCTCCGTCGCCGGACGCTGCAAAATCACCGTTCCCGCCGCCGAGAGGATCACGACGAGGATCAGCAGGATGACTCCGGTCTTAATCGCAGCCAAGGTTTGCCAGATTTTCCAAGGTCCAGAGTGGACGATCCGAGCCATATCTTTCCTCTTCAGCAGTAAGGAAGCACGTTTCGCGCCATCGCCGGAGCCTTCGATGAAGTTGCTGAAGTTCCACCGAGTGGGTGGTGTCGGCTTGAGGATGCTCAAAGCCCCTCATGAGCCATGTCACACAACGCGCGGGAGTTCCGAGGGAACTCGGCACATGCCGATGCCGCCAGCAACGATGAGGTTTGGTCAGCC
Source organism: Candidatus Sulfotelmatobacter sp. (assembly GCA_049590215.1). GTDB lineage: Bacteria > Acidobacteriota > Terriglobia > Terriglobales > Acidobacteriaceae > Sulfotelmatobacter. The sequence continues at coordinate 2,313 of JBAWCJ010000387.1, read as the reverse complement.
GAGCCCACAGCTACTTGGGTTATTTTGACCATTCCACTGTGCGAGAAGCCCCATCGTGATGAAGAGTTAGCCAGCGCGACCTGCTTGGCTCGATTCCAACCATCGTGTTTGCAACCTATTAGAAGGGCCGGCAGAGATTTACCCAGGCCGCGAATTAAGGCGGGAAGCGTGCAGAAGCAACGAAGTAGGGAGTGGTGGGTGTGGCGCTAAAATCATTCCAATTGAATCCCCGCACGAATCGCAGGCTAACCGCGCTGTGGTGTTTCATAATGTTGCTGGCGTCCGCTGGCCGTGTGTCCGCTGCGAAGCATCCGGTTCCACTCGATCCAAAGGCCGATCCCTCGACCTGCATCACCTGCCACGAGAACAAAACGAAGGGCAAGTTTGTCCATTCCGCGATCGCCATGGGCTGCCTGAGTTGCCATGAAATCCGGGTCAACAGAGATAACACTTACGTAAAGCTGATCACGGCCACGCCTTACAAGCTCTGCCTCACCTGCCACGCCCAGAAAGATTCCACGCACATCAAGGGTAGAGTGCACCCGCCGGCGGTTCGCGATTGTCTGACCTGCCACGATCCGCATACTTCCGACAACAAGAATCAATTATTGAAGGCGACCTCGGGAGACAAGAAGGACAATCTCTGCCTCACGTGCCACACGCAGGGAACGGATGTACCGGATGGCGGTAGCCGCCACGCCGCCCTCGACGTGGGGTGTGATACCTGCCACACCGTGCACAAGACAGGGGAACGCGGCAAGCGCGAATTCGATTTTCATCTGACCAAGGACGCGCCCGCGCTCTGTGTCGACTGTCACGATGTGAAGGAAGCCAGTTTGGTGAAGGCGCACCAGGGACAGCCTTTCGCAACCGCCGACTGCCTGACTTGCCACAATCCGCACCAGTCGAAGTCTCCCAAGCTGATGCAGACTTTTCTGCACGATCCTTTCGCGTCGAAGCAGTGCGATATCTGCCACGCGCCGGCGAAGGATGGGAAAGTTGTCCTCACTCAGGCCAGCGCGAAGGAGTTGTGCGTTACCTGCCACTCCGACAAGGCCGAGCAGATCGAGAAGGCGAAGGTGCCGCATCCCGGGGCGGCGGGCGACTGCACGGATTGCCACGATCCGCACGCAGGGCGCTCGCCGGGGTTTCCCAAGCCAGACGCAGTTTCGGTTTGCCTTGGCTGCCATAGCGATCAAGCGGAGGAAGGGAAGAAACTGCACGTGCACCAGCCGGCCTTCGAGCAGGGCTGCGCCACCTGCCACGATCCGCACGGCAATGATAACGATCATTTGCTGCGAGCGAAGGCTCCAAATCCGCTCTGCCTGGAGTGCCACGGCCCCGACGCCAAGCCACAGAAGCTGGAAGGCGAACACCTGGTAACTATCTTCGACGGCAAGGTGAAATTGCTGGAAAACTACTTTGCCAAGGTGCCGGTTCTGCCGCTGGAGTTTGGCCTGGGCCATCCCGTAGAACGCCACCCGGTTTCAGATCTTGTGGATCCGAAGGATCGGACCCATGTCGTGATCCCATTGAATTGCCTGACCTGCCACCAGCCGCACGCTTCGGCGCAGCCCGATCTGCTGGTGAAAGATCAGGCCAACAACATGGAGTTTTGCCACAGCTGTCACAAGGGCTTGATTGGTCCCAGCCAACAGCTTGGCCCCGCGCCGGGAGCCAGTCCTGTGCCAGGAATTCCAAAAGGAGTGCAATAGCTATGCCTGAGATTCGCGAAAAGTCGGTGCGCAAGATGCTGTATGCAGCGGCGGTGACGATACTCCTGGCCGCCACTTGGGGATACCCGGCTTTTGCCGACCAAAAGAAGGAGGCGCCCCCAGCCAAGCCCCCAGAGGCGCCGAAAATCGATATTTCCAACATCGTCTGGCCGCAGCCGCCGGCCATCGCGCGGCTGCGGTACCTGGATTATTTTTCCGCCCAGAAGAAGGATCCAGAAAAAGAGAAACCCGAGGTCAAGAAGAAATCGTGGATGGACCGCATGGCCGGCGTCAGCTCGGACGATGCCGCTCAACGCGCCACCACGAAGCCGCGCTACCAGCTCGGAACTCCCTACGGGCTCGCGGTCGATTCCAAGGGATTGTTATACGTCGCCGATACCAAGGTGGGAGCAGTTTTTATCTTCAACCCCGAGAGCAAAGACACCGGGTTTATCAAGCATGGAGTGGACGCGAAGTTCGGGCGCATTTTCGGCCTGGTCATCGATGATGGCGACCGGCTTTTCGTCTCCGACGGCCAGTACAATCACGTGCTTGTGTTCAATCCTGAACATAAACTCGAAGGCCAGTTCGGCGAAGG
>JBAWCJ010000386.1:0-6889 GCA_049590215.1 Candidatus Sulfotelmatobacter sp. | reverse complement strand
TGCGCGCAAAGATGTAGTGCTGCTTCCGACCATGGGAGGGAGCGTGCCTCTGGGAGCGATGGAACGCGCCGCGCAGACTCGCACCATCACGGTACCCATCGCCAATTACGATGACAATCAGCACGCCCCCAATGAGAACCTGCGCTTGCAGAATCTTTGGGACGGGGTGGAAACGATGGCTGCGCTGCTCAATATGAAGTGATGGAGAAGAGCTGGTTACGCTCAGTCTAGTTCACTCACCCTTCTTCTTGATCTGTTCGGCCGCGATTTGAAACCCGGTGTTTGCCGCCGGAACGCCCGCGTAAACGGCGGTCTGCAGAAGCACTTCTTTCAAATCGCATAGTTCGAGGTCGCTGGCCAACCCCGCTCGCAGGTGGAGGGTGAACTCTTCCCACCTTCCAAGCGATGCCGTCACTGCCAGCACCAACAGCCGTCGCGTTCGCACGTCCAGTTCAGGACGACACCAGATGGTTCCCCAAGCGCAACGGGTTATCAACTCTTGAAAATCGCGAGTAAATTCTGTCGTCGCAGCAATCGCCTTATCGACATGCGCGTCTCCAAGCACGGCCCGACGCATTTCGAATCCGGCTTGCAGGGAATCTGTATCAGTATTCCGTCGCGGCAGCAAGAACTCCAGCAGCGCCGTGGTAAAGGAGTGTGGTTGTTCGATATTAGAAAGATGCGCGGCCGACAGGTGCAGTGCTTTTGCTCCGGGAATCTCCTGCGCGAGCCTCTCGGCATGCCCACTCCACGGAGTCGCCACATCGCGCTCACCGGAGATCACGAGAGTTGGAACCTTAATCTGCTTGATGAGATTCCCGTGATTCATGTCGCGCAGAGCTGCACAACATCCCAGATATCCAACCGGATCCGTTCCTAAAAAGACCGACCGGATCGAAGCGACATGAGGATTTTGTTTGGCGAGCGTGTCCGGAGAGAAGAATCGTTGCATCGCCACATCTACAACTGCCTGCATCCCGCCCTTAAGTACCGCTGCAATTCGCGTTTCCCAATTGGCCCGCGGGACGAACTGTGGCGAGGTGTTGGCCAGCACCAGCTGGGTGACTCGCTGGGGAGCGTGCACTGCAATCCACTGTCCGATGGCCCCGCCAAGCGACAAGCCGCAAAAAGCAAACTGCGAAAGTTCCAGCGCGTCGGCCATGCCGAGAATATCCTTGCCCAACATTTCAACTGAATATTCACCGGCGGTTGCCTCCGAAGCTCCGTGGCCCCGTGTGTCATAGCGCAGAACATGGAAGTACGGAAGCAGCCCTTCTACCTGAAGATCCCACATCGCGTGGTCCGTACTGATCGAGTGCGACAGAATCAGGACCGGCCGGCCCGTGTTTCCCTGCAGTCGGTAGAACATCCGCGTACCGTGAATCGTTGCGAAGGGCAAATCGTCGCTCCTAGTTTTTGTCGTTGTCTTCGCGATCGGACTCTGAGGTCAGAGCTTGCCGAAAGACCTCAGCGGACCCAAGATATTGCTCAGGCGCTTCCAGTTGCTTGAGCTCAGAAGGACCGAGATGGATCGTCACCTCAGGGACCTCGGCGAGAACGGCAGCGAGATCTCTGTTCTCCTCTGTGCTTTTCCTCGCCGCGGCCTCGAGAATTTTATACGCGACATCTCGCCCCAGCTTTGCTCCAAGCAGCATCATGGCGCGCTCTGAAAAAACTGCTCCATTCGTGCTCTCGATGTTGAGGCGCATCTTCTGCGGGTCAACGAAGACCCCTTCGGCCACTTCAGCCATCGAGGCGATGGCCACGCCAGTCGACTGGACTACGGCGGCAATGATCGGCCACTCGGACTGCCAGCCTCCAACTCCCCGTTCGTGTTCCTGCAGCATCGCAGAGAGAAACGATGCAACCAATCCCGGCACCCGATGCGCCGCGGCGAGTGTTAGAGCACACGCTGTAGGGTTGCGCTTGTTCGGCATGGTCGACGATCCGCCGCGGCCTTCTCCTCCGGGTTCGGTTGCCTCACCCACCTCGCTCTGCATGAGCAGGCTGATATCCCGCGCCATCTTCCCAAGAGATCCGGTCAGCACTCCGCAATTGCAGATCAGCGTGGCGAGTTGATCGCGCTGAGTGTGCCAGGGCGCTGCGGGCGGGTTTCCTAATCCAAGCTCTGCGCTCAGAGCTTCAGCGACGGGAATTCCACGATTACCGAGCGATGCCAAGGTGCCGCTGGCCCCACCAAACTGCAACACGGCTGCAGCGCGAAATGTCTTCTGCAAGCGCTGCCTTCCACGGCGGACCGATGCCAGCCATCCGGCGGCCTTGAGTCCGAAGGTCACAGGTGGCGCCGGCTGAAGCAGCGTTCGTCCGAGCATGACGCTGTCCTTGTGCCGCTCTGACAAATCTGCCAGCGATTTTTCCAAGCGCTTCGAATCGCCGATCAAAATCGGCTCTGCTCGTTTTAGAAGAAGAGACATCGCGGTGTCGGCGACATCTTGGCTTGTGGCTCCCCAGTGTACGAATCGCGCCGCCTGCGCGTCCGCCTTTCGCACCTGGTCGGTCAGCATTTTCACCAGCGGAATTACCGGCGTCCCCGCGCGAAACGCGGCGTCTGCGAGCGCACAAATATCAAAATTGTTGAGTCGGGCAACAGTGGTGACCGCGTCTGCAGCTTGAGCCGGAATCACTCCGCATCGCGCTTCTGCACGCGCCAGGGCAGTTTCGAAGTCCAACATGGCCTGCAGAACGGACTCATCGGAAAACATCTTTGCCAGCACCGGTGTAGTCGCCAGGCTTTCGATCAATCGTCCGCTCATGGTCGGCTCCGCGTCCAAGGTTGCTTCGATTCGGTTCTGCCGTTGAATTGGAAATGATTACACATCGAAAAATACGGTCTCGCTCTTTCCACGAAGGTGGACATTGAGAATCCAATTACCGGAGCGAGTCGGATCCGGCTTGGCCAACAACGTCGCGCGCCGATTTTCCGGCACTAAGGCCAACACGGGATCTGCCGCATTGGCCAGCTCCCCTTCGAAGTAAAGTCGGGTCGACAATTTCTTGAGAATGCCCCGGCCGAGAATCGAAACGTTAATGTGCGGCGCCTGAACCGTTCCGCCTGGACCCGGCACGCATCCCGGCTTGATCGTTTCAAATGTGCATGAACCATCTTCCGCCGTTGCCAATCGTCCAAAACCGCGGAAGGCTGCGTTGTCGACACTGCCGTCGTAGGACGCGTAGTTCCCCCCGGAATCTGCCTGCCACACTTCTATCATGGCGTCGGGAACAGGCGCTCCTTCTCCATCCAGCACACGAAAAGTCAGCCACACTGGTTCGCCCTTCGCTCCATCGCCCGCGACGCGCGAAATGCTTCGCGCATCTGTCAGGCCGAGATGCAGGTAAGGACCCACTGTTTGCGAAGGAGTCGGCGTGAAGTCCATCGTTATTCTTCTCGATCTCTCTCTATCTCTCAAAGGGCGTTGATTCCCGGCCGCGCAGCACGATATCGAAACGATAGCCCAAAGCCCATTCCGGCTTCGTCGTTTCCAGATCAAATTTCGAAACCAGGCGTTGACGCGCTTTTTCGTCAGGAATCGACTGCAAAATAGGGTCGTAAGCAAATAGCGGATCGCCAGGAAAATACATCTGCGTGATCAGCCGCGTAACGAAAGCCGGCCCAAACAAAGAAAAATGGATATGCGCCGGGCGCCAGGCATTCTCGTGATTGCGCCATGGATACGCGCCTGGCTTGATGGTCACAAAGCTGTAGAATCCGTCCGCGTCAGTCAGCGTTCGTCCCGTCCCGCTGAAGTTCGCGTCGAGCGGCGCGGGATGGTCGTCTTTCGCATGTGCATATCGTCCCGCCGCATTTGCCTGCCATATCTCGATCAGGCTATTCGACACGGCGTGGCCATCGCCATCCAGCACTCGACCGCGCACAATGATGCGTTCCCCCAACGGCTCTCCCGCATGCTGAACCGTCAGGTCTTGATCGTCGGGATGAATATCGGCGTGGCCAAAAACTGGCCCTGTGACCTCTGAAAGAGTATGTGGCAAGAAGATCAACGGCTGGGATGGCGCTCGCAACCTCGTCGCACGATACGCGGGAGAGTAAGAATCCGGCTGGCTCCCCGGCTCATGCCGCCGGAAGGGGATGACTGCCTCTCCCGGATGTTTGCCTTTAGCCGAAATCAGCGAAGAGGACATGTTTATCTCACCGTGCCGCTTCAGTGGTCTTCCCCTGCGTTGCGCGTGCCGATGCTACCGATTGTACGTCGATTCAACTCATCGGCAGTCCTACGTAGTTTTCGGCGAAGCTTTGCGCCGCGGCGCGCGAGCTTGTCAGGTAATCCAGGTCGGCCAACTGCCTGTGCTCCTCGAACCTGTCGTTCCCCGGGACCCGATGCAGCATGGAAGTCATCCACAGAGAAAATCGCTGCACCAGCCATACTCGTCTTAAACAGGTCTCTGAGTAACGGTCCAGCAGATGCGGATTTCCAGAAGCATAGAATTCCGCGAATGCAGCAGCCAGGACCCGAACGTCAGCAACAGCAAGATTAAGACCTTTTGCGCCGGTCGGAGGGACGATATGCGCCGCATCCCCAGCCAGATAGAGCCTGCCGTACTGCATCGGGTCGGCCACAAAACTGCGCATACCGGTAACGCCTTTTTGCAAGATGGCGCCTTCTGTCAGCCTACGCCCGTCGCGAGTGGCGAGGCGCGTCTGTAACTCTTCCCAGATTCTCTCATCGGACCACTGCCCCAGGTCTTCATCAGGAGCGCATTGGAGATATAGCCGGGTGATCTCCGGAGTCCGCATGCTGTGCAGGGCGAACCCGCGATCATGATAGCAATAGATCAGTTCTTCGGAAGATGGCGGCGCAGCTGCCAAAATGCCGAGCCAGGCGAACGGAAAAATCCGTTCATGGATGGTTAAAGCTTTTTCTATGCTCTGGCGACAGACTCCGTGAAAGCCATCGCAGCCTGCGATGAAATCGCAAAGAATTTCCGAAGGTTCGCCATGGTGGCGAAATCGTATCTTCGGTGTTGCGGAATCGAAGTCGTGAATCGTAACATCCTCAACTTCAAAGAAAATCTTGTCCTCGGCTGCGAGCCGCGCCGCAATGAGGTCCTTCACAACCTCCTGCTGAGCATAGATTGTGATCCCGTGCCCTGTCAGGGCTTTGAAATCGATGCGATGCCCCTTTTCCCGGAAGCGAATTTCCACGCCATCATGGATCAGGCCTTCCCGCTTCATTCGCTCGCCCACACCCATTTCTATGAGAAGGTCAACGGTACCTTGCTCCAAGACTCCCGCTCTGACCCGCTGCTCGCAATGCTGTCGACTTCGAGCTTCGACCACAACCGAATCGATTCCTCGTCGATGCAGGAGATGCGACAACACAAGCCCCGCGGGTCCGGCTCCCACAATCCCAACCTGGGTGCGAATGCTCATTATTTCTTTCGCTGCGATCTTTGTCCCCGTGATCTCTGTCGAGCCTCGCCACGCTCATTATTCGCAGAAAACTTCTCGATTACCTCGCGAGGCACTGGTCTGCTCTCAATCTCATCCGGGTCGGCTTCCGAGGTCACCGCCCAGACTCTTATCTCAAAACACTCCACCGCCAAAACATTCTTGTTAAACAACCGATGGCGGACGCAAAAGCTGCTGCGGCGCCACTCGGTTATCTCAGACTCGACGATCACTGTGTCCGAGAATCGCGATGGCGCCTTGAATGACGCGCGCAGGTCGACCATTGGAATGCCCACAATTTCATATGTCTTTAGCATCTGCCGCTTGGAAAGGCCGGCCTTCTTGAACAATGCCGTCGTGCAAGCGTCGAAATACGCTAAGTAGCGAGGGTAGTGGACGATCTGAGCAGGATCGCAGTCGCCCCATTCGATGTGAATCGTCTTGCGGTTGGTTAACTTCGCCTTGCTCAACAATACCCCTTTCTTGCCGCGCCTCTCGACGTTGGCCCGAGAGCAGGAACTTACAATAATAGTGGCTGCGACACAGATTCGCTCACGAACTTTGCTTTCGTGAACTGATGCGCCTTCTGCGGCCCTGGGAGAGCCGCTTCAGAGCTCGGAGGCAATTCAATTCACGGTTGCGAGGTTGGCACTCTCATAGGGCCCTAGCCAACGCGCCGCTCCTGCAACCCTGCGCGGGAAGAGTCGACAAAATCTCGAACTAATGTGGCAATTTCATCCGCCGCCGTGTCCAATGCAAAATGACCGCCGTCGACAACGTGGACTTCAGCCTTCGGCACATCCTGGCGGTAGCGCTCCGGCTCGCCTGAATCGAACGAGAGTTCATATTTACCCCAGATGACCAGCAGGCGCGGTTGCGTCTTGCGCATCCATTGCTGCCATTTCGGGTAGGCGTCAACGTTGGTTCGATAGTCATAGAACAGGTCACTCTGAATCTGCGCCTGGCCGGGCTGGTTCAGAAAATAGAATTCGTCGATCCACAGATCGGGGTCATGACGTTCCACGTCCGCATCGTTTCCGACATGCCGGGCTCGTGTTGCTTGCAGCGACAGGAGATTGGTGCGCAGTGTGCTTTCGTTGGCCGCGCGATCGGCCCAGAACGCCCGCCGTGTCTTCCAATTCGCTCCCAGGCCTTCGTTATGCGCCACAGCGTCTTGAACAATGAGAGCCTCGACGCGCTCGGGATGGGCCAAGATCATGCGGAAGCCCACGGGGCCTCCGTAGTCCTGCATGTAAAGTGTGTAGCGCGAAAGGCCTAGCGCTTCAGTGAAATGATTCATGATCTCGGCGTAGTGATCGAAGGTGTATGCGAAGGTTTTTGGGTCCGGCCAGTCGCTGTGTCCAAAGCCCGGATAATCGGGCGCGACCAGGTGATAGCGATCGGAAAGGCGGGCGTAGAGCGGCTCGAACATTCGCGACGATGAAGGCAGGCCGTGGAGCA
>JBAWCJ010000385.1:0-1979 GCA_049590215.1 Candidatus Sulfotelmatobacter sp. | reverse complement strand
CGGCGAGCTGCTCTACGGCCCCGCGCTGGCCACGGCCGTGGACAGCGCCAGCGGGCGGTTGAGTTCGAGTGTAAGTTCGGTGCCTGCCATCAACGTGGCTGAGCGATGTTTAGTGAGCCAGTGCACGCCGGTTGAACCCGCGCCCACCGCTCCGCCGATAAGGATTCCCGGAGGACCGCCGATCAGGCCGCCGATCAACATGCCGCCAGCCGTGCCGCCGCCGGTTTCTATCTGGTCGCGGCGGTCGTGACCGGATCCCTTGAACTCGCCTTCCTGATTGACGTCCGTGCCGCCTCCGGCGTTCGTGTCAACCAGCGTGGCGTCGAGAGAGAAACGTTCGCCGGTCGGCAGGACAATGGCCTCGGGCAGAATTCCGATGGTCGGCTTGCCTGCGATGCGGCGCGGTTCGTCCACTTTGGTTACGCGGCCTTCGACCATGGTTCCGGCCGGAATCAGCGTCTTGCCGTTGAGCACCACGGCCTGGGTCAAGCGCGCCTGGAAGGGGTCGCCAGCCTTGTTGCTAAAAGTCGCGAGGGTTGTCTCGAGCCTCACCATCAAGGCGGTGCCGGCGGGCACCGGCGCCGCGGCCTGTGCCGCAGCCATCGTATTCATGTTCATGCAGGCGCATGCCAGCAGCGCGCAGGGCAGAACTGACCACTTCTTCATAACTCCTCCTAAAGTGTTCGAACCCGTAAACCTTCCCATGGTTGCTTTGACTTTAGACCAGGCAGATAGCCGGGACAATACGCGGCCCCAGTTGGGGAACCATAGAAGGTAAGGGCGGGCAGGTTCTGATGCCGAGGCAGCGATGGAATCGCGCGAGCCCGAGTCGATCAGTCGGCGCCGGCGGCGGTGCCTGCAGCCTTGCGGGCAGTGGATTGTTCGATGAGGGCTCCTAGGCTGGAGGCTATTGTTTCCAGCACTTGAAGGTCATCTCTGGCAAAGGCGTCGGCACGGGCGCGGTAGAGGGCCAACACGGCGGCTACGTCGGCGCTGCCTTCGAGCGGCACCGCCAGAGCCGAGCGCAGGGTGCTGTATTGCGTGGGGTTGTTCAGATATCCCGGTTCCACCGATGGATTGCCGTTCAAGATGGGCTTGTGATTTTGAGCCACCCAGCCTGACAAACCTTCCCCAAGCGGAATTCGCAAAGAAGAAAACAGGCGGAAGTTCTCGCCGCTGACAAACTCCGCAGCCAGGAGATTATTCTTGCGAAGGTAAACCGCCATCGAGTCATGCGGTACCAGACGTTTCAGCCGCACTGAAAGCAGCGAAAGAGCGTCATCGAGAGTGAGCGAGCCGCTGAGTCCGCGGCCGAAGTCGCTGAGACTCTGTGCCTGCAGGCGCGCCTGGGCGAGACGTTCTGCAGTGTCCGCCGCGGGTAACGTGGTTGGGGGCGCTTCGGTAGAGTCGGCGAAGCCGGCGGCGGGGGCCAAGCCGCGCTCGACTTTGATATCGGTTGAAAGCTTCGGCGGCACTTGCAAGGGCTGCAGGCGCGCGAGCTTTTCCCACTCGACGTAGCGACGCTGCAGAATTGCGACCACTTGTGGATCGAAGCCCGATCCGGCTTCGGAAGCAACTTTGGCCATGGCTTCATGCAGCGGCACCGCCCTGCGGTATTGCCGGTCCGAGGCGAGCGCGTCCAGGCAGTCGACGGCGGAGAGGATGCGGGCTCCGATCGGAATCGCCTCTCCCGCCAGCCCGTTAGGGTAGCCGCTGCCGTCCCATTTCTCGTGATGGGCGCGCACGATCGGCACGACTGGATAAGGAAAGTCGACCTGCTCGAGAATCTCCGCCCCGACTGTGGGATGAATCTTCATCTTCTCGAATTCTTCCGGCGTGAGCTTGCCCGGTTTGGAGATGATGTGTTCAGGAACGGCGAGCTTGCCGATGTCATGCAGAACGGCTGCAGCCCGCAGAGCTTCGGTTTCGTCTTCGGTCAAACCAAGTTCCCGCGCAAGTTCCATGGCATAGATGCGAAC
>JBAWCJ010000384.1:0-4302 GCA_049590215.1 Candidatus Sulfotelmatobacter sp. | reverse complement strand
GCTTGTCCGGATTGCGGCATCAGCGTGCCGCAACTCGAGCCGCGGTCGTTTTCTTTTAACAGCATGTATGGAGCTTGTCCGGAGTGCCACGGCCTCGGCAGCCGCTACGATTTCGATCCCGCAAAAGTGATCACCGACTGGTCGAAGCCGCTGCTGGAGGGCGGTCTGGGGCCTGGTTCGGCGTCGCAGGGGCTCATTCACAGTTTGCAGGTTGTGGCGGCGGCGCACGGTATTGACTTGAACAAGCCATTCGAGAAATTTCCCGAGCAGATTCAGGACCTGCTGTTGAATGGCGAGTCGGGCCGGGGCAAGACCGGCTTCCGCGGAATTTTCGGATACTTGAAACAGAATCTAGAGGAATCGACCTCGGAAGGCTACCGCGACTGGCTGATGGATCACATGTCGGCAACGGAGTGTCCGGCGTGCCAAGGCAGGCGACTGCGGCCGGAGAGCCTGGCGGTGAAAGTGAACGGTATGTCGATTGCCGAGTTCACGGCGTTGCCGATCTCGCGGGCGCTCGAAGTGGCGCGGAGCATCAAACTCGCAGGACGCGAAGAGAAAATTGCCGGCCGCGTCATGCATGAAGTCGTCGAGCGCCTGCAATTTCTGAATGCAGTAGGGCTGAACTACATTTCGCTCGACCGCTCGGCCGCGACTTTATCTGGAGGCGAAGGCCAGCGCATTCGTCTCGCAACGCAGATCGGCTCGAAGCTGCGCGGCGTGCTCTACGTGCTGGATGAGCCTTCGATCGGCCTGCATCATCGCGACAACGGCCGGCTGCTGACGGCGCTCGAGAATCTGCGCGACCTCGGCAACACCGTGCTGGTGGTCGAGCACGACGAAGAAACGATTCGGCGCGCCGATTATGTAATCGATCTCGGCCCCGGAGCGGGGCGTCATGGCGGAGGCCTCGTGGCGCACGGAACTCCCGAGGAAATCATGCGCGAGCCGAATTCGCTGACCGGGGCTTACATCTCAGGCAAAGTGCAGATCGAGATGCGACCCGAGCGGCGGCAGAAGAATGGCGCGGCGCTGACGATTCTGGGCGCGAAGGAAAACAATCTCAAGAATCTCGATGTAACCTTTCCGCTGGGCGTGATGACAGTAGTGACCGGAGTTTCCGGTTCCGGCAAATCCACGCTGGTGAATGACATTCTCTACCGATCACTGGCGCGCCAGCTTTACCGTTCGCGCGAGAAATCGGGCGAGCACAAAGCGATCATGGGCGCGGAGAACATCGACAAAGTCATTCGCATCGATCAATCGCCGATCGGGCGCACGCCGCGTTCGAATCCCGCGACCTATACCGGAGTGTTCACCGCGATTCGCGATCTCTACGCCATGCTGCCGGAGGCGCGCGAGCGCGGCTACAAACCGGGACGCTTTTCGTTCAACGTATCCGGCGGGCGCTGCGAGGCCTGCCAGGGTGAGGGCCAGCGCCGTATCGAAATGAATTTCCTCCCTGATGTTTACGTGCTGTGCGAGGTTTGCGGCGGACGCCGCTACAATTACGAAACGCTGGCGGTGAAGTACAACGGCTACTCGATCGCTGACCTGCTCGAGATGCCGGTTTCCGACGCGCTGCCGATTCTTGAAAACATTCCGCAGGTAAAACAGAAGCTGCAAACGCTGGTCGATGTGGGCCTCGGCTACATTCATCTCGGTCAATCTGCAGTAACTCTCTCGGGAGGCGAAGCCCAGCGCAACAAGCTGGCCCGCGAGTTGAGCAAGCGCCAGACGGGCAAGACTCTTTATCTGCTCGACGAGCCTACGACCGGCCTGCACTTCGACGACGTAAAGAAGCTGCTCGACGTGCTCCACCGGCTGACGGACCTGGGAAATTCCATCATCATCATCGAACACAATCTGGACGTGATCCGCAACGCCGACTGGATCATCGACCTCGGCCCCGAAGGCGGCGAAGACGGCGGGCGCATCGTAGCCCAGGGCACGCCCGAGCAGGTGGCGCGGGTGAAGAAGTCGTATACCGGCCAGGCGCTGGCGGGGTATTTTACGGGGAACGGCAAGCGGAGCGCGTAGGGTCATCGGCTGTAACCCGCCAGCAAAGCCGCAATCCGTCGATTTCCTTCAGTATTTGTTCTTCACAGCGGGGCAGAACGGGTGTTTAATAGCGCCTAAAGCCGCGCCAGTCTTTCCGGTTTCCCCAATTTCGCGGCTTCCCGGGCCCACGCCGGGATGAGGTTCGTCCCCAGTGAAACCTGACTCAAGATAAGGAGAGCCATATGAAAAAGTACGTGGTTTGTCTGGCCTTCGCGCTGACCCTCGCGTTGGCGTCTCTAACCGCCGTTGCTCAGCAAGGCGGCGCCAACTCGGATTGGCAGCATAAATTCCAGGTAAGCAGCACGACGTTCACCAACGGCGGCGACCTGCCGCTTAGCATGATTCTCGGTTCGAGCAACTGCAGCTACGTTAGTGGCGGCGGGGATCAGTCGCCTGAGGTGTCGTGGAAGCATGCTCCGTTCGGCACGCAGAGTTTCGTCGTGACCCTTTACGACGTGACGGCCGCGTTCACGCACTGGGGCATGTACAACATTTCTCCCAGGACGAACGAACTCCCCGAGAACGCCGGTGTTTCCGGAAGCACTTACGGCCAGCAGGTCTTCAATGACTTCTACCTGGGCGCCGAATACGATGGTCCGTGCCCGCCCAACAACTACACCCCGTACGTCCACGACTACGTCATTACCGTGTACGCTCTCGACACTTGGCTTAACTTGCCCTCGTCGCCGCCGAATTTCCCAGCCAATGGCGAGACACTGTATCGCGCGATGTTCGAGCACGTGCTGGCGAGAGCCAGCATACAAGGCTTTTACTCGACCGCCGACTAGCTGCAGTCTTCGCAACTTCCACGACCTCCAAGGTTTTGTCGCGCTTTGGAGGTCGCGGTATTTGCTGACCGAAAATCGTTTGAATAATGCGGACTGTCCAGCGCAGCAGCGACGAGTGTCGTAGAATTCTGAATGCACGCAACAATTTTGAGTTAGCAGCATCAGATAGGGCAGGCAGTACCGCTCCGCGCTGAGTTGTGGGAAAGGACATGCTTGGCATTTCCGGAAAATCCGCACCTTGAAACGCCGCCTCTGAACGGTGAGCTGCAAACGCCGCTCCCGTTGATGGTCGAACCATTCCCGCCGGTTGCGGGCGTTGCGACCCGACCTGCTCCGAAAGCTGGCGAAGATCCGGTGTGGAACGGCTGGGATGTGCTGCAGATCACCGGCCTGACGCTGCTCACACTTTTTATCGTACAGTTCCTGGTTGTTGTGGGAGCGCACCGGTTCGCTTATCCGCACGAGAGCTGGTTTGAAGTGGCGCAGAAGCCGGTACTGGCGCTGCTTTCTCAGCTGCTGACCTATGCGGCGGTTGCGCTGTATATGATCCTGCTGGTCGAGGGGAAATACCACACGCGTTTCTGGCAGGGAATTCGCTGGAACTGGCCTGGCATCGCCGGAGTGAGTCTAGTGGGCTTGGGCGTCATCATGCTCAGCCTCGACTTTCTGGGACGATTTCTTCCCATGCCGAAAGAGACGCCCTTCGATCAATTTTTCGCCAATCCTTCCGATGCCTATCTCACCGCCGCCTTCGCCGTGAGCCTGGGACCGTTGATGGAAGAACTGTTCTTTCGCGGATTTCTTTATCCGGTGATAGCACGGCGGATGGGAGCAGTCTGGGGAATTCTTCTCACCGCTCTGCCTTTCGGCCTGATTCACTTTTTTCAGTACGGGCGTTCCTGGGGAGCGGTGCTGATCATCTTCATGGTTGGCATAGTGCTGACCACGGTGCGGGCGGTGACCAAGTCCGTGGCCGCAAGTTTTCTGACTCATGTGGGATACAATGGAACGCTGATGGTGCTGGCAGCTCTGCAGACGGATGGTTTCCGGCACATGGAAAAGGCTGCGCTTGGATTGTTTTGATTGTGTGGCTTGGAATTAAAACTGTCATCCCGAGCGAAGCGAGGGATCTTGGTTCTTGCCTCCATCGTCCATGTTGCTGGCGCCGGCAGACACCAAGATCCCTCGCTTCGCTCGGGATGACAATCTGTCTGCGGGATGACAATCCGGCTCACTTCACCGTGATCGTCAGCAGCTGCACTCCCGACACCACATAATCCAGCGGAGCCGTTGCCGTTTCATCCACATTCGATTCGCCGCTGACAATCATTTCCTGGTTGCCGCGCATCCCGTCCATCACATTCATGATCGAGATAGGAAGGGTGGGCATTACTTTGTCGGCGACGCGGGCTTCGGGGTCAGCCTCGAGCAGCGAGACATAAAGGCGGTTGTT
>JBAWCJ010000383.1:0-3040 GCA_049590215.1 Candidatus Sulfotelmatobacter sp. | reverse complement strand
AAAGCTTGCTCGACTTCCTAGGTGATCTACGACGAACGCACATGTGCGGAGCGCTGCGCCCCTCCGACGCCGGCAAGAAGGCCACTTTGATGGGATGGGTCAACAAGCGGCGCGACCTGGGCAGCCTAATTTTTGTCGACCTGCGCGACCGCACCGGAGTCACGCAGGTGGTAATCAATGCCGAGCGAGACGCGTCCATCCACAAAAAAGCGGAAGCTCTGCGCAACGAGTACGTGATCGCCGTAACCGGCACGGTTAAGCTGCGCGACCCGAGCACGGTAAACAAGAATATTGCGACCGGTGAAGTGGAACTGGTGGCGGAAGAATTGCGAATTCTGAACGAGTCAAAACTGCCGCCATTCCTGCCTTCCGACACGGCGCTCACCAATGAAGAAACGCGGCTGAAATATCGCTACATCGACCTCCGGCGCGAAGTGATGCAGTTCAACATCGAACTGCGGCACAAGGTGGCCAAGGCGATCCGCGATTACTTGTCAGCGCAGGGATTTTTCGAAATTGAAACCCCGTTCATGACGCGCTCAACGCCGGAAGGCGCGCGCGATTATCTCGTGCCCAGCCGCGTGCAGCCGGGCACGTTTTACGCTCTGCCGCAGTCGCCGCAGATGTTCAAGCAGATCCTGATGATCTCCGGCTTCGATAAATATTTTCAGATCGTGCGCTGCTTCCGCGACGAAGACCTGCGCGCCGACCGCCAACCGGAATTCACCCAGATCGATCTGGAAATGTCGTATCCGCAACCGGAACGCGTCTGGGAAGTGGTCGAGGGATTTCTGACCGCGGCATTCGCCGCGGCGGGGCATGCCATCAAGACGCCGTTCGCACGTATGGATTACGACGAAGCAATCCGCCTGTATGGCATCGATAAGCCGGACCTGCGCCTGCCGGCATTCACTGACGTTCGGGAATGTCTTACGCCAGAGAATTTGCAGGAGCTGGCGATCAACGCGAATCTGCCGGTGATTGCGATCCGCACGCCGAAGGTCGGAGAACTTTCGCGCAAAGAACGCGATGACATCAAGCCCATGTTCCACTCCAAGGGCGGAGCAAAAATATTTGAAGACTTCAAACGCATCGCCAACAAGCTTCCTGAAGCTGCGGCCGCGATCGCGAAAAAGACCGGCATGGAGGAAAGCGACCTGATCGTGCTGGTTGCAGGGTCAGCGCAAACTGGGTCAGCACAAACTGGGTCGTCACAAGGCAGTCCGCAGGCAAATCGCAAAGTGACGCCGCAGGAACTTGCAATCTACGCCTCGGCAGGCCTGCTCCGCCTGGCCTTGGCGCAAAAGTATTCTGAAAAGCACGGAATCTTCAAGAAGACCGGAGACGCGGCGAAAGATTTCCGCTTCCTCTGGGTCACGAATTTCCCCATGTTCGAGTGGGACGAGGGCGAAAAGACCTGGATGGCCGCGCATCATCCCTTCACCTCGCCGCACGAAGAAGACATGGCGAAGCTCGAGTCGGGAGTGGAGGCGTTGCACGATCCGCTCTCGCCGCTGAGTGCAGTGCGCGCGCTGGCGTATGACGTGGTACTGAACGGCACTGAACTGGGCTCAGGTTCGATTCGTATCCACCGCCAGGATGTGCAGAGCCGAATCTTCCGCGCTTTGGGGATGACGGAGGAAGAAGCGCGGGCGCGTTTCGGATTCTTTCTCGAAGCGCTCGAGTACGGCACCCCTCCGCACGGAGGCATCGCGCTGGGCCTCGACCGCATCGTGATGATTCTCGCGGGCGCAGAGAGCCTGCGCGAAGTAATTCCATTCCCGAAGACGGCGCGCGCCGTGGATTTAATGGTAGATGCGCCCACGCCGGTGAGTGACAAGCAGCTGCGGGAGTTGGGAATCGCGATTCGTAAAGCGAAGGAATGACGCTCGCATGCCCTAAGACTTTGTCATTCCGACGCGCGAGCGAAGCGAGACAGGAGGAATCTGCTTTCAGCTTGGGACGCTCCAGCCCCGTAACCTCAACGAAGAAATGCACAGCTGCCTTGTGACATCTGACCTTGCGCCTCACTCCCGATTCATCTCATACTGGATCCAAATCTCTACCGGCTCCTTGACAACTAATAGGCAAAGCTAAGCCCAATCAATCCAATATTTTGCGGATAAATTCTTTCGATTCAAGATTTTAGCCAGATCCATCGCAGATCGAAGTTCGCAAATCACTGATTCAAAGGAATTAAACAGATTCGATCTGTAAATTTTTTGATCTGGATCTAAGGGCACAACAAGGCGGAAGCGCAACCAGCGCCAACTATTTTTTCAGGCGGGAAACCGCCAACTCTTCCACGCGCGCCAGCACCTCATCCTCGCTCAGCTTCGTCGAGTCGATGACCACCGCGTCTGCGGCCGCCTGCAGCGGCGAGGTTGCACGGGTGCGGTCGCGGTGGTCGCGTTCGCGCAAGTCGGCGGCAACTTTTGCCGCCACTTCTCCTTTGATCTTCTGCTGCTCCATCCGCCGCTGCTCGCGCACGACCGGATCAGCGTCGAGAAAAATCTTCAGATCGGCGTCGGGAAAAACTTTCGTGCCGATGTCGCGGCCTTCCATCACCACGCCACCGCCGGCGCCCATCTCCCGCTGATGCGCGACCATCCACGCGCGCACTCCGGGATGCACCGAAACGCGCGAGGCCGCCTCGGTCACATCGCGCTCGCGGATGCGATCGGAAACATCGCGCCCATCGAGCAGCGTTCGATTTCCACCGACCGTGGGCTCAAGTTGAATGCGCGACTCCTCGGCCAGCTTGACCAGCGTAGGCTCGTCGTCGAACGAGATGTCGTGGTCGATGGCTTTCAGCGCCAGGGCGCGGTACATCGCCCCGCTCTCGAGATTGACGTAGCCGAGCTTGCGCGCCAGGCGCGAAGCAATCGTGCTCTTACCCGCGCCCGCCGGCCCGTCAATGGCAATGATCAGTTTGCGTGGGGAGTGATTGTGAATGAGATCGTTCATTCTGCGAGTAGACGATTGTACACGGAGCCGACGGTTCGATTAGGTAACGGCAAGGTCCAGTGGTGAAGCGATC
>JBAWCJ010000382.1:0-8699 GCA_049590215.1 Candidatus Sulfotelmatobacter sp. | reverse complement strand
TTTTACGAAAACGGATTCGTCTACAAAGGTCTGCGCGCCGTCTATTGGTGCATGCACGACGAAACTGCGCTCGCCGAGGCCGAAGTCGAATACGAAAATCACACCAGCCCCACCGTGTGGGTGAAGTACGCGTTGCTCGATGATCCCGCCAGAATTGATGCCGCTCTCGCGGAGAAAAAAGTTTCAACCATCATCTGGACTACCACCCCGTGGACTTTGCCAGCATCCATGGCGGTAGCTTTTCATCCCGATGAAGAGTATGTCGCGCTCGAGTCTGGCGAGGTTTACATTGTTGCCTCGAAGCTGGCGAAAGATGTTGCAGAGAAATGCAATCTTTCAGATCCGCGCGAACTCGCGCATTTTCCCGGCCGCAAACTCGAGCATCTGAATTTCCAGCATCCATTTCTCGATCGCAAGATCCTCGGCGTGCTGGCCGAATACGTCACCATGGATACGGGAACCGGCGTGGTGCACACCGCGCCCTCCCACGGTGCCGAGGATTTCATCACCGGAATCAAGTACGGACTAGACGCCACCAGCAACGTCGACGAAAAAGGAATCCTGCGCAACGGCCTGCCGGAGTACACCGGCAAGCGCGTCTGGGAAGCGAATCAGCCGATCATCGACTTGCTCAAGAGCCGCGGCGCTCTACTGCATGCGGAGAAGACCGAGCACTCTTATCCGCACTGCTGGCGCTGTCATAATCCCGTGATCTTCCGCGCAACAGAGCAGTGGTTCATCTCGATGGAAACTCCCATGCCCGGCGGGAAACCGAAGGACGACACCTTGCGCACCCGCACCCTCGAAGAGATCAAGCACGTCAAGTGGGATCCGGCGTGGGGCGAGGAACGTCTCTCGAACATGATCGCCACGCGCCCCGACTGGTGCATCTCGCGCCAGCGCGTGTGGGGCGTTCCCATCGCGGTTTTCCTATGCGAGAGCTGCGGCAAGCCGCTGAACGACCACGCCATCAATCGCAAAGTGGTTGAACTTTTTGCGCGCTCCGGCGCCGACGCCTGGTTCACGTCCGAATCCGACACGATTCTTCCTCCAGGAACTAAGTGTCCACACTGCGGCAGTACCAAGTTCGAGAAAGAAACTGACATCTTCGACGTGTGGCTGGAGTCTGGCGCGAGCTATCTCGCATTAATCGCCGACGAGCCAACATATCCCTGGCCGTCCGATCTGTATCTAGAAGGCGGCGATCAATACCGGGGCTGGTTCCAGTCTTCCCTGCTCTGCGCCATGGGCACGCACGGAACGCCGCCTTACAAGGGCGTGGTCACGCCGGGATGGACGCTCGACGAAAAAGGTCAAGCCATGTCGAAGTCGAGGGGCAACGACGTTGACCCGGTCGACATCGCCGATCGCATGGGTGCGGAAGTGGTGCGCCTCTGGGTGGCCTCGGTTGACTTTCGCGAAGACGTGGTCGGCTCCGAGCAGTTGATGCAGCGTGTCGCGGAAAACTACCGCAAGATTCGCAACACGTTTCGCTACATCCTCGGCAACATCGGAGACTTCGACCCCAAGACCGACGCAGTCCCCTTTGACAAAATGGAAGCTCTCGACCAGTACATGCTGCGGCGCACCGCCGGACTGGCGGTTGCCCTAAAGGATTGGTATGACGAGTTCGCGTTTCACAAGATCTATCATCGCGTGAACGATTTTTGCATTGTTGACTTGAGCGCCTTTTATCTCGACGTGCTGAAAGATCGTCTTTATATTTCCGCGCCCAAGTCTGAGGCGCGGCGCAGCGCCCAGACCGCGATCTGGCGGATCGGCGAGGCGCTGGTGCGACTGCTCGCTCCTATCATGAGCTTTACCTGCGAAGAGGTTTGGCAATATTTGCCGAACGCCGCGCAACGCGAGGAAAGTGTGCACTTGGCATCGTTCCCTTCTCCTCGCGAGATCGCTTCCGAGGCTGATTCCAAGTCCGACGACGATTGGGCGACACTGCGCGCGGTGCGCGACGAGGTGCTCAAGGCGCTCGAAGAAGCTCGCAACAACAAACTGATCGGCACCGGGCTCGAAGCTCAGGTTATCTTGGCTGCTCCCGACCCGGTCCATTCGGTACTGACTCGCTACGCGGGCGAACTGCGCTACCTCTTTATTGTCTCCGCCGTGACGCTCGTTTCCGGTCCGGGCAACGGCACAGGGCAGGTCCATGTCGAGGTAAAGAAGGCGGACGGAGCCAAGTGCGAACGCTGCTGGAATTACTCGATCCACGTCGGCGAGGACAAGACTTACCCCACAGTCTGCGAGCGTTGCAGCGCTGTGCTTAAAGAACTCGCCTGATCTTAATTTCGAGCGCAAAAAGATTTCCCTCAGTCGCTGAAGCGCGGGTACACTCTTAGCGACCTAACGGCACGAGCAAACTCGTGACCTTCCCAGTCGTCGTAAGGCAAAACCGATTGTGAACTGGCGAAAGATACGAACGTTCTTGCTGACCGTGCTGGCTCTGAGCCTGATCCCAGCCACCCGCTACTATCAGATCGACGTTCCTCTGGTGCGTTGGCTGCAGGGCTCGCGCCACGTCGATCCTTTGTCACTCCACCTGGCGGGAGAGTTCGTCGAGAATAATCTCGGAACCGAACAGGATCCGGATGGCTCGGTTACCGTGCGCATGATCGCTGAGCAATACCTGTTCATTCCGCATTGCATTCTGGTTCCGGCGGGGGTCCCGGTTCATCTTCGCATCACCAGCGCCGACGCGGTCCACTCGCTTACCTTCGATGGCACTGCCTATAAAGTTGAGGTCTTGCCCGGAACGATCAGCGAGGCGGAACTGCAGTTCTCGCGTCCCGGCGAATATAAAATGCCGTGCCGCGAATTTTGTGGGCCGGGACATTACGCCATGCGGTCTGAGTTGAAAGTAGTTCCCCGCGAACAGTTCCCTGCTTTACAGCCCGAAGAAAGGGGAGTTTGTGCGACCCATTAGAGGATCCCCGCCCTGCGCGGGACGCTTTCGGTGGCGACTGGGCGCGGCGATCACGCTGGCGGTCACCCTGATTGCCGCGACGGCCACCAGTGCGCTCCTGCTTCAGGCGCGCGCCAATCCGCCGGATCGAATTCCATCGTACGTGGAATGGACACCCGACACCTTCGCCGCCACTTCGCGCGGCGACGCTTTTCGTGGGATGCTCCTCGCCAGGCGCTGCGATCATTGTCACGGAGCGGAAGGCTTCAGCGCCGTCGGGTACACGCCGAACCTGGCAGGTATTGATAGGCTAACAATCTGGAAACAGTTGGAGGATTTTCGATCTCATAAGCGGCTATCCCGCGAGATGAACCCGATCGCGGAGTCGCTTTCGCCTCGTGACGTAGCGGACGTGGTCGCCTATTACGCGAAGCTGCCCGCGTTTGCCGATCCTCAGGACAACCGAATCTTTCCGCAGTCGCGGCCCGACCCCGGTCATGCCGCCATGGCATCGCGTCTGGTTTCTTTTGGAGATGGAGAACGCGGCATTCCCTCGTGCCAGGCTTGTCACGGTCCGATCGGCTATCGTCCCGGAGCTCCCCTGCTAGTCAACCAGAACGCCGAATACGTGTTGAACCAGCTGGAAGCGTTCGCCAGCGGGAGCCGGGCTAACGACATTAACATGCCCATGCGCACTATTGCGGGGTTGCTCACGGAAGACGAACGACATGCCCTGGCACAATACTACGGAGCGGGTCTGGGTCTTGAGCCGGCGAGCCTAACTGCGCCGAAGTAGGCCGCGAGCGCGAGAGCCGCGCTTACCTGAGTTCTTCCATCGCCGCCGCCAGCGCTTCCCTGCCCGGACGCGTCAAAGATTCGGGCAGCGTGGCCAGCGGCTCATCCACCATGTTCAGCATATCGAGGAAGCTGGGCGATTTCGTGTTCACGTAAAACAGTCCGGTTAAAACCTCGCCCTTGTCGTGAGCTTCACTCAGACGGGTCATTGCGGCGATGCGATCCGTCGGGTCATAGTCCTCTTCAAGCTTGCGCAGTTGCAGATGAGATCCATCGTGCATGGTTACGCTGACCGTCGTTCCCGGATCGTACTCCACATCGATTTCTTCGAAGTGCGGCACAAAGCTTATTTCCTGCAAAGTCTCCTCGTGATCCTTCACATATTTATAGGATTTGGTCGAACCCTCGTGATCGTTGAAGGTGACGCAGGGCGAAACCACGTCGAGCATCACGGTGCCGTGGTGCGCGATGGCGGCTTTCAGCATGGCGCTCAACTGCTTCTTGTCTCCCGAAAACGATCGTCCGACAAACGTCGCTCCCAGCTCGATGGCCAGCCCGCAGGTATCGATCGGTGGAAGATCATTGATCACGCCCGATTTCAGCTTCGACCCCAGATCGGCAGTGGCCGAGAACTGGCCCTTGGTCAGGCCGTAGACGCCGTTGTCTTCGATGATGTAGATGAGAGGAAGATTGCGGCGCATCAGGTGAACGAACTGCCCGATGCCGATCGACGCCGTGTCGCCGTCGCCGCTAACGCCGAGCGCAATCAGATTGCGATTGGCCAGCATCGCTCCGGTGGCAACCGACGGCATCCGTCCATGCACAGAGTTAAAGCTGTGCGACCGGTTCATGAAATACGCGGGGCTCTTCGACGAACAGCCGATCCCGCTCAGCTTCGCGACGCGCTCAGGCTGCACTCCCATGTCATACATGGCTTCGATGATGCGCTCGGAAATCGCATTGTGGCCGCAGCCGGCGCACAGGGTCGTCTTGCCGCCCTTGTAATCAATTACCGTCAAGCCGATATGGTTTGTCTTGGGTTCCGGAGATCTAGGTTCAGCAGGCGTGGTCGCCATCTTACTTGCCCTCCATGGTGCTCAATTCGTCGGTCACGGACCGCGCATCGAGCGGCAGCCCGTCGAGATGGCTGATGCTCCGCAGCCGCGTAGTCAGTTCCGGTTTCAGGTCAAGCTTGAGCAGGCTGAGCATCTGCGCATCGCGGTTCTGCTCGACCACGTAGACGCGATCGTGCTGCTCGATAAATTCATGCACTTCACGTGTAAAGGGGTAGGCCCGCAGCCGCAAGTAGTCGGTCTCAATCGCATACTCGTTGCGCAATTGGTCGCGGCTTTCAATGATTCCCCAATGCGAAGTCCCATAGGCAATGATCCCTATTTTTGCGTTCGTACCCTTGAGAATCTCCGGGCGAGGCACAAAAGAGCGTGCGCTCTCGAACTTGCGATTGAGCCGCTCCATGTTGTTTTCGTAATCGTCGGGGCGCTCGCTGTAGTTCGATTTATCGTTATGGCCGCTGCCTCGCGTAAAGTAGGCTGCGGCAGCATGATTCGTTCCCGGCAGCGTGCGGTATCCCACGCCGTCGCCATCCAGATCTTTATATCGGGCAAAGCTTCCCAGCTTGTCGAGATCTGCCTTGCTGAGAACCTTGCCCCGCTTGATCGGCGTAGTTGGATACTCGAAGGGATCAGACATCCAGTTGTTCATCCCAAGATCAAGATCGGACATTACGAAGACCAGCGTCTGGAACTGCTCGGCCAGGTTAAAGGCATCCGAGGCCATGCTGAAACATTCCGCCGCCGAGCACGGAATCAGCATGATGTTCTTGGTATCGCCGTGGGAAAGAAACGCAGTGGAAAGAATGTCGCCCTGCGAGGTGCGCGTGGGCAATCCAGTGGAAGGACCAACGCGCTGAATGTCCCAGATCACGCCCGGAATTTCCGCGTAATAAGCCAAGCCGGAAAACTCTGACATCAAAGAAATGCCCGGGCCCGCGGTCGCAGTCATGCTGCGTGCTCCCGCCCAGCCGGCGCCGATGACCATGCCGATCGCAGCCAGTTCGTCCTCTGCCTGAACAATCGCAAAAGTGGCTTTGCCATCCGGCCCGATGCGGTACTCCTTCATGTAATCGATCAACGTCTCTACCAGCGAAGACGATGGCGTGATGGGATACCATGTGACCACGGTGCACCCGGCAAACATGCAGCCGAGCGCCGCGGCCGAGTTGCCGTCGATGATGATCTTGCCCGCGGTCTTGTCCATGCGCTCGATGTAGAACACTCCGCGCTTTTGCAAGCTGGCCTTGGCATAGTCGAATCCAGCCTGAGCCGCAGCCAGGTTGAGGGTGGCAGCTTTCACCTTCGCAGCAAACTGCTTGCGGATCGCCTTCTCGACCTCGCCCATGTCAATGGTAAGGAGTTGCGCGACCACGCCCACGTACACCATGTTCTTGACCAGCTTGCGCAGCTTTGCCTCCGGGCAAACGGTTGCCACCAACTTGTCGTACGGAACCGAATAAAAAATCAGGTCGTCGCGCAGCTTCTCAAGGGCCAGCGGTTCGTCGTACAACACGGAAGCTCCCGCCGCCAGCGACATCACATCGTCCTGCGCGGTCTCCGCATTCATGGCCACCAGGAAATCGATTTCCTTCTTGCGGCCGATGTACCCATCTTTGTTAGCGCGAATCGTATACCAGGTCGGCAGACCGGCAATGTTTGAGGGAAAAAGGTTTTTCCCCGAAACCGGCACGCCCATCTGAAAAATCGCACGCAACAGTACGGTATTTGAACTTTGAGAGCCAGAGCCATTCACCGTTGCAACCTGAATGCTCATGTCATTGACGATGCGCTTGCGCCCCAATTGCCCGCCGGTACCCTGAGGCGCAACATCCGTAGTGGCCATCCCTACACCTTCCTTCGATTTAGGGGCGGGATGATCTTTCTGGAAATATTCCGCCCGAATTTCAACTTGGAGGAAACAGATTATTATACGGCGATAGCGCCCTCTCGGCACGCCAAATCGCCCGCCCGAAGCCGCGAGGAACCTATATGGGAACGAGAGGCAAGAAATAAAGCTAGTGCGGAGTCACTATTCGCTCTTGAAGAATTGCGCGATGGTGCGGAACTTGTCGTATCGTGACGCAATTAAATCTGCCGACGGGATTTTCTTCAGCTCCGAGAAATGCTTCTGCAGGCTGACGTCAAGTAAGTTCGCCGCCGCTTCATAATCCCGGTGAGCCCCACCTTCCGGCTCAGGCACGATATCGTCAATGCAGCCCAACTCGCTGAGATCCGTGGCCGTAATGCGCATCGCCTCGGCGGCCAACTCTTTCTTGGTGGAGTCACGCCACATAATGGCCGCACAGCCCTCGGGTGAGATCACCGAGTAAATTGAATTCTCCATCATCAACACGCGGTCGGCCACGGCGATCGCCAGCGCCCCCCCGCTGCCGCCAACCCCAATCACGGTCGCGATGATAGGGACTTCGAGCCGCGCCATTTCTCGCAAGTTGTAGGCAATCGCCTCAGCCTGTCCACGTTCTTCCGCGTGAATTCCCGGGTAGGCTCCGTCAGTATCCACCAGCGTGAAAATGGGTTTGCGAAACTTTTCCGCGACCTGCATCACCCGCAGCGCCTTGCGATACCCCTCAGGATGAGGCGTTCCAAAATTGCGGTACACGCGCTGCTTCATGTCCCGCCCTTTTTGCGTGCCGACCACGAGAACTTCTTCGCCATGAAAGCGCGCCATCCCGCAAACAATCGCGGGATCGTCGCCGAACCCGCGGTCCCCATGAATCTCGCTCCAGTCGGTAAACACGCGTTCGACATAGTCGAGCGCCTGGGGACGCTGCGGGTGCCGTGCCAGTTCCGTCTTTTGCCAGGCTGTCTGCAGGCTTTTCATTTCCTCTCGCAGAATATGGACGCGCTCATGGAGCTTTGCCAGCTGGCGCTGCGTCTCGTCATTTTGCCCTGCAGAAGCCTCGATCAGCGCCACCTGGCGTTCGATCTGCTCCAGTTCCTGCTGCGCCTTATCGCTGGCTTCCATGTCTAGATGAATACGGTTTGTCTCAATTGATCACGCGGACACTGCCCCGCCCGCACAACTGCTCGACCCGGGCGATGAAGCTTCGATCTGGCAGCACATTATAACCTTCTACTTCCATCACCACCATAAAATCCCCGGCACGTTCCACGTCAAACAACACCTGCGCTGCTCCCTTGCGCTGCGTGAAAAGTGTGTACAGATCATCGACCGTCGTCTCACCCGCGGTTTCGAGCGGCACGCGTATGCGGATCGCACGCGGCAGCGGAACTTTAGCGTCTTCCAGCGGCATGATCTCAGCCGCCGTGATCTTGGGATTCGTTCCTTCTTCGATTCTCACTCCAGCCCTGACCAGCACAGGAACTTCAAGTTTCACCTTGTCGCCCAAACGTTTGTACGCCTCGGGAAAAACAATCATATCGATTGAGCCGGACATATCCTCGAGCGTGGCCTGCGCATAAAACTCCCCGCGCTTCGATTTCTGCACACGCACGTTGCCGATGATCCCCGCTGTCGCGATGGTCTCATCCTTGCCGGTGGACCTCGTCATCGCGGCAATCTCATCGATGCGCAGCGCCTGCAGATCGGCCAGCTTGTCTTTGTATTTCTCCAGCGGATGCCCGCTGATAAAGAAGCCGAGAATCTCTTTTTCCGCCGCCAACCGCGCCTGCTCATCCCAGTCCGGGATGTCGGGCAACCGGTCGTTGTTGACCTCGGACTCCTGCTGAAACACGCCGAACAGCCCGTGCTGTCCCGATTCCGCGTCGCGCTGTGCCTTCTGCGCGCGCTCCATGGCGCGATCGAGCACGGCCATTACCTGGGCGCGCCGGCCGAGCGAATCCATCGCTCCGCTCTTAATCAACGATTCCAGCACGCGCTTGTTGAGCAGCCGCAGATCGACGTTCTCGCAGAATTCGTAAATCGATTTGAA
>JBAWCJ010000381.1:0-5885 GCA_049590215.1 Candidatus Sulfotelmatobacter sp. | reverse complement strand
CCTCATCGATCGTCACTTCAGGCTCCGCGCCCAGAGCTTCGTGCGAGTGCCGCTGAAACTGCTCGCGCAACTCATGCAGCTCCGCAGCCAGTTTGATAATCACGTCTGAAAGCGGGTCGCGGATGTCCTTGGGATCGGTAATCACCACGCGTTTGCCGTCGCGCAGCACGATGTGTCCGGGCACGCCCACGATGGTGGAATTGGCGGGCACGTTCCGCAGCACCACCGAGCCGGCGCCGACGCGGCAGTTGTCTCCAATGGTGATGTTCCCCAACAGCTTCGCTCCCGAGCCGATCGATACATTATTGCCGACCGTAGGATGCCGCTTGCCTTTCTCCTTGCCGGTGCCACCCAGAGTCACACCCTGGTAAAGCGTGACATCGTCGCCGACGATTGCAGTCTCGCCGATCACCGTGCCCATGCCGTGGTCGATAAACAGACGCCGGCCAAGCTCCGCGCCTGGATGAATTTCAATGCCGGTAAGCAGGCGTGCGATCTGCGAAACGAACCTCGCCAGAAAGCGCATGCCGTGGCCCCACAGCCAGTGGCTCAGGCGATGTGCCCATACCGCATGCAGACCGGGATACAGAAAGACAACCTCGAAGTAGGAGCGGGCGGCAGGGTCCGCCTCAAAGACTGCGGCAACGTCCTCGCGGGCTGAGCGGAAGAACATAAGGCAGTTCTCGGTTCTCAGTTCTCGGTTCTCAGTAAAACCCCGCGGCTTACGAGAAACGGAATTGAAAACTTGCGTCCTGATGAACGTAGCCCAGCGAGGTGAAAGAGCGCAAGGGGTGGGGGAACCTGGGGTGGGAAACTGAGAACTGAGAACTGAGAACTGAGAACTGGTGTGCCTTAGCTGCCGGTCTCGAAGCCGCCACTCTGGGCGACGGTCATGCGGAGGTATTTATAAGGATTCACCGGAGTGTCGTTGATGCGAACTTCATAGTGCAGGTGCGGACCGGTGGACCGTCCGCTGGAGCCAACGTAGCCGATCGTGTCGCCACGATGAACTTGCTGTCCAGGCGTGACCGCGAAGCCGGAAAGGTGGCCATAGCGGGTTGAGATGCCGTGCCCGTGATCGAGCATGATGGCCTTACCGTATCCGCCCAGGAAATCAGCGAACGTGACCACGCCATCGGCCGGAGCGACTACCGGGTGGCCGTAAGTGCTGCCAATATCCACTCCGCTGTGAAACGCGCCTTCGCCGTTGAACGGGTCGATGCGCTCACCGAAGCTGGCCGTGACCTGGCCTTCAACCGGCCAAAGATTCGGTGCGGAGTTCGCCCGGAACCAGTCGGCCGTAGTGGCGTTACGAGTCATGCCCAGGCTGATGCCAACCGTAGTGGCACCGCTGAGAGCCGACGTGCGCAGAGCGCCCAGTTGATCGAGAGAAGAACTGACGTCGGCGTCCTGGATTTGTTGTTCGGACGCCGTGACCAGTGAAGGCTGCGATTTCAATCCGTAGAGCGCCGATACTTCGCTGGCAATCGAGCCCAGAGACGCCACTTGCACGTCGCGTTCCTTGGCCACCTGTTCCAGTTCGGAGTAACGATCCTTGAGTTGTTGTTTTTCCGTCCGCAACTCGTTATAGCGCGAGACTTTGAGCAGCATGCGGGTGTAAGAGCTGGCAATGCCGGTCAGGCTGAGGAATCCAATGGCGGCGCCCACAACGAATACATACAGGTAATGGAGCGGGATGGGGATCTTGCGCAACTGCCCGTCATCCCCCCGAGCCACAAAAAGTATGTAGAAGCGTTTTCGCAAATGCCTTCCTTCTTCCGCTTTAAAATGTTCTTCCGCGTTTAACGATCAGGGACGGAATTCCAGGCAAAGTTCTGAGGTTGCAGAAAGCCTGTTCGAACACCTGATCTTTTCGGGCTGCGCTTCCCCTCTTGGGAACGGAGACTTCTAACGTGCCCTTCACCTACCGGAACCGGGGACCTAGCCGAAAACCTCTTGTCTGCAATTCCTTCGGGATGCAGAACTTACAGCTTGCCCCTAGGTTAACTGCACTGCTCGGCCAAAGGCTTTGTGAATGACTGGTAAAAGGTAACAAACTGGGTTCCCCCTGTCAACGATGCGGAGGGTCATTAACTGTTACTTAAGAGCCGGTAATCGAATGTAACCAGCGCCCGATTACCGGAGCGGATGGTCATCAGCCCGCACTGACCAAGGGACCATGCGATTTCTAGTCCCATGCCAGGGGGCATTTAGATTCGTCGAATTGCATGCCCAGCGGCAAAGGCCAGCGCCGCTGTTGAGCCTCGCTTATAGTAGTTGCCGTGGTGATTGCCGAGAAAGCGCTGATAGCCCAGGTTCGGCGCCTGGCGAAGCCGGGATCCAGCCCCGCCGTTCTCACGGGAATTGGAGACGACTGCGCCGTGCTGCGACTTCTTCCGCGCGCAGGTCGTGGCCGAGCTCTGGATAACGACACCCTGGTCACGACCGACTTCAGCCTGGAAGGAATTCACTTCCGCCGCGACTGGCATTCTCCGGAGTCGGTTGGGCACCGCTGTCTGGCGCGGGGATTGAGCGATATTGCTGCTATGGGCGGCGAGCCCGTGGCAGCGTTTCTCTCGCTCGCTCTGCCGCGCGGTCTGCAGCAAAACTGGGCGAACCGCTTCACCCGCAGCCTGATCAGACTGGGCGAGAGATACGGCCTGACCCTCGCGGGCGGCGACACGGCGGAGTCACCCAACGGAATCCTCGCGGATATCGTTGTCGTGGGGACTGTGCCGAAAGACAAGGCTGTCCTGCGATCGGGGGCCCGGCCCGGCGACCGCATCTATGTGAGCGGGGCCCTCGGAGGCTCGGCCGCTGCCCTGCAACTAATGCGGCAAAATTCCAAGAGAAAGCGCAAGGTCAATCCGCGAGACTACGGCCGGCATTTCTTTCCCGAGCCGCGGATCGCGCTCGGGCGCATTCTGCGCGAGAAAGGCCTGGCTTCCGCGATGATTGACACCAGCGACGGCCTTTCCACCGACCTGGCTCACATCTGTGAAGAAAGCGGCGTAGGTGCCGAACTGCAGGCGGAAGCCATTCCACGGGCCAGCGTTGGCAAACCGGCGCGGGAAGTCGATCTGCAATCAGCCCTGCACGGTGGAGAAGACTACGAACTGCTCTTCACCGCGCCGCGCAGCAAGCGAATTCCATCCCATGTCGACGGAGTACCGATCACCGTGATTGGACGCACCACGCGGTTGAAGAAGATATTTCTGATGAATCAGAGCGAGGCAGGCTACTCGGGATTCGAACTCCGGCCTCATGGCTGGGAACACTTCCGCAAATAGTGGTTACTTTAGTGATCTGTCACCATTAGTGTCTATACCCTCCCGGAGAAAACGGTACTAGAGTAGGGACATGTCGTTCTCCCGATTGCTCTCCCACTGCACTTTATTTATCGAGCTGGCGTTTGTTGTCGTGTCTGCTCCGTTCGCTGCAGCCAAGAAACAACCGCCTCCGCCGCCGGCGCACGCTACCACGCCTTCGCCCACGGTCACCGATGCGTATATTCACAAAGAATTTGGAGACAACTGTTCGGTGCTGGCCGACGAGCCACAGTTTGTCGGCGATCTCGACGGCGATGGCGTGGACGATCTTGTAATCGCCGCCCGCTGCAAGAATCCTCTGGCGGATCAGTCTGAATTCGCTTTTCACGTGACCGATCCGTTTGACAGCTATCTGGGCTACGGCAATGTCAAAGTCACCTCCGGGTTTGCCTCGGACGATCCCGAGCGTAAAGGGATCTGTCTGCTGATCGTGCACGGTGTGGGCCCCGAGGCCTGGCGTTCCGACAAACCAAAGCCAAAATTCGTGCTTATTAACCTGCCTTTCAAAACCCTCACGGTAAAAAAGCTGGCGCTTAGAAAGAAGACCGTGCTCGGGGTCTACATGGAAGAAAAGGGCGAAGGCGAAGCGACCGCATCGGTGGTTTTCTGGGACGGGAAGAAGTATCGCTACCAGGTACTGGGATCGGATTTGGAGTGAGGCTTTAGATCCGGCCTCCTGCCTCCTCATGGGCGGCTGCCGCCGCCCCTCGGCTTGACACGCGGCAGACTCTCAAGCTGTGAGGTCCTCCGGACAAGCCAGCCAGCGCACGCTCGACGCTCCTCCCACCCGCTATAATCCTTCCGCACATGAATCTCGAAGAAAAGCTTGCAGAACTGAAGAAGCGCAACCGGCTCGCCGAAGAGGGCGGAGGTGAAAAACGCCGAGAGCGCCAGCACAAGGAAGGGAAAATGTCGGCGCGGGAGCGCGTCGAATTCCTGCTCGATGACGGCACCTTCGAAGAAACCGACAAACTGGTCACGCACCGTTGTAACGATTTCGGCATGGCCGAGCAGAAATTCTATGGCGATGGATTCATCACCGGCTACGGCCGCATCGAAGGCCGCCCGGTCTACGTCTTCGCGCAGGACTTCACCGTCTTCGGCGGATCGCTTTCAGAGACCAACGCTGGAAAGATCGTCAAGATCATGGACCTCGCCGCGAAGATGGGCGCGCCCCTCATCGGATTGAACGATTCCGGCGGCGCGCGCATTCAGGAAGGCGTGGCATCGCTCGCCGGCTATGCCGATATTTTTCTGCGTAACACTTTATATAGCGGAGTTGTGCCGCAGATTTCGGCGATCATGGGCCCTTGCGCCGGCGGCGCGGTATATTCGCCGGCGATCACCGACTTTGTCCTCATGGTCGACAAAACTTCCTACATGTTCATCACTGGCCCCGATGTCATTAAAACGGTGACACACGAGGAAGTCACGAAAGAGCAGCTCGGCGGCGCCATGACCCACAACGAAACCTCAGGCGTGGCGCACTTTCTCGCCCACGACGACGCCGAGTGTTTGTCGATGGTGCGCGAGCTGCTGAGCTTCATGCCTTCGAACAATCTGGACGATCCGCCGCGCAAGCCCAGCACCGACCCAATCGACAGAGCTGATGCCGGGCTCGACAGCATCGTGCCTGCACAGGCGAATCTTCCTTATGACATGAAGGATGTGATCCACGCCGTGGTCGACGACGCTTACTTCTTCGAGGTGCAGGAGCACTACGCGAAAAACATCGTCGTCGGATTCGCCCGCCTCGACGGCCGCTCCGTGGGAATCGTCGCCAATCAACCGGCCATGCTGGCGGGAACGCTCGACATCAATGCCTCGATCAAGGGTGCGCGCTTCGTTCGGTTCTGCGATTGCTTCAACATTCCTCTGATTACCTTCGAAGACGTTCCGGGATTCCTGCCCGGCACCGCACAGGAATACGGCGGCATCATCAAGCACGGCGCCAAGCTGCTTTACGCCTTCGCCGAAGCCACGGTGCCGAAGCTCACGGTGATCACGCGCAAAGCCTACGGCGGCGCCTATTGCGTGATGGCGTCAAAACATATCCGCACCGATGTGAACTACGCATGGCCCACTGCGGAGATCGCCGTCATGGGCCCGGAAGGCGCGGTCGATATCGTGTACAAACGCGAACTCGACGGCGCGGCCAATCCGCAAGATCGCCAGGAATTGCGCCAGACAAAGATCGAAGAATTCCGCGACCGCTTCGCCAGTCCCTACGTAGCAGCCGACCGCGGCTTCATTGACGCCATCATCCAGCCCCGCGAAACGCGCAAGAAACTCATTCAGGCTCTAGCCATGCTGGAGAACAAGCGCGACAAGAACCCGCCGAAGAAGCATGGGAACATACCACTCTAAACGGATGGGCGATAAGAGGGCGGAGCGTAGGACAAAAAATAAGAGTTCCGAGGTGGTGTTGGGTCCATTCGTCTCGGCCAGTAGCTCGCTTTTAGACCCTTGCTTGACCTGCTATCGCAGCTCCCCTTGCGGGGTGCTGCGCGCGATCTTCGCTCGGGCTCCGGGCTTACCGCCAACCGGAAAAACCTA